>JBBQCI010000039.1:0-34271 GCA_038318565.1 Planctomycetota bacterium
CTCGCCACCATCTGCCATCAACGTGGCTGCCCATTTGCGCAGCAACGATTCATTGATTCCCAGATCGGTAGCTGCCTTACGGACCCCAATTTCGGGTCGACGTGCAAGGTAAACCGCATGTACTTTAAACTCCTTCGGATGCTTACGCCGTGGCGTTGATTCGGAAGCTGGTGAAATGGCTTTGGTCATAGTGAACATCCTTGGCGTATTCGCCTATCTGGAAGTCCACGGAATCGGGGGAGGGTCAAACAATCCCGCTCCGATCCCAGCCGCCCCGAGCAAATCACCAGGGGCCATGTCCAACACCGGTTTCTTCAACCCGCGGCGCATGGGAGCCGCTGGATAAAGGCGGCTTTTGTCGCGCCGCGTCTTGAAGCAACGCAATGCATTTCTGCTTGCCGCGCAAACCCATCTCGCGCAGCAAGCGCTCGACCCGCTTGCGGTTGATGCGTTGTCCGAGCGCCCGCAGTTCTTCGGTGATCCGTGGGGCGCCGTAACGGCCCTGATGCTCCTCGAAAATACGACGGATCATGGGTGTGAAGCGGTCATCATCGAGCAGGCGACGAGAATTCGGACGTGCGATCCCCGAATAATAGCCTCCGGTCGAGACACCGAGCACACGGCACTGGACCGTCACCGGCCAGGTTTCGTCATGGGCCTTGATGAAACGGTATCTCACCCGTTTTCCTTCGCGAAGTATGCCGCCGCTTTTTTTTAAATATCCTTCTCCATCCGCAGCACGCGGACTTCGTCACGCAAACAACGCAACTCGGCATCGACATCGGTGCGCTGCGACAACGGCGCGAAAGCTTGTATACCATGCGCCTCAACGGCCTGGATCCAGTTCCGCAGGTTGGATTCACCGACCTGCAATTCCTTGGCTTCCTGGCTGACGCCGACGCGCTTGCTGAGAGTGAATGCTCCCTGTTTGAATGCGGCGTCAAATCGACGCCGTGAGTCTGGTGATGGGTCTGTTTGATATTTGGATTTTACGGCCGCTCTTAAAGCTCCATTAAAATTCATGGGCCCAATTCGCACGTGGTCGATTTGCAACTTTCGCATTCTTCACAAGTCGAGTCCGAATCAACGTATGACGAGCGATGATTATATAGTTTTTTTACGATTGAGTGTGGTGTCGGCGGATGAATGCGTGGCGGATAGCAAAGGGGAGTGTCATCGCTCTGATGAGTTCCGCTTAAAAACCTGCCACGCTGCGTATCGGATTCCCATTTCGAGCGCGGTCAAATTGATGCAGAATGGTTTCGTGTGGCAAACTTTATCAGGTGGCGGAATTTCGAAAAATATTTGCCAGGGCCCATCCAGCCGGCTTGGGTCGGCCAAGGACATCAATCACAGCGGTGTTTGCCGGGCACGGGAAACAGTCGTGGCCCATCCACACGATGAAGCCGCCGCACGCGGGAAAACGCTTTTTGCAGGTGGCTGCGGCGTAGCTGAGGGCATCAGCCTGTCGCTGTTGGCTCCAGGTGATGTAGTCGGTAAGGGTCGCGCCTTGCGGTTGTTCGCGTTTCCATTCCTCCCACTGCACCCACCAGTTTGAGGTGTGCAGCCAGTATGGATTATCGCGTGTCGCGGGCCACGCAGCCAGGCCACCGTGACGGCGGGTGAGGTCTTCGGGCTGCGCTCCGGCGAAGCCGGTTTCGGTGCGGATGAGGCTGTCGTCGGCGTCCCAATAGGCGCGCCACCCGGCGAGATCGCCATCCCAACCCCATGGGCCGTGCACATCGTGATGGAGGCCTTGGCCGTATTCTTTGGCGTCAGCCATAAAGCGTGGGCCGCTTGATGAAGCCGGAACAAAACGGGTGTGGGGATCGAGTTCCGCGCACACTGCGCTTTGTGCCGCCAGCATCGGTTCGCGCTCGTCACAGGGCCGCCCGATGCCGGGGCCGCCATCAGGTGCACGCTGCAGTTCGTTGCCGCCGCACCACACGATCAAGGACGCATGGTGTTGGCGGGCGATGACGTAGTGCCGTGTAATGCGGCGCATGTCCTCGACTAGGTGCGGTGCATCCGGCGGGTGATTGTCGATACCGGATGAGGACAGTGGAAATTCTTGCCACACCATCAGGCCGAGCTGATCGCACAGGTCATAAAACAGTTCGCGCTCCAACACGCTGCCGCCCCACACGCGCAGCAGGTTGAATCCGAGGTCGCGGTAGGTGGTCAAACGCGCCCGGTATTCATCGGGCGTGACATCGGCAAAGCAGGTGCGCAGCGGCACCCAGTTGGCGCCTTGCAGGAAGATTGGCTTGGCGTTGACGGTGCAGATCCAGTCGCGGGCGCCAGCCGGCGCACCAGTGCAGGGGGCCCAAGTGACGCTGCGAAAACCAATCTGGCGCACATCACGGTGCAGTTCCTGGCCGGCATCGATCAACGTGGTTTCCAACGGATACAGCGGCTGCGCTCCGTGGCCGTTGGGCCACCAGGTGAGTGCGTTGTCGACGCGGCAGGTTGCCGTGCCGGCACTCGCGGCGACTTCGGTGCGGGCGACTTCAACACCTTTGGCATCACGCACGATCACGCGCACGCGGGCCGTAGGCGGGAATGCGGCTGACTGCCAATTCGTAGTGACGCTGCCACGGTGCTCGGTACTCGCCCGCAGGTCAGTCAATTGCAGGCCACTGGTAATAATCGCGGATTCCCACACGCCGATTTGCGCGACGCGTGGTGTCCAATCCCACACGTACGGATAGCGACTTTTCCAATCACTGATCTGACTGGTGCGGTGGACTTGCCCCAGCGCGCGCGGCTGATCGGTGAAAGCGAGGCGCAGGGTCAGTGCATCAGGTGTGCTCGGCAGATCGATGACGTGCGGATGAAAGGTATTGGCTAGGCGCGCGATGATCTTGGTGCCGACCAGCACTGCGGCGTAGCCATCAACGCCACCCAGGTGTAAACGGTGCGGACCAGGGCTGCTCAATGTCCCGGCGGGGATCACTGTGCCCAACACCCAATGGCGATTTTCGACCCACTCACCCGCACGCGAAGCGAGTCCATCGCGCCAATCAGGAATCACTCCGTTGTCGAGCAACACCTGCTGCACCGAGCCAGGAATGCGCATTGGCAGTGGCCCAGTTTCCGCCCGGCTGGGGATGCCGGTTTCCATGGTCATGCTCATCTCCCAGTTGTGCGGGATCCAGCCGGTGAGGTTCCAGGGTAACGTGGCGAGATCGAGGTTTGGCATGAAGATCGTGGGGTGTTATGCGAGGTGCGATGAGGCGGCTTCAGTGGCTTGAAAGGGATACAAAGGGGTGACACAAATGCACGTCATCCACTGATACGATAGATCCCGTGCCGTTTGGCGTGCAACGTGCCGGTGCAGGAATCGCCACCGAGGACATCGACTGCCGTAGCTTGTTCCAGCGCGATGTCCTGGTCGCGGAAGCTCCACACGATACGGCAAGCGTGACCGGTGTATTCAACCCCAGATTCATCGGGCAGGATGCGTCGCGCACCTTGCATGTCGGCATTGCAGGCATCGAAGGCATGCAGCCAGGACAGCTGCAGTGCACTCGGTTGATCGCGCTGGTCGCGCGCGCTGTAGCCGCTCCAGCTCAGGCAATCATTAGCGAAGTCATAGTGCAACGTCCACGCAGTGCGGAAGGCCATGCCCTGAAACAGGACATCGTTGGGTTCCGCGCCGGCGGCGGTCACCTCACGATGGTCGAATGGCTGGATACATTCGCTCCACATGAACATGCTGTTTAGGCGTTGACGCATGCCTGGCCCATGGCGGTGCGTGCCGAAGACGCCGATGTCTTCGGTGCAGTAGGCATAGCCATAGCCTTGCATCTCGCGGATCAGCGACAGGTGCGCGCGGAATTGACTCAATATGGCGCGTTCTGGTTCGCGTTCGGGCCGCTGATTCCCCAGCAGATGCGTCTGATCAGCCGTGGCGCCGCCAGAGCCGTTGACGTGACCCAGCCAATGGAATTTATCACTGCTGAGGTTGAATGAACTGTCGAGAAAGATGCCGTCGAGTCCGTAGGCATCCTTGGCCTCGCGCCAGCGCAGATGCCAATAGGCGACCATGTCGGGATCGCGCAGGTTGGCGCAGGCGAACACCGGCGCGTAGTGATCGGCTTCAATCGCGCCGCTGGGATTGCGCACCCACGGTTGGGCCGCCTTGTGTACCACTTCCATCACCGAGCCTTCACGCGGTAGGGGCGTCAGCTTACCCTTGAAGCCGCGCTCGCGGTCGGTGTCGAAGATCGTGGTCAGGGTCGAATAGCTGGTGTTGGCCCACATCTCGGCGCGGCAGCCGCCGGTATGCAGTGCGTCGACGAAGGCTTTGAACTTCTGCGGCGCCATCTGCTCGGATAGTTTGAGGTCGACGGTGCAGCACATATTCTGCACGCCCCACGTGTTCATGTTGTTTTGGAACATGCTGGGGAAGAAACAGGTCTTCAGTCCGGCGGCGGTGATCGCCGGCGCAGCCTTGTTCACGTAGACATCAAGATCCGGCAGGCCCCATTCCTCGATGATGCCATAGCTGGTAACGAAATCAGGGCGCAATCCGGCCTGTTTGTGCAGGCTGATCGAGACGCTTTGGCGCACGGCTTCGTGCAGGTTGGCGGTGTCGACGCGGCCTGATACGCCGGCAAACCACAACACCGTCATCGGTGACGTGGCCAGTTCGAGACCAAGGTCGCCGCAATGCTCGTGCAGGTGCAGGCATTCATCCATGCGGTAGGGTTTGTCGAGGTAGGTGCGGATGTGCGCCACTTCTTCGGCCAAGGTGATGAGCACACCGCCGGCTCCAGCGGTGCAGGTAAAGCCACTCATCTGGGTTTGCAGCGGAACGAATTGGAAGATGTCGGGATTGTGGATGCCGGGCAGCCACCATTCAGTAGTATAGCGTGAACCTATGCCGCCGAAGGAGCAAATCGCCGGGGCGAAGGCCGAACGATTCCACGCCGTGCAGCCCTCGGCTGCGCCGCCTGGTTCCCACGAGCTGCGATCAAGTATTTTGTAGATCGGCACTGACGTCGATTTGTAGCGCCAGCGGTAGGAAAAGCCGACGCCGCATCGGCCATCGAGGGTGCGTGCCGCCGGGCGCAACTCGAGCGTCAGTGTGGTATCATCAAGTGGTGTCGCAGCCGTAGACCAGTCATCGACGGCGTAGCGATTGCGCACCGTATGCATCATCCACTCCATCACCCCGCCGCGCTTGGCGTGTGCTGTCAGCGTGATGTCCCATCCACCGTCAACCTGTAGGCACGACAACGGACGCCAGTGACTGAGTTCTATGGCATCAGGCGAACGGATCTCGACGCCCATCGGCAGGCGACCACTGCGCAGCGGAATCCCGCCGACACTGATGCTGCCAAGGCCGAGGAATTCACCATCGCGCATCAGGCACGGAATGGTGACTTGGTTGGGCAGTTCGAAGCAGTGCGGAATCATGGCAGATCCTATGGTTTGCAGCGCAGCATACGCCGTCGTTGACGACGTTATCTACCGCAATGGATTTGTTGTTAGTTACTGAATTATAAATACTTGAACGAAACCAGTCGACCTGGTTGCTAGGCGATAAGCCGACGAAGAGACTGAACAGGCTTTGGCGGCTCTCTTCGGCACCGCGAATTCGCCACGGTCGCGGTGCAGGCAGGGATCAATAGGTTCCGAACCAGCGGCTCGGCACCGAGGGCTGCAGTCGGGTGTCGGGCAGGAAGGAGCCGGTGTCATTGCGACTCACCGTCTCGACGTGGCCATCGTAGCAGACAATGTTGGCCTTGCTGCGATGGCTCAGACGCCAGGCCGCCCAGGTCCAATAGCCGAACATGGTCGGCGTCCTGCGGTCGCCTGTGAGCGAGCCACGGTTTATCGGATCGGCCGCTCCGCCAGAGGCCCATGCCGTTCCGTCGGTGTTCATCGCCCAGATCTCGGTGACCAAGATGCTCTGCGACGGACGCGGGACTTTGCTCTGAGGATAGCCATCGCGATCGGCGTTGAGGTTCCACTGGTTGAGAAGTGGGCCGTTCATCGCGTAACTCGTGAGCAGGAGATGCCAATCACCCAACGTGTTCTTTTGCCAGTTGCCCTTGGGGCAGACCAGCGTCGGAACGATCTGTAGGGTGTTGTCGAATCCGAGGTAGGGCATGATCCGGGCCGACCAGATGCCGTAGTGCCCGGGGTCGTTCCACAGGTCTGGGTGGTTCGATTGGAAGCCGGGATGGAAGCCGTCGAAATCGTTGGCGTAGGTAGCAAAGCCCAAGCCGATCTGGCGCAGATTGTTGGCGCACACCGAGGTGCGCGCCGAGTCGCGCACCAGCGCGATCGCCGGCAGCAGCAGCGCAGCGAGGATAGCGATGATCGAGATCACCACCAACAACTCGATCAGGGTGAAGGCCGATCGGAATGGCTTCATGGTGCACCTCTATGGCCATCTGTCGTTGGTATGGGCGAGTTGACAGCGCCGTTGAGGCTGGGATCGGGATTGGCGGCAATGACCCGGCCAAGAGAGCCGATCACCGCCACCTGTTCAATCAGAGCCTCGATGGCAGCACTCCCGAACGGGGCGCGGACTACCGCGCAGACGTGCGCCACCGGCCACTGCCCGGGCTCCGGCTCAGGCAGGTTACAGGCGCTCGCCCACACCAGCGCGACCAGCCCACCGCCGAGATCCTGTTGGAGCGGCTCGGACGGCATCAGCGTACGCAAGCTCGAGAGCGGCCCACCGCGCAGCGCCAGCAGCTGGTCCAGCGGTTGGGTGTCACTGCCGGCGGCTGCTTCCAGGTCTGGCACCGGCACGATGAGATGCCCGACCAGTTGCGCCTGGCCACCGCGACCCTCGAAAGTGATGCGGTCGATGACCTCAACCTCAGCGCGCAGGGTCCACCACATGGACAGAGCGAGCATGAGAGCGGCGACCACAAATAGGGTGGCGATGGCCACCGGCTTGGCGGTCTGAATTTTCACTGCTTGGCCTCCGGGCGCACAAAGCCCCACTCGGCCAGGATTCGCAGCTGGTAGTCGTTCGACCAGCACGGGGTGCCGGGGCGGAAGGCGAGACCCTCGGCTGCCAACTCCACGTCGCCTTCGGTCTCTTCCCAGTAGGTGCGGCGGTGCCAGTCACTTTGGTCGATCACGTGGAAGGTGAAGTTGGTGCGAGTCGCTGCGCCGGGCTTGAGGCCACGCACCTGCGCCGCCAGCGGGCCAAGTGCATCCCAGGTCAGCGCCACTTCGTAACGATAGGTCTTCGTTGCTTGGTCGTAGGTGATGCGCACCTGCCCGTCGCGACCACCAGCGACGGTGGCGTCCATTGGGCCGAGTGGCGGGGTGGTCTGCGGATTGTTATAGGCCGACGTCGGCGGGTTTTGCCGTCTTGTGCCGGGGGCGCAGAGGCGTACGAGCTGCGGCACGCAGCCCTGCAGCGCTTGCTCATCGACTTTCGCCGCCGGCGGTACGATCTGGTAGAGATCGGGGATGGCCGAGGTGTATTCGCCCAGGCGCCACAGTCCGGCCTTGAACTCGTAGTCGACATCGCTGGCCAGGCACTTGCCGCGCAGGACATGGCCGGCCAGGAGGTCGTCAGGATTGCGCTCCAGGCAGTGGAAGGCGAACTGCAGGCAGTCGCCCGGCTTCGGGGTCAGGTCGCGCACGGTCGCTGAAAGGTAGAGACGCTGGTCGTCCCACATGGTGCGCATGGTGTAGCCCTCGCCGACTTCCATCGGCAGCGGGCGCTCTTCACGGTGCCAGTCGTTCCAGCGGCCGGGATTGCGGATGCGAACTGGGATGGCCTGGTCCCAGTCGGCGGGCTTGACGGGCGTGCCGTAGGTGGCGCAGGCCACCTGCACCAGCTGCTCGCCGCTCTGCCCGCCGAAAGCCGAGGTCAGGTGCCAGCGCACAAGATAGGAATTGCTCGGATCGGCGGTGGCGGCGGTCAGCGGGATCTCGACCCAGCGGGTGGCGCCGGGGGCCAAGGCTTTCACCTGCATGCTCTTATTCGCCAGGGTCAGCGTCGTTGGCGCCTCAATGGTCAAAGTTGCATCGGTGGGCTGGAGCATGCGGTTCTCCAGACGGATGCGCAGGGTCGGAAGCCGATCGACCGGGGCGGTCAGCGACTTTACCGCCACCTGTATGGGCCGGTCGACGCCCACCAGGCGGGCGGCGCGCACTGCCGCGGCCACCGCCACCGACTTCTTGGCACTGACCAAGTAGTGAACCTCCCAGGTCCGCGCGCTTAGCACCAGGTCGGCGCCCTGACGGGTGCCCGCCGGCCGGCCGTAGCGGTCGAAGACCTGGAAATCTTCGGCCGGAAGGGTGATGCGTACGCTGCGGTTGTAGTCGAGGTCAAGGCCGCGCTCTGGCCACAGCGCCACCACGCTGCTGCCGTCGGGCTTCAGGTAGTGCAGCGCCCAGCCCTGCTTGCTCGCCGACCACAGGTCGCCTTGCAGGACACCGTCCTCGGTGAAGTGGGTCAGCGCGCTGAAAGTGGCGATGGCCGGATCGGGGGTGCCACGGCCGTAGAGGTTGCCGGGATAGCTCGGATCGCCGTTGCCGCGATAGTCGATGGTGAACATGAACACCTTGCATGGCACGCCGTTGCCGACTCCGAGCTGATTCAGCAGGTAGAACGGCGCCATGGTGCGGGCCATGAGGAAGCGGTGCTGCTCTGCCGGCCCGCCCCACTGCAAGGTGCCGAGCTCAGTGAACCAGACGCCGGCCTTACCCTTGCCGCGTGCATCACGTTCGAGCATCGCCCGTTCAAGGGCGCCCGAAACCGGAGTGAAGAGGTTGGGCTGGCCGTAGGGATGGCTTGCGGATCCGTCGACATAACCAGCGTTGCGCGCGCCGTCCGCCAGCACCATGTCGCGCAGGGTGTGGGTGTACGAGCCGCCGATCAGCTGGATGTCGGGCATCGTCGGCTTGACCGCGTCCCACACCGCCCGGCACATGTCGCGGTAGTCCTGGGCGGTGCCTCCCCAGAAGTGGCCGCCCGGCACCGGCTCGTTCCACAGCTCCCAGTATTTCACGTCGTCTTTGAACGGCTCGATCATCCGCCGCACCGCCTCGGCGTGCACTGCAAGATCCTTCGGCGGCACCTGCCACGAGCCGCGGCCGGCCATCTCGCGGGCGTTCCATGGCGCGTTGTAGTTGACGTAGCCAAGGCTGAGAACGCCGTGATCGCGCCAGTCCTGCCAGCCTTTTTTCGCCGCGGCGATGGCGCTGGCGTCCCACCACTGGCCTGGATTCGGGGCCACCAGGTTGGTCGAGGTCCCCGGCACACCACGCCGCCACTTGATGCCGATGGCCTCAGCGATGGCGAGGTGGGCCGGCTTCCCCTCGTCCATGTTGAAGCCGAAGATGCTGTCTGGCCGCACTCCGCGCGCCGCCGGGCGGATGACGGCGAAACTGGTCGACGCCTCAGACGATCCGCCGTCGACGGTGGCGCTCAGGCGCAGCTCGTACCAGCCGTAGCCCGGCGCGGCGAAGCTGACGTCGACCGTCTTCTCGGAGCCGGGCGCTATCTCAACCGACTGCACCGGAAGGTCGCTGACCGACGCCTCTTCGGTGGCGAGGTTCGCTGACAGTCGGGCCTGGACTGCGCGGTCGTCGCGGTTGTTGCGCAGGCGGATCTTGAAGACCAATGGCGGCTTGCCGGCGCCAAGGACTTTCTCGCCGGCATACAGCCCGATGTTCGCCTCGTCTTGCACCACGCCGAGGGTGATCGGCGGCATCAACACGCCGGGGCCAGAGAGCACGCCGTTTTCGACCTTCGCTGGTGGTGACCATAGGCCATCGCGCCACGGTGCGATTCCGGCGCAGTCCAGGATGCAGCCACCACCTTCGCCAGCACCGGTGAGGACAATGCGCGTCTTCCCGGCTGGCAGCGCCCCGAGGTGCAGGCGCGACCACGCCGGACGGTGCCAGTCGGCTCCGTAGGGCGCTGGTGACCAGCTCATCGGGCGGGTCAGCTCCAGGCGTCCGGCCGTTGGTTTGCCCGGATCGACCACCACGTCGAAGCCGATGGTAGTGGCCCCGCCGGCAGCCCAGCGCACCCACAGACCGGCGTCGGCGATCGGCTCGCGCAGCTCGACCTGCAGCGTGAGGCGGGTGCCAGCCCCGATGAAGTCGAGGTAATGCCCGCCGGAGGCCCAGTTCGCCTCCTTCGCCGGATGCTGTCCATCCACCGCCGTCTCGGCCTCTACCCAGGCACCGGGAACTGTGTCCGCAGCAGTGGCAAGGGGCATGATGAGGAACAGGAATAGGGAGAGAGAGAGGGTGACGATCTTGAGCATGGCCGCTCCGATTCAGGAAATGGTTGAGGTGCGACGGACGAGGCGGAAGGGGATGTTCAGTGGCACCCGCGAGGCGCTGCCGGCCAGGACTCGCCCGAGCATCAGGCAAGCCTCTTCGCCGAGACGGGTGAAGTCGGGTCGCAGGGTGGTTAGCCCGCGCGCGCGGGCGGCTAAGCGGTCATCGACCCCCATTGCCGGGATTGGGCCGAGGCCCATGCCTGCGAGCAGGTCGAGGGTGGCGAGGGCGGCTTGGTCGTTAATTCCAAAGAGGCCGGGCGCGCCACCGGCGGCGTGCAGGGCAGCGATACGTTGGGCGCACAGTTGGGCTGCAGCGGGCAGGTCGTCTTCGAGCTGTGCAGGGAGCGCCTCGACCACCACCGGCGTGGTGGCATAACGGGCGGCCTCTCGCACCCCGGCGATGCGCTGGTCGCGCCACCGGGTCGGCGACGTGGCGCAGCACACCAGGGTGCGCGCCCCGGCCGCGACCAGCTGCCGGGCCGCCTGCATGCCGGCATCGAAGTCGTCCATCGCCACCTGCGCCAGCGGACGGGATAGGGCACAGCCCACCAGGTAGACCAGCGGCACGCCGTGCCGCGTCGCCACCCGCAGTGCGTCGTCGGCCATCTCTTCGTTATGCCCGGTGCCGATCACCAGCAGCGCATCAATGCCACCGGCCGCCGCCTCGACGCAGCAGTCCTCGACGTTGCGCCAGGGTCCGGCTGGATCCGCCCGGTCGACCACCAGCGACGAGCCCCCGTCGCTGCTAACCGCCACCTCTACCGCACGCAGGAGGTTGGTGTCCCAGTGGGCGTCACCTTCACTCACGCTGCTGCTGACTTCGCAGACGATGCCCAGCCGCTTGGCGGCCAGCAGCCGTAGTGGCTCAGTGCCGGTAGCGGCCACGAAGGTGCCGCGGCCATTTTCAGCGACTAACAGCCGTTCGTCGACCAGCTGCGAGATCGCCCGCTCAATGGTCCCGAGCGCGACCCCATAGCGGCGCGACAACTCTGGACGCGACGGCAACATGGCCCCGTGCGCCAAGCGCCCGTCCTGGATCTTCGCCCGCAGGTCGTCAGTAACGCCGCGCCAGCGGCCGCGCAGGTTGGGAATGGGTTGGGTGTCCACGACACCTTTATAGAAAGGTCTTTCTGATACGCAAGAAACTGTCTAACGGCACCTTCGTCAGTGGGAAGGAGGTCGGCATCATGATTATTTCAATAATAGGGCGAAATTTTATTACGACGAACTCTCAGCAGATATGAATCCTGCCCTGGTGACCACCTAGTAGCCTGTCGGAGATAGGCCAGCAAAGCTGACGCGGTCTCGCAGGGCATCTCCTGCGTTGTCGGAATGTCCAAATAGCGCTGTTATTTGGCGCATCCCTCCGCCTTGGATCTGCCCAGCGATACGCTTCGTCACCTTCGTCGGCCTATCTCCGACAGGCTCCTGCGTGCCCGGGCGCTTGCCCTGCGCCTGCAGGTGGCGTTGGAAGGAAAGAAGAGAATGCTGGCTCATGGCCGATGCTCCGTGGCCCATGCTGATGGGGATCATCAGCAAGGGCCACGGCAGCATCGGCCGTTTTACAACGTCAGCAGCACCACTGGCGCTGGGCGTACGGGACGCCCGTGTGGCCGGGTCGCCCGGCTATGTCCAATCTTTGTACTTATGATTCGCGATCACGGTTCTGCCCAACAAGGCGATGCACCGGGGCCGGCTTCGCCGGCCCAGTGATCTTTAACGATGGACCTGCCCCCGCGGCCTTTGTTGCGGCTCGGTTTCGGCGCTACGCTTCGAAACCGTGGGGGATGGCTTCGCTATCCTATCCGCCCAACGCCACTCGGCGGCCGATTCTCGCTGCGCTGCGACCAGGGCTGCGCCCTGGACCCTCTTGCCTTCCCGAGGACATAGTCTAGAAACCCCGCATGCAGCCGGTTCGAATTATCCGCACCGCCTAATCCGACTTCGCCACGCGAAGCCCGATATGGGGCCTTTCGCCGTTGGCGAAGGGCCCCTTTCTGTTTCCCGAGGCATCCATGAACTCTGATCTCGAAGTCTACGACACCACGCTCCGTGACGGCTCACAAGGCGAGGGCGTCAACCTCAGCCTGGCCGACAAGCTCCACCTGGCCCAGGTGCTGGACTGGCTCGGCGTCGCCTGGATCGAAGGCGGCTGGCCGATGTCCAATGAGAAGGACAAGGCATTCTTCCGCGACGTGCGGGGCCTCGGCCTGAAGACTGCCAAAATCTCGGCCTTCGGTTCGACCCGCCACTTCAAGAACGCTCCCCAGGACGATCCCAACCTGCTCGCCCTGGTCGCCGCCCAGGCCGATGCCACCTGTATCTTCGGCAAGACCTGGGACCTACATGTGCGCGAGGCTCTGCGCGTCGGCCTGGACGACAATCTGGCGATGATCGGCAGTTCAGTTGAGTACCTGGTCAAGACCACCGGCAAACCAGTGTTCTATGACGCCGAGCACTTTTTCGACGGCTACAAGGCCAACCCCGAATATGCCCTGAGCACATTAGAGGCAGCGCATGCCGCAGGCGCCAGCCGGCTGGTCCTGTGCGACACCAATGGCGGAACTCTGCCCGAGCAGATCGTCGCCGCGCTGGCCGCCTTGCGCGCGCGCCTGCCCACCGCCCCGTTCGGCATCCATGTGCATAACGATGGCGGCTTGGCCGTGGCCAACACCCTGGCGGCGGTCAATGCCGGCTGCATCCAGGTGCAAGGCACCATCAACGGAGTCGGCGAACGCTGTGGCAACGTGGATCTGTGCGTCGTCATCGCCAATGCCGAGCTGAAGATGGGTCTGAAATGTCTGCCCGCCGGCCATCTGCTGCGCCTGACCGAGGCCAGCCGCGCAGTGTGGGAACGCATCAATCTGGTTGGGCCCGTTAACCAGCCCTACGTCGGACGCTCGGCCTTTGCCCACAAGGGCGGCATCCATGTCAGCGCGGTGCAGCGCAACGCGCTGACCTACGAACACGTCACACCCGAATCGGTCGGCAATGAACGCCGCATCCTGATCTCAGAACTGGCCGGCCGCTCGAACGTCCAGGCCAAACTGTCCGCCCGCTTCCCGATGCTTAGCGATCCGGCCCTGCAGAAGGCCGTGCTCGATGAGATCGTCGAGAAGGAGAACCGTGGGTTCTCCTTCGAGGCTGCCGACGGCTCGTTCGAACTGCTGGTGCGCCGCCATCTCGGTAACTGGACGCCATCGTTCAAACTGCACCACTACCGTGTGCACGGCCTGGGCACGGATTCCTCCGACCATCTGGTCGAGGGAACGGTGAAGATCGAAGTTGCCGGAGAAAACCGCCTGAAGGTCGCCGAAGGCCACGGCCCGGTCGATGCCTTGAACCACGCCCTCCACGAAGCCCTGCTGCCGAACTTCCCGCAGCTCAGCGACCTGCACCTGACCGACTACAAGGTCCGCGTGGTCGACTCGAAGGCCGGCACTGCCGCCCAGGTCCGCGTGCTGATCGAACATCAGTTCAAAGGCCGCACCTTCGGTACTGTCGGAGTCAGCGAAAACGTCATCGAAGCTAGCTGGGACGCGCTAGTCGAAGGCGTGGAGTGCGCCCTGCAAGGTTGAGGAGCGCGGCCGGGTCGGCCGCGCTCTGTTACAGTCCCAGCTCGGTCGCCTGATCCCGAATCAGTGGGATGTCGTCGTGCGCTATCATCCGCGCCTCGTCCAGCCGCCCGATGCTCCACAAGGCGACCATGAGGTTGCGGCGAAAGCGTGGCCAGCTGAGGCGGCGAATAGGCCGGCCGGCAAAATGGGCATCAAAGCGGTCGGCGGTCAGGTTCAGCAGGTCAGCTTCGTGGTCGATGCCGGCTAGGCGGACATCCTCACCCGGCGGGGCGAAGCGGTTCCATGGACATACCTCCTGGCAGATGTCGCAGCCGAACCACCAGCCGTTGAAGCAAGAGGCCAGTTCGCGGCTGATCACGCCCTGGTGTTCGATGGTCAGATAGCTGATGCATCGCTCGGTCAGACAGCGTCGACCAGTCAGGGCCTTGGTTGGACAGGCGGTCTCGCATCGCGTGCAACTGCCGCAGCGATCCTCGCCATGGCCGCCCAGGACCTGTTCTAGCGGGGCTTCGGTCAGCAGAAATCCGAGGAGCCGGTAGGAACCGGTCTCGGGGCTGATCAGCAGGGCATTGCGCCCCAGCCAGCCCAACCCGGCGAGTCTGGCGAGGGTGCGTTCGTTCAACGGTGCCGAGTCGACACAGGCGCGATGCTTCCAGGACTGGCCACAGGCCGTGTTCAACGCCTGCCCGACCCGGCCAAGCTTAGGACGCAGCAGCACATGGTAGTCCTTGCCCGCCGCATAAGCGGCCCGGCGCAGTTCTGGGACTGGCATGGCCGGCTGATAATGCCAGGCGACGCACAAGATCGAACGAGCGGTCGGCAGCAGGCCGGTTGGGCGCAGGCGCAGGTCGTGTTCAGCGGCCAGCCAGGCCAGATCGCCGACTCCGTCGACGAGCATGCGCTCCAAACCAGCGCCATCGAGTGACGCCGGAGCATCCATGCTGGCCAGATGGGTCAGACCTTCAGCCAGGCAGGCGTGCGCGATCTGTGCGTAAGGTACCCGGTCCACGACCACAGCTTGCGCCGACCCTCGTCGGCATCTAGCCTGGGAATCCCCATGCCGATCCATCCGCTCGCCGTCGTCGACCCCCAGGCCGAGATCCACCCCGACGCCATTGTCGGACCCTTCTGCTATGTCCGCGGCAAAGTCCGCTTGGAAGCCGGCGTCGAATTGATAAGCCACGCCAGCGTCTATGGCCGCGCCACCATTGGCGCCGGAACCCGCATCTACCCCGGAGCCGTCGTCGGTTCGGACCCGCAGGACCTGAAGTTCAAGGGCGAGGACAGCGAAGTCGTGGTCGGTGAGCGCTGCCATATCCACGAATGCGTGACCATCTCGAAGGGCACGGCCACCGGCGCTATGGCCACCAGGGTCGGCGACGATGTCCTGGTGATGGCCTACGCCCATATCGCCCATGATTGTGAGGTCGGCAACGGCGTGGTCATCGCCAACTGCGCCCAGCTGGCCGGACACTGCCGTATCGGTCGCAAGTCGATCATCGGCGGCATGGTCGGCATGCACCATTTCGTCACCGTCGGCGAACTGTCGATTGTCAGCGCGATGTGTGGCGTCCGTTTCGATGTGCCGCCTTACGTCATGGCCGAAGGCACCCCCGCCGAGCCACGCAATGTCAACGTGATCGGTCTGCGCCGCGATGGCATGAGCGAGACGGATGTCAGCGATTTGCGCGCAGCCTTCCGTGACCTCTACCACGATCGTGGCGCCACCCCCCTGCGCGAGGCGGTCGAGGAGGTGCGCGAACGATTCCAGTCCAAGCCGGGCGGTCCGACCATGAAGCTGTGCGATTGGATCGATGCCCACCTCGAGAATGCGATCAAAGGTCGCATGGCCGAAGCTCACCGTACGGCCGTGGTTGGCGGCAAAGCCAATTCGAGCGCCACCCGTCCAGTGACCTGCCTACACTGCAACAAGGAGTACCAGGCTCAGGACCGGCTTGATGCCTATCTGGCGGCCTGCACCCATTGTGGTCATCAGCAGACCGTTGAACCTCGCACTTGAACATCGGGCGACACTCCCTACGTTTCCGCCCCTCGCAGGAGTAGTAGACATGACCATGCACGGATCGTTTGCCAGCAAGGGCGGCTTTGCCAAGAAGCGCAACGTCCTCAGTCGCATCGAGCGCATCGAAAAGCTCAAGGCCAAGGGCCTGTGGAGTTCGGACAAGAAGTCCTCGATCTACAACCTCCCCAAGGTCCGCACCGACCTGTGATGGCTGCGCGGCCTCAAGGCCGCCGGCCAGAACTATGGTTCCCGTGACGACCCGCCGGACGGCGGGTCGTTTCATTTCGTTGCAGGCAGTGCAGACTGCCGCCATGCGCCTCCTCCTCGCCCTGCTCGCTCTCCCGGTCCTCTTCCTTGCCGCTTGTGGCGAAGAGCGCCCAGCGCCCAGCGCCGCCGAAACGCGTGCCGCCAACCAGAACGCGGCTGCCGAAGCAAATAAGAGCTTCGACAAGGAGAATCCGGCAGATCCGGCGGCCCTGCAGCCCGCTCCAGCGAAGTAGCCGTGGACGAACTCCTCCGTTATGTCGCGATCACGGAGGAGATCCGCCGGCTGGAATCCGAGCGGGACGCGATTCGCATTCGGGCGCTCCAGCAGGTAAAAAACGCAGGCGGTCGCGTCGAAGATGGCGTCGTGCGCATCACCTACGTGGCCAAACCGGTTTACCAGTTCACCGATGCGGTCGACAACATGCGCACCCAGTTGGCCCGCCGGCAACGGCGCGAGATCGAACGCGGCATCGCCCGGCACAGCCACATCGCCGAGGTGATCCACATCGAGGCAGACGCTTAATCCGGACCGCCTTACTTGACGCTCTCCTCGGAGATGGTCAGCAGGGCAGGGTCACCACCATCAAGCGGCTTCATCAAATGCAGTATGGCACCACCTGGCTTGTCCGGATCACGCGTCCAGCGTTCCGCTGACATGCCGATCAGTTCCCCGGTGACCGGCTTGAAACCGTTACGATCCGCGAAGGTGCGCACCCAGGCAAGGTCGGCGCGCAGTTCGATCTGGACGGAATGCTCACTTCTCCCCACCAACGTGGCCACTTTGCTGGTCTCGACCGGGACATCCGGCACATACGTTCGCAGGATCTGCGCTGGATCTGTCATGCGCGTGGCCCGGACACGCATGCCGATGGCAGCGACCACCGAAGCAATCGCGGCAAGACAGACGACCAGGGTCAGGATGCGGTGGAACACGCGACAACACCCGTGCGGGTGAACGGCAGCACCATGGCAGGCGGCACGTTGAACCAGACGCGACGACGCGGTTCGGGGGTGAACCCTTCAGGAGCCAGTCTGCTGAACGCCCGCGCGCTGTAGGTGAATTGCACAAAGCGGCGACCTGGCAGCAGCACGTCGCGCACTGAGTCAAAGATGCGGCTTACCAGTTCGGGGGGGAGCGAGAGCAAGGGCAGACCGCTGACCACCGCGACAACATCCTCGCGACCATGGCCAAAGCGCCGCAGATGCTCCGGGAGAGCCGACGCGCAGCCCTGGACCACCTGAACAGACGGCAAACGATCTGACAAGCGCCGGGCAAAGGTCGGATTGTTCTCGACCGCAATGACCGATGCGGTCGGATGCCAGGTTCTCAACGCATCGGTGACGCTGCCGGTGCCAGGCCCAAGTTCGATAACCACCCCGCCTGGACGCACGCTACCGATGGCCTGCGCTAGCTCACGGGCGAGCCGGCGGCTGCTTGGAGCAATCGCCCCAGTCTGACGAAAATTGGTCGCCGCCTGTCCGAGAAAATGGATCGCCTGACGTACGGGCATCTGGACAGGTAATTTCCGTCATGCCCCCCCTGGCGCAAGGGCCGGCAGCAGAGCCGTCCTTGCTGGTGTGTCCGCCGGTCTGAACATGCCCAGCGTGGACGCCCCCGCCCTGCCGTTGATGCCCGATGGGGCATTGCCTCCGACCATGCTCCTGCTGCGTTGGTTGGAACGCCACGGCGGCACCCGATTGACCGCGGATTCGCTGCCGCACGGGAACCATGTCCTGCCCGACCTCCTGCGTCTGGGTGGAACCGCCGAACTGACTCTCAGTGATGCCCCGCGACCCTGCCTGCGCTGGGAGGGCGCGGGTGGCGCACGTCTGCTGGTGCGCCAGCAGGGTGATGCCACCCCCGATGAAGACGCCGTGCTGCATTGCGGCGCCCTCCCCGCTTTGGCCGGCTTCGCCGGCTGGGACGCCGGCGCGCTGCAGTCGCTCTATGAATTGGCTCGTCTGGAAGACGCCTCAGCAGCTGTTGGTTGCGGCGATGGCGCCGCCTGGGAGGGCCTGCTGGCAGCCGGGCGCTGGGCAGAGGACGCCAGCAGACCGCCAGTCGCAGCCCTGACCGGTCGCGGCGGCGAAGGACTGGGCGCCTGGAATCCCCTCGCCCTGGCTCGGCCCTGCTTGATCTCGCTGCATCCGAACGGCCCTCGCGCACCGTGGTCGCTGAGCGACGACCGCGGAGCGCGTCATCCGGTCCAGCCCACCGAAGGCGCACTTGGGCCGGCCTGGCTGGTCCAGGTGCCGCTTGGGCCGCTGGGCGGCACGACCCTGACGGCACACGACGACCCCGCGCCTGGGGCCCATTGGGAGGTCACCCAGACCGTGATCGACAATGGCCGGGTACGGGTCGAACTCGATGCCCTCGGGCAGATAGGCCGACTGTGTTGGGACGGCGTATTCGCCGACCTCAGCGGCCCCGCCTGCGCCCCGTCGGTTGACGGCCTCCCGCTGGGCGGCGAGGCTACCGTCAGCGTCCTGGAAGACGGACCGGTGCGCGCCCGTGTAGCGGTCCGGCGTGATGCGCCAAGCGGACGACTCGACCTCATCTACTCGCTGCACGCCAACGAGGACCACCTGCGCATAACCGCAACCTGGAGCGGCATCGCCGAGTGCTGGATCGACCATGCCACCGCACAGCGCTCGGCCGACGTGCTGATGGCCATCGAAGGCGCGCGCTGGCGAGTCAGCCAAGCGGCCAGCGCCCTGATCCCGCCGATGGAACCGACGCCTGGCATACGCTGGGCCAGCCTGGCCGACAATTCAGGGCGCGGTATCGCCGCCGCCGCCGGCCGGCCGATATGCATTCATGCCCACGCCGGCCACCTGCGCATCCGCGCGGCACCCAGCGCCGGGTGGGCGCTGGCCGCTCCGCGCCGCAGCAGCGGAGCGATGTCCTTGGGCCAGCTGGCCGAGCACCTGGCGGTGCCAGGACGTTCGTTGCCCTCAGGTATCAGCGTTCCGCGTCCCTTCCGTCTGGCCGAACTCGGAGCCTTGGTCCCATTGTGGGTGAGTCGACCAGCCGGTTGGACGGGCGAGCTACTGCTGGCCGAACAGGCGGGCGCGCGCACCCGCGCCTGGCTCCTGCCGCACGATGGTCCGCGCGGGGGCGAGTGCTGGAAGGTCGATGCCAGGGGCAACCATCTGACGCCCTGTTCGATCAGTCCCGAGGGCGATGGCTGGCAGCTTGATGCCGCGCCAGGCGAGGTCCTGCTGGTACGTTGGCGGTTGCCCAGCGCACCTGCTGCCTAGCCTTTCCGCCCTTCCAGGGAGGCTGCCATGCCATTTGCCGGTTCGATCGTCGCCGTCGTCACGCCATTCTCGGGCGACCAGGTGGATTTCCCTGCGCTCAAGAAGCATATCGACTGGATGATCGCTGAAGGCACCCAGGGCATCGTCCCCTGCGGCACCACGGGCGAGAGCGCCACGTTCAGCCATGACGAGCAGCACCGCATGATCGGCGAAGTCGTGCAACACGTGCGCGGTCGCGCCTTCGTCATCGCCGGAGCCGGCAGCAACAGCACGCGCGAAGCAGTCAGCCTCGCCCAGGCAGCCGAGAAGTTGGGCGCCGACGGCATCCTCACCATCACGCCGTACTACAACAAGCCCAACCAAGAGGGCCTGTACCAGCACTTCGCCGCGGTGCGCGCCGCGACCAAGCTGCCGATGGTGCTGTACAACGTCCCCAGTCGCACCGGCACCAACCTGCTGCCCGAGACCGCCGCCCGCGTCGCCGCCCTAGGCGGAGTGGATTCAATCAAGGATGCTGCCGCCAATCTCGACCAGACCTGGGAGCAGCTGCGCCTCGGCGTCGGCGTGCTGTCCGGCGACGATGGCCTGACCTTTCCGATGATGGCGATGGGCGCACGTGGCGTGATCAGCGTGGTCGCCAACTTCGCACCCCGCGTGGTGCGCCAGCTGTGCGATGCCTGCGCTGCCGGCGACATGCTTGCCGCACGCAAGCACCACGGCGTCATCGTCGATCTGGCCAAGCATGCTTTCGCCGACGTCAACCCGATCCCGGCCAAGAGCGCGGTGTCGGCTCTCGGCTTCTGCGCCGAGAACTACCGCCTGCCGCTGGTCCCGCCGCAGCCAGAGAAGCGCGCTGCCATGCTGGCGTGCATGAAGAAGCACGGATTACTGTAAGTCGGGGGCTTTTAGTTCGGGGGCTGTGCCCCCGCGGGCCTGGCGGCCCTGCCCCCACGGCCTTTGTCGCAGCTCGATTCCGTCGCAGGCTCCGGAATCGTGGCGGCATCGGCTGCGCCGATTCTATGCCGCCAACGCAGCTCGGCGCCCGATGCTTGCCCCTTTAAGTTCGGGGGCTGTGCCCCCGCGGGCCTGGCGGCCCTGCCCCCACGGACTTTGTCGCAGCTCGGCGCCACCGCAGCTCGGCGCCCGGTCCTCGCCGCTGCGGCCAGGGCAACGCCCTGGACCGGACAGCAGCAGTCAGCGCAGCAGTTCCTTCATTTCGCGGACCGCCCGCGCCATGCCGACGAGCACGGCGCGGCTGACGATGCTGTGGCCGATGTTCAGTTCGCGCAGCAGCGGCAGGTCGAGCAGTTCTGTGACATTCGCGTAGTTGATGCCGTGACCGGCGTGCAGGCGCAAGCCACGCTCGCCGGCTTCGTGGGCGGCATTGCGTAACCGGACGCGTTCGCGCTCGAGCTTGGCGTCGCCGTCGCGGCCCTTACAGGCGGCCCAGGCGTTGGCCCAGGTACCGGTGTGCAGTTCGATCGCGTCCGCGCCGACCATGGCGGCGGCGGCGACGATCGCGGGATCGGGTTCGATGAACATGCTGATCAGGCAGCCGCGGGTCTTGAGGCGGTCGATCGTACCGCGCAGCTTGGCGTCATCGGACGACACGGCGAGGCCACCTTCGGTCGTCAGTTCGGCACGATGCTCGGGGACCAGGCAGACCTGGTCGGGACCAACCTCCAGGG
Source organism: Planctomycetota bacterium (assembly GCA_038318565.1). Taxonomy (GTDB): domain Bacteria; phylum Planctomycetota; class UBA11346; order UBA11346; family UBA11346; genus UBA11346. The sequence continues at coordinate 21,098 of JBBQCI010000039.1, forward strand.
CGAGATCCATCACGCCGCCCGATTCGCGCGGGGCCAGCTCTAGGTTTAAAGTGCCACGCACGGTCTGGCGCAGCAGCCGCAGATCGCGGTCCTGGATGTGGCGGCGGTCTTCGCGGACATGCACCGTGATACCGTTCGCGCCGGCCAGTTCGCAGAGCAGGGCGGCGTGGACCGGATCCGGCTCATCGGCCCGGCGGGCCTGACGGATGGTGGCGACGTGGTCGATGTTGACGCCCAGAAGGATCATGCGCGACAGCCTCCGCACCTTGTGCTGTCCGCAAGAGAGCGAAGCTGTCCACGATGGGCCATGAACCGCCGCCAACCTGGTCCGAGCAGCGCGCGCAGCTGCGCGAGGAACTGAACGCCATCACCGAGGCCGGCCGGCTGCGCCATCGTGTCACGGTCGACAGCCGGGCGGGCCGCAGCGTGGTGGTGCAGGACGCCGGCAAACGCCAACGCCTGGTCAACTGGGCGAGCAACGACTACCTCGGCCTGTCACGGGATCTGCTGGTCCGCAACGGAGCGGCCAAAGCGCTGCGTCGATTCGGCCCCGGAGCCACCGCCGCCCGCCTGCTGGCCGGTGGCGTGCGCTGCCACCGGCGGTTAGAGGAACGCGTCGCAGCCTGGCTGGGCACGGAAGAATGCCTGCTAACCACGACCGGCTACCAGGCCAATGCCGCGGCCCTGGTCGCGCTGGCCGGCGAGATCGAGTGCGCCGTCATCCTCGACCGGTTGTGCCACGCCTCGCTCTACGACGGCGCCAAGCTGTCGAATGGGCAGTTGATGCGCTTCAAGCACAATGACGTCGCCGACCTCGCTCATCGTCTGGATCAATCCGAGGGCGCGCGGCGGCGGATCGTCTGTGTCGAAAGCGTCTATTCGATGGATGGAGACGAGGCTCCGCTGGGTGCGATCCACGCCCTCTGCCGCAGTCGCGGCGCCCTGCTGCTGGTCGACGAGGCGCATGCCCTCGGCGTGCTTGGGCCGCAGGGCCGCGGCCTGTGTGCCGAACTCGGCATCGTGCCCGACCTGCGAACCGGCACCTGCTCGAAGGCGCTGGCCGCCCAGGGTGGGCTGATCTGCGGTGATCGCGATCTGGTCGAACTGGTGGTCAACACCGGCCGGGCGTTCATCTATTCGACCGCTCCGGTGCCGGCCGCCAGCGGCGCCGCGGTTGCCGCACTGGATGCTCTGCGCGATCGGCCAGATCTGCCCAGCGAGGCGCTCCGCGTGGCCGGCGAACTGCGTGCTGCCTTGCGCAAGCTGGGGTGGAACGTACCGGAAGGCCGCACGCCGATCATCCCGGTGATCGTCGGCGACGAGCAGGAGGCCCTGGCCCTGTCGGCACGCCTGCGCGAGGCTGGCCATTGGGCTCCGGCGATCCGCCCGCCGACCGTCCCGCCGGGACAGTGCCGTCTGCGCATTACCGCGACCGCGGGACATACCGAGACCGACCGGAAACGGCTGCTCAAGGCGATGGGGCAGGCGAAACAGGCTGAAGTAGCTGGCTGAACTCAGCGCGCGCGGAGCCCGTCGACCATCAGCGACACCAGCGGACTGAATATCTCTCCAGGGGACTGGGCATTCTGCGCGACGTCCAGCGGGGTCGCCATGCCTTCGACACAACTGAAGAAAATCTCCAGGACCTTGTCAGTAGCGAGGTCGCTGCGCACGACGTGTTCGTCAGAGGCCTCGCGCAGCACCGGGGTGAGCAGCAGGGCGAGGGCGATGCGCTGCTCGCGCCAGGCCTGCTGACCCAATTCCGGGGAGCTGATGCGCAGATCGGCGAGTAGCACCTGATGGGTGCTGGCCATATGCACGGCGACGGCGGTCAGGATGCCGCGCAAGCGCACCAACCGGTCGCCGGTGCGGTCGGCAAGCAGATCGGTGATCTCGCGCTGGGCCTCGCTGTCAACGCGGGCGAGCACCGCGTGCAGCAACGCCTCTTTGGTCTCGAAATGCTTGTAGAGGGTTTTTTTGGAGCGCCCGATCGAACGGGCGATCTCCTCGGTGGAGACGCGGGAATAGCCGAATCGCAGGAAGTACTTCCGAGCCGCATCGACGATCTGGAGGACCACCGCTTGATCAGCATCATTCATATGGAAACTTTTGCCGTATCCTGGGTGTCGCGCAAGCCTAGGTCGATCGAACCCGCGACAGACCGCCGTCAATTGCCAAGGTCTCGCCGGTCATCCAGCCGGCATCCGGCCCGAGCAGCCAAGCGATCGCACCAGCGATTTCTTCCGGATGGCCTAGCCGGCCGAGGGCATGCTTCTTCTCGCTGGCTGCACGCGCGGCAGGGTTCGCCGTGATCCGCGCGGCAAGTGGCGTATCAACCAGACCTGGCGCCACCGCGTTGACCGTCATCCGCGGCGCGTAGGTGGCGGCTGCGCTGCGCACCAAGCCTTCGACGCCAGCTTTTGCTGCCGCAATGGCTTCATGATTTGGCAGCCCGATCCGACCAGCAGCGCTGCCCATCAGAACGCAGCGCATGCAACCAGGCGATGCAGCTGCGATGCGCAAGGCATAAAAGGCGGTGGTCAAGTTCTGGGCCAGTGTCTCCTGCCAATCTTCATCGCGGGTGAGGTGGGCAGGCTTCAGCAAGATCGAACCGGCGAGATTCACCACCGCTCCAGGTTCGCCCCAGGCGGCCACAGCCGCCTTCAACGCGGTGCTGTCACGAGCGTCGGCCACCGCATGGTCGACAGCCAGGCTCTGGGCGACGGCAGCCGTTCTGGCCGGATCGCGGCCGATAATCAGGATGCGCGAACCATCGGCGCACAGCCGTCTGGCCAGGGCCTGGCCGATGCCACCGGCACCGCCGATGATGACGGTGGATAAGGGGTTGTGTTCCATGTGTGGAAGCTTGGCGATCTCCGACGTGGAAACTTGGGAAACTTTATAAGTTTCCACAACAGATGACCACGGACGTTGCTGCCATCCTGCCAAGTACGTCCAGCCGACTGCTCGCCTGGTTTGACAGTCATGCTGCGGCCCGCAGTTATCGTGACGACGACGAACGGGTCGACTGGCTGCGCAATCTCCCCTTCCTGATCTTGCATGCAGCGTGCTTGGCCGTCGTGGTCGTCGGCTTCTCGTGGACGGCGCTGGCCGTGTGTGCCGGGCTGTTCCTGCTGCGCATGCTCGCCATCACCGCCGTCTACCACCGGCTGCTCGCCCATCGCAGTTATCAGGCGCCACGTTGGCTCGTCTTTGTCGGTGCCTTCATTGCCAACACCTCTGGCCAACGCGGCCCGTTGTGGTGGGCGGCGCACCATCGGCTGCACCACCGCAATAGCGATGAGGCCAGCGACGTACATTCGCCAGTGAAGCATGGCTTTGTGCGCAGCCACATGCTGTGGTTCATGACGCCCGGGTCCTTCCGCACTCGCCTGGAGATGATTCCAGACTTCGCCAAGCACCGCGAATTGATGTTCCTAGACCGCTTCGACACCATCGCCCCGGTAGTGCTCGGTCTGGCGTGCTACGGCACGGGCTGGGCCCTGGAGACGTGGGCGCCATCGCTGGGCACTAATGGCTGGCAACTGCTGATTTGGGGCTTCTGCGTGTCGACTGTGCTGTGCGCGCATGCCACCTTCACGGTGAATTCGCTGGCCCATACCTGGGGCAGCCGGGCCTTCGCCACCAGCGATCATAGCCGCAACAACTGGCTGCTCGCACTGATCACCTGCGGCGAGGGCTGGCACAACAACCACCACCGCTATCCGATGGCTGCCGCCCAGGGCTTCACCTGGTGGCAATACGATCCAACCATGTGGCTGCTACGTGGACTCTCTGTCGTTGGACTGGTTCGCGATATCAAGCCGGTTCCGGCGCGCGTCCTGGCTGAAGGTGGGTACCGGACGGCCGAGAACCGGCCATGAAGGTGGCCATCATCGGTTCGGGCATCGCGGGACTGACTGCGGCCTGGCTGCTGTCTCGTTCGCATGACATCACCGTATACGAGGCTGGTTCGCACGTCGGAGGCCACACCAACACGGTGCCAGTCTGCGTAGCCGGGCGCACCTGGGCGATTGATACCGGATTCATCGTCTTCAACCGTCGGACCTATCCCACTTTCTGCGCCGTGCTGGACCGGCTGGGGGTGGCCTCGCGCGACAGCACCATGTCATTCAGCGTGCGCGCCGAAGCCGAGGACCTCGAGTGGAATGGCACGTCACTGGGCGGGGTGTTTGCCCAGCGACGCAACCTGCTCAGCCTCCGCCACTGGGGTATGTTGCGCGACATCATCCGCTTCGCAGGTCCGGCCGAACTGTTGGCCACGGACGGCGGGAGCGATGAACTCTCCCTTGACGATTTCCTCGACCGGCTGCGCCTCGGCGAGACCTTTCGCCGCTACTATCTGTGGCCGATGACCTCGGCGATCTGGTCGATGCCGCCGTGCCAGCTGGGTTCATTCCCGGCCCGCTTCCTGTGCCGTTTCCTGCACAACCACGGCATGCTACGGGTTAACAACCGGCCGCAGTGGCTTACCGTGACCGGCGGTTCGTGGAGCTACGTTAAGGCTATGACAGCTGGATTCCGCGAGCGCATCCGCCTGAACACGCCGGTCGCGCGCATCGTGCGCGAGACCGGTCGGGTGGTTGTCCATGCCAGCGATGGTGAGGCAGCTTACGACCGGGTGATCATAGCCTGTCATGCCGATCAGGCCCTAGCCATGCTCGAAACTCCCAGCGAGGCGGAACGCAGCGTATTAGGAGCGCTGCCGTATTCGACGACGACCGCTATCCTGCATACCGACACCAGCGTGATGCCACGTGCCCGGCAGGCCTGGGCGGCGTGGAATGCGACCGTCCGGGCAGACCAGCCGGACGCCCGCGCCTGCCTGACCTACGACCTGAGCCAGCTGATGGGATTGCAGGCGCCCGAGGAATTCCTCGTCTCGCTCGGCCTCGACGACCGCATCAATCCGGCCAAGGTCCTGCGCCGGATCCCCTACGCCCATCCATCCTACCATGTCGGTTCACCCGCCGCCCAGGCCCGCTGGAGCGAGATTAGCGGAGCCGACCGCATCCACTACTGTGGGGCCTACTGGGCCTGGGGTTTCCATGAGGACGGCTGCCTGAGCGGGTTGAAGGTAGCTCAACAGCTGGGAGCGGTGCTGTGATCGCGGCCGTCTCATCGTGGTTCTACCAGGGTTGGATCAGGCATCGCCGTTTTGCCCCGGTAGCACATGGTTTCGGCTACAGCCATGCGCTGGTCGGCGTCGATCTGATTGCTGGTCGCAGCAGATTCGAATCCCATCCGTGGTTCGGCTGGGGCAGGCCAGCACCCGTGCGCATTCACCGCGGGGACTTCCTGCGGCCGGTGGATTGCTCGTTGCCCGAGGCAGTCGCCGCGTGCGTCCAACAGCAGACCGGCGTGGTATTCTCCGGACCGGTCGAACTAGTGACCCAGCCGCGCGCCTGGGGATTCTCGTTCAATCCGGTGAGCTTCTATCTCTGCCGCCATGCCGATGGCCGGCTGGCGGCGATTGTCGTCGACATCACCAACACACCGTGGCTAGAACGGCACGCCTATGCCCTGGCCGTGCCCGTGGACCACCGCGACGGCGAGCCCCTCGATTTCACCTTTTCCAAGCGCTTCCACATTTCGCCCTTCAGCGGCATGCATCAGCAGTACCGTTGGAGATTCATCGTTCGGGCAGGAGGTCTAGGGGTGCACATGCGCACCATCGAGGATGGACGCTGCGTGTTCGATGCCACCATGGTGCTGGCCCGTCGTCCGCTAACCGCTGGATGTCTCGCGCGACTCCTCCGCGTCAGCCCCCTGCTGAACCTACAAGTCGTCTTCCGCATCTACATGCAAGCGAAGCGCCTGTGGCTCAAGAACACCCCGTTTCATCCGCACCCTGCAACGCGTCCGTCGCTGACCCCAGCCGGAGTCTGACATGAGCATCGTCCCGACCGCCGACCGCACGCCGCAGGTATCCGCCAAGCCGGGGCTTCTCGCCCCCTGGCTGAAGCGCCAAATGCTCAAGCGGCTCGGCAACCTGCGCCATGCCGCGTTGACCATCGTCGACGGTGACGAACATCACCGCTGCGGAGTCAGCGAACTCAGCAACGGCGATCTGCGTGCGACCATCACCGTGCATCATCCGGACTTCTGGCTGGCGGTCGGGCTGGGTGGTTCGGTCGGTGCAGGCGATGCCTACATCCGCGGACTATGGGATGCCGACAACCTGCCAGGCGTGATCCGCATGCTGGCGCGCAATCAAGAGATCCTGTCCAACATGGATGGCGGACTGGTCAATCTGGTCGCTGGACCCGTGCGCAAGGCGCTGCACTGGTATAACCGCAATTCAGTCGACGGAGCCGCCCGCAACATCGCTGCGCACTACGATATCGGCAACGATCTGTTCCGGCTGATGCTCGATCCGACGATGATGTACTCGTCAGCGGTCTTCCCGTCGGCCGGTGCCAGCCTGGAGACAGCCCAGCGGCACAAGCTCGATCTCATCTGCAAGGGGCTAGAGTTGCATCCTGGCGAGCACCTGGTTGAAATCGGCACCGGCTGGGGGGGCATGGCCCTGCACGCCGCGCAACACTACGGCGCCCGCGTGACCACCACCACGATCAGCCGGCAGCAGCACGACCTTGCGGTCGAGCGCGTGCGTGCTGCCGGGCTGTCAGACCGGATCCAGGTGGTGATGCAGGACTACCGCCACCTGCACGGCCAGTACGACAAGCTGGTGTCGATCGAAATGGTCGAGGCGGTTGGCCACGCATTCTACCCGACCTACCTCGCGACCTGTGGCAGGCTGCTCAAACCGAACGGACTGGCTCTGATCCAGGCCATCACCATCGCCGACCAATCCTATGAACGGGCGCGCCACGAGGTCGACTTCATCAAGAAGTTCATCTTCCCCGGCTCGTGCATCCCCTCGGTCACCGCCCTGGTCGGCGCGGCCACCGCAGCCAGCGACCTGCGCCTGGCCGCCTACGACGACTATACGCCGCACTACGCCAAAACCCTGTCAGCTTGGCGAGACAACTGCCATGCCCAGGCCGACGAGATCACCTCAATGGGCTACAACACCGCCTTCCAGCGCATGTGGGATTACTACCTGGGATATTGCGAGGGCGGCTTCGCCGAGCGTTCCATATCGGTCGGCCACCTGCTGTTCGCCAAGCCCGGTTGGCGCCAGGGCGGACATGCGATGCTGGGGTACGCATGACGCTCGCGACGATGCGTCCCTTGTCGAAGCCCGAGATCATCAGCTATCTGCTGCTGCAGCAGGTCCTGTGGTTCCTGGTCGTGTGGGGAGCCGCCCATGGCCACCTGTGGTGGCCGGCTGCTCTGACCGCGGCAATCCTCGCCGCCGCGTGCTGGCGGGCAGGACCAGCCTGGTGGCGGATCCTGGCGGTGATCGGGGTCGGACTCGCCTGCGGTTTTTCCGTCGATGGAACGCTCCACAAGATGGGCGTGATCATCTATGCCGGCGGTGATCCGGGCCTAGCGGTACCGCCAGCCTGGATTTTGGTGCTGTGGTCGTTGTTCGCTGGCACTCTCGCCCTGCCAGCGCGCGCAGCCTTAACCAGCCCAGTGGCCGCCGCGATCCTCGGGGGCATTGGCGGCCCGCTTGCTTATGCCGGTGGCCGCGCCCTGGGCGCGCTGTCGGTGAACACTACCGGCCTGATCGTGGTTGGAATCTGCTATGCCATCGGCACGGCGATGATCGTGCTCTTCGCCAACCGCCTGCTGCCCGTGCCGCCACAGGTCCGGCAGCTGGCGCCCCGGCCACGGACGCGCCAGTCATGATGTTCACTGGGCTCGTGATATGGGGCGCGGCAGCCACCCTCATGCTGCTCTTGTGGCTCTGGCAAATCCGGTCGAAGGATGCCAGCGTTGTCGATGTGGCGTGGGCCTATGCGGTGGGCTCGGCAGCATGCATCGCCTTAGCGATAGGCGACGGCGACGCCGGCCGCAGAGCGGCCCTGGCGGTACTGGCGGCAGTATGGTCGCTGCGACTCGGTACCCACCTGCTGGTCGATCGTATACTGAAAGCGAAGGGCGAGGACAGTCGCTACCGCACCTGGCGCGAATCCTGCGGCCCGCGTTGGAATACCGTAGCCCTGGGTTTCTTCCAGGCTCAGGCTGTCTTCGTGGTGATCTTCGCCTTGCCGGCGATCGCCGGTGCAGCCGACCAGCGTCCCTTTGGAGTATGGACCGACTACCTGGCGTTGGCGTTGTGGGGCACCGGACTCATCTGGGAATGTACTGCCGACAGTCAGCTCGCCCGCTGGCGTCGCGATCCTGCCAACGCTGGACGGACCTGTCGTGCCGGTGTGTGGCGCTTCAGCCGTCATCCCAACTATTTCGGCGAGTGGCTGCAATGGCTGGCTTGGCCGCTGCTCGCTGTCGCCTCGCCGTGGGGTTGGTGGATCGCCCTGCATCCACTGGTCGTGCTGATCTTCCTGCTCTATCTGACCGGCATTCCGCACACCGAACGCCGCGCCCTGTTGTCCCGTGGCGACGATTACCGCCGCTACCAATCCTCGACCTCAGCCTTCTTCCCCTGGCCACCCCGCCCCGAGACCGAACCATGAGCCTTGGCATCGAACTCGCCGAACGTGGACTGCTGCCCGACGGACTGACGCGCGCCGGCATCCGATCCCTGCTGCGCGAACGCTTGGCCGAGCGTCAACGCGAACCGCAGCGCGCCCTCGCCTTCATCGAAAGCCTGAGGAAGGCTCCGTTGGCGATCGAACAGCGCGCAGCCAACGACCAGCACTACGAAGTACCTCCGCCCTTCTATGAACTCTGTTTGGGCCCGCACCTCAAGTACAGTTCGTGCTGGTTCGATAGCGGAAGCGAGACCCTGGGTCAGGCCGAGGCGGCGATGCTTGCTCTGACCTGCGAACGGGCCGGATTGCGCGACGGCATGAGCATCCTGGAGATCGGCTGCGGCTGGGGCTCGCTGACCCTGTGGATGGCCAAGCACTTCCCCAACAGCCAGATCACCGCGGTCAGCAACAGTGCGCCGCAGCGTCACTTCATTGAGGGTCGGGCCCACGAGCGGCAGCTCGGCAATGTCGCCATCCACACGGGCGACATCAGCACCTGGGAACCCGCCACCAGCGGGTTCGACCGCGTGGTGTCGGTGGAATGTTTCGAGCACCTGCGCAACTACGCCGAATTGTTCCGGCGCATCCGCTCCTGGCTGAAGCCTGACGGCGCCCTGTTCACCCATGTGTTCTGCCACCGCGACTACCCCTATCCGTTCGAGGCTGAAGGCGAAAGCAACTGGATGGGTCGCCATTTCTTCACCGGTGGCATCATGCCAAGCGAGGATTTGTTCAGCCGCTTCGACCAGGACCTGGTCGTCGCCGAACGCTGGCAGGTCAATGGCCGGCATTACGCCCGCACCTCACGCCTGTGGCTAGACAATCTCGACCGCAACCGGGCCGCTGCCGAACGCGTACTGGCGGATGGCCTGGGAGCTTCAGGCGCCAAACGCCAGACCGAGCGCTGGCGCATGTTCTTCATGTCCTGCGAAGAATTGTTCGCTTTCCACCGCGGTGAAGAATGGTTCGTCACCCATCAACTGCTGCGTCCGCGCTGACCGGTCGCTGATCAGGGCGTCAGTGCCAACACGACGCCGTTGCCGACCACGGCGTAGATCGCCTCCTTGGTGATTCCCACAGCCGTGGCGGGCGAACCAAGCGGTGAAACCCAGCTCGGCTCGCCGGCCTTGAAGACGACCAGCTGACCGTCTGCCGAGCCGGCGACGACCAGGTCACCACTCGCTGCGAAGGCGGTGGCGGCGGCCCCAAGGACCAGGGCTGGCTGAACGGTGCCTTCAGCCGACACGCGGACGATCTGTGATCCGCTGGCGACATGGATGATGTTGCCGCTGACGATCGGATCTCCGACAGCCGGGGCTTCCAGCTGATGCGTCCAACGCAGCGTAGCACCCTTGGGGGTCAGGCCGAAGCAAGCTACGCGAGCGCCATCCAGGATGGTGACGATTTCGGTTTCTCCGATCGGGATCAGCTGGCCGATATCGGCAGCCTGCACATCAAGATCCCAGACCAGCTTGCGGGTCGATTCCTCGACTCCGACCAACCTGCCACGGACGTCGGCCACCACCAGGACGCGGTCGATGTCCTTGGTCAGGGCGACCGGTCCGCTGATCGCCGCGGCTGGCAGCGGGATACGGTTGAACTGCCCGCCTGGTTCGCCGCAGAAGATCGCCTCGGCGGCAAAGGCGACACGCAGAGTCGCACCCATGACCTCGTTGACGTAACCGATCGGACGACCGCGTACCTCGCCAGTGGTCTGGAGCCGCTGGGCGGCACCGCGGGTATCGACGATCGCAGCGCCCGAACCGGGGAGGGCCAACGCTATGCGACCGTCGCTGAGCACCGTCGGAGCCTCACCTTTGCCACGCCCTCCGCCCATATCGTCGCCGCCCAGGGCAAGTCGCCAGCGCACCTGGCCCTTGCTGCTGAGCCGAGCGACCCCTTCGCTTCCGATTACCACCACATCGCCTCCAGCGACCGGGACAAAGCCGCCTGCCGGCTTGCCGAGTTCTGCACGCCAGAGTATCGCACGACCCAGTTGCGGAGCCCAACGCCAGGCGGTGGTGACGTCCTCCAACTTTCGCACCATCGGCTGGCAGGACGGCGCCTCGACGGTGAGCGCACCGCGTTGGCCGGAGATGTAACGGAGCACGCACGGCGCGGTCCCGACCACCTTGCCATCCAGCTTGACCACGCCGCCGGCCGGCAGGGTTTCGACCCACAAGGGTAGCTTGATATCGCCAGCCTGGGCTCCATAGCCGGTCACCAAGTCGCGACCGGCGGTCCAGGCCTGCTCCCATTTCTGCTCGGCGATCAGGCCCTGGAAACGCTCCTGGGCGGCACCGCGGGCAGAATTCGCACGTTGCATGATGTCATGACGTTGACGCACCGAGATCGTCTCCGGGGCGCCTGGGTGCTTGGTGATGAATGCCGCCAGACGTTCTAGGGTGGCGTCGGATCCGAGCTTACCGGCCTCCGCTTTGGCAGCGGCGAGACGCACAGCGAAGCCAGCACGGGCCTCGCGGACCTTGTCGCCATACGACCACGTGGCGGCCTCATCCTGGATGGCGGCTAAGGTATTGTCAGCTGTGGTCAGGTCCGCAGCGGACTGCTGCTGGGCGCTAAGCAACGCGGCCTGCACCTTGGCCCCGACGGCGTCTGCCTGCGGGGTCAGACGTTTGACCGCCTCCTTGGCCTTGGCTGCGACCTCAGCGTTGGGGCACTCGGCCAGTGATCGGAACAACGTCAGCGCTGTTCCCAACCGTCCGCCTCCCTCATCAGCCTCAGCACCCGCCAAGAGCCGTGGCGCGTCCTGGATGCGGGCATTCAACTCGTCACGGCGCTTCTGAGCCGCGTCCAGCCGGGTATTCACTTGCAGCACCCGTGGCGAGCGCTCCTGGAAAACAGCTCCGTACGAGGCGAAGCGTTCGCGCGCGCGCTTGAGATCGCCCTGCTCGATGGCGGTGTCGATCTGCTCCAGCTCGCGGGCGCTGCAGCGCTGCCAGGCAATGTTCCAAGCGCCGACCAGTTCCATTGAGCCGGTGCGCGCCTTGGCCCAGCGCGGCGCCTCGCCCAGTTCGGAGACACGGGTGGCCAATCCGTCGACCTCGGGCTTGAGCGCGGCCAACGAGGCGCCGTCGGACGACTCTGCGAGCGGGGCAATCCGTTCCTGGAGATTGGCGATATCGCCTTCAACGCGTCGCTGTTTGAGGATCGGCTGCAGGGCGATCGCCCCGCCGAGCACGACGACCAGAATAGTTGCGGCGTACAACAGGGCGATGCGATGTCCGACCTTGGTGGTCGAAGCCAGGATCTCTTTCAGCCGCTCCGCCCGAGGGTCGTCGCTGGGCATGGTGCGCAGCGCCGCCTTGTAGCTGCCGATCGCAGCCCAGTAACGCCGCACCCGGCGGAACTGATGGCCCTGTTCGATCTGCTTCTCGACAAAGGTATCATGGACAATCGTCTCAAGACTGCGGATGTGGGCGATCAGCTCCGGGCTCTCGACCTGGATGGACGATACCTGGCGCCAGGCCTCCAGGGCACCTTCCCAGTCCTGGCCCTCTTCTTTGGCCTTGGCCGTCGCCACCAAGCTGTCGAGTTGGTCGCTGACCGCCTGGGCACCGCCACCCATCGCAGAGGCTCGTACCTTGCCACCGCTGACGATCCGACTGGTCGCCGGGCTGCCACCCGCGCGCCGCGAGGATGAACCGCGATGTGGATCGGCGCCACAGAAGATGCACAGGCGATCGGACACGCCGACTGGCCGGCCACAGGCCAAACAACTCAACTGCAGCGAGGCCTTGCACTTCTCACAGTCCTGGGCCTCGCGATGATTGACGTGACCGCACTGAATGCAGACGACGACATCTTCGGATTGCTCGTCCTGGGCAGCAGCGGAGAAAATGCGCGCCAGCTGGCGACGGGCCGGTTCATTACCTTTGTCGAGTTCGAGTACCTTCAGGCAGGTGCTGCGCGCGTCCTCCAGCCGATCCATTCCAGAGTAGATCTCGACCAACTGCAGGAGTTCGCCAACAGCCTCGCCGTTGTTGGCCTTCGCGTTCTGCGCCAGCAAACAGCGCACCAGGGTCTGACGTAGCGTTGGATCGCTGGATTGCAGGGCGACGGCCTTGCGCGCATGCGCGACGGCGCCTTCCATATCCTGGGCATTCAGCGAACCGATCGCGAGCTGGGCGAAGCTGGCGGCCGCCTCGGGCGTATCGCCGAGTTTGGCAAGGCTTTCGGCAAGCTTCTTGCCTGTTTCAGCATCGGACGGACGACCAGCCAGTGCCCGGCGAAAGAGCGAACAGGCGCGGGCATGATCGTTCTTGGAGACAAGATAATCGCCGTGGTAGATGATGTCGTCGCGGGTCAACGGCACGACCAGGCCGCGTTCGAGCATTTTCGACAGACAGGACCAGGCATCAAGGCGGGTGGCGACGCTGTCCTTGACGATATCATCAAGGGATCGCACGGCGTCGACCAGCGGTACCACGGCGGAGGCCGGATAATCCCTGGACGCCTCGGCGATGACCGCCTCCTGACCTTCGCGCGGGCCGAGCACCAGACCGCCATCGGGGAAGACCTCGCGAACCCGCTCCCACTCGTCCTGTCGGCGGGCCGATTCCATC
>JBBQCI010000040.1:0-33695 GCA_038318565.1 Planctomycetota bacterium
CAGGACGGCTTCAGCCGCGAGGAGCGCCTCGACCTATTGCTGACCGAGCGCATCGAACCAATGCTTGGTCGTGGTGTGTGGTCGGTGCTGTGCGACTACCCGACCAGCGGTGCGGCCCAGGCCCGTCTGGGGCGCGATGCCCAGGGCAGGCTGGTCGCAGCCCGCTTCGAGGTTTACCGCGACGGGATCGAGTTGGCGAACGGCTACCATGAATGTGTCGATGCCGCAGAACTGCTTGCGCGCCATCAGGCCGAGCTCGCAGGTCATCCGGGATGCACCCTTGATCGTCCTTTCCACGCCATGATGGCTGAAGGTTTTCCCGACTGCGCCGGGGTGGCGGTCGGGTTCGACCGCGCGGTAATGCTCGGACTCGGGCTCGGCGACGTCGCCGCGACCATGGCCTTTCCGCACTCAGGGGCTGAGTCGTAGGCGGATGCCGTGGTGGTCGCTGCCAGGCAAGGCTACAGGCGAGACCTCGCCCAGACGCAGACCCCGAACCATGGCATGGTCGATGGTGATGCCACATGGTCCGAGCCAGGACGGCCACGTTGCGGGTTCGCTACCGTGTGGTGGCAGCATGCCGGCGGCACGCAGACCGGCGATGCCAGGATGGCCAGGGGTGGCATTGAGATCGCCCAGGATCAGCAGGGGTCCGGGTTCAGTCTCGGCGATTCCGGCGAGTTCCTTGAGCTGGCGCAAATTACGGCCAGTCGAGTTGCGGTTGCTCGGCGACCAGGTGTGGACGGCGATGACGCGCAGCCGTCCCCACGGCATCTCGACCTGGGCATCAACACCAGGAGCCTCCAGCAGATCGAGTTCCTTAGCCTTCATCGGATAGCGCGATAGCAGGGCGGTGCCGCCGAAGCCAGTCGGTATGATCCAACGCTGGTAGGGCCAGCGCGGATCGTCGCGCAGGCGTTCGCGGTCCTCAGGACTGGTCTCGATCAGCGCAACCAGATCCCCGTCGATCACCGGCAGCGAATCCGTGTGCGGTACCACGTAATAGAGGTTGGCAGACATGACCCTGACTGAGGCAGAGGTCGGAGCCTCCGCCCGCGGTGCCCAGGCTGCGGACCACGCCGGCCACAGCGCTACAGCAGCGAGTGCCGCCATGCTCAAGCCGATGGCCGGACGGCGGCCCTGCCAGGCCCAGAATGGCAAGGACAGTACGGTCAGATGCCCTGCCCAATGCTGGGTCAGCTGGCCCGGCCACCAGCCCAGATGCGATGATATGGCCATAATGAGCCCAATCACCGGCATGATGGCGAGTCCGAGCAGGACGACACGCCAGGCTGGCGGGCGGATGGTCACCGCGTGCCGAAGGTGCGCGCCAGTTCGATCAGCGTGCGCGTGCCGAAGCCGGTGAAGCCCTTGGCGTAGCAGCGCCAGCCGCCAGTGGCCATGGCCGGTCCGGCGATGTCGAGGTGGACCCAGCGGGTGGTCTCGGGGACGAATTCAGACAGAAAGATACCGGCGGTGATCGCGCCGCCCCAGCGTCCGCCGGTGTTGTTGATATCGGCATGCGGATGGTCGAGCAGCTTGCGGTATTCGCCGTGCAGCGGCAGGGGCCAGATCTCTTCTCCGACCGCCAGGCCGGCCTCGCGTACGCTGCGAGTCCAGTCGTCATGCCGGCCGAGGGCGCCGGCGACGTGTTCTCCTAGGGCGACGATGCAGGCGCCGGTGAGGGTGGCCAGATCGACGATGTGGGTGGCACCGGTTTCGGCGGCGTAGGTCAGTACATCGGCCAGGACAAGGCGGCCTTCAGCGTCGGTATTGTCGACGTGGATGGTCTTGCCGTTGCGCGCACGGTAGATGTCACCGGGGCGCTGGGCCTTGCTGTCGGGCATGTTCTCGGCCAGGCAGAGGAAGGCCGACACCGGGAAGTCGGGTTTTTCGCGGACGATGCGAGTCATCGCCGCAAGCGTTGCGGCGGCGCCACTCATGTCGCCCTTCATCTCCCACATCTTGTCGCCCGGCTTCAGCGAGATGCCGCCGGAGTCGAAGGTGATGCCCTTGCCGACGATGGCCAGGTGGTCGGATCCGCGCTTCACCCGGACCGGGACATAACGGATCTCGACCAGCTGCGGTTCGGCCGAACCGGCCATGCCGACCTGGGCGAGTCCGGGGAAGCCAGCGCGGCGCAGGCGGGTAGTGCCGGCGATCACGCGCACCCGGGCCCCGGCGCCGCGCATCTCCTTCAGGGCCCGGGCGGCGAAGGTCACCGGATTCAGTAAGTTGCCGGGCAGGTCGGAGAGTTCCCGGGCGAGGTTTTGCGCCTTGGCAATGGCGACTCCGGCGGCGACCTCCCGGGCGAAGCCGGGGATGCGTACGGTCAGACGCGCGCGTTTGGCCGCTTCGCCGCTACGCAGCGTGTCGAAGCGGTAGTCGCCGAGCAGGCATCCTTCTGCAAGGGCAGCAACCTTGGCCTGGGTGCCTTCAACCAGGACTGTGACAGCTGCGGCCTTCTGGCCGCGCGCCTGTTCTGCGATCTGGGCGCCGAGCAAACGCCATTCCTCGCCACCGCCCAGCCAGGCCTTGGGTTCGGGTTTGACCAGTAGGAAGGCGCCGTCGTCGGACACCACCATCTGCGGGCCCTTGATCGTGCCCGCGCCGATGCGCGCGGCGACGTCTTCGACCGGGCGGGGCAGCTTGCGGGCGCAGTGACCGACGACGATGGCGGTGAGCTGGCTGGGACCGGTGGTGGCGGTAAGGTCGAGGTCGTGCATGGGCGCGGAGTGTCGAGTCGCCGGGTGCGCCGCGCAAGCGCCCGCCGGCGTCACTGCGCCGGAGCCGCGAGGCGCTTGGCCTCGCGCGGATACCACGCCCGCCCCAGGCCGAGCCGGTCGAGTTTCGCCGCTTCAGCGAGCAGCTTGGTTCCCTGATCGGCCTTGCCGGTGGCGAAGGCGACCCGGGCGGCGCACCAGCGGACTACATGGTCATTGCCGATGTCCTGGGCGGTTTCGATGAACGCCTGGGCGTCGCCGCCGTCCTGGGCATCGCCGGCCCCGAGTATCGCGAGCATGCCGTAGGCGTAGGCATTTGCCGCGTCGACCTCCAGCAGGTCGCTGGCGGCTGCGGCCGCGCCTTCGCCATCGCCGGCTGCGTGCAGTGCGAACATGCGGCCGGCCAACAGGCCGGTCCACACCGACAGGCTCTGGCCTTTCTTCACCCGCGCCTTGATCGACGCGAGGTCCGCACCGGCCAACTCTACAGCGCGGTCGAACGACTCGACCGCGCCGCTCGCCAGCGCGGCGTCGCCAGACAGCCGGGCCAGGGCAAGACGCACCGTGCCGAGCGCGGCGTGGCAGCGCCAGGCATCAGGCGCCAAAACCACCGCGCGCTCGGCATAGTCCTCGGCCCGCTGCGGGTCGAGATAGGAGCCGAGCGCGGCGCGGGCTGCGCCAGCCAGTTCGTCGGCGGTCTTCGGCTCCAGAGCCTTAACGTGTTTTTCCCATTCGGCCTGCAGATCGCCGGGCTTCTTGCCAATGCCCTTGAGGAACAGCGCCGCATTTCCCATATCGCCGCCTTTTCGCAGCAGTCCGAGATAATTTTCGTAATTCTTACGATATGGACCGTTGAGCAGGAAATGGGTGAGGGCCCAGCCGCGCGGATAGAACTCGACGGTATAGCCCGCATGCGGGCAGGCGACAGTACCTTCCAAATCGACCGGCTTGGCCTCCATCATGTCGTGCAGATGCCACAGGCGGGTCCACGGGATGGCGTTGGGGTCGACCCGGTCCTCCAGGCGCTCGGCATCCTCGAAGTAGACCGCCAGACCCTCGTTGCTCCACGTCGGCACCTCGCGCTTGGCGAAGCGGTTGACGATCAGATGGGTGGTCTCGTGGAACAGGGTGCCGAGTGTCTCGTCGACGCTGCCTGCGAAATAAGCGCGGATGAGATCCTTGCCTGGCACATAATAGCCGAGCACGTTTTCGGCCGCGCCCATGCCGCTGGCGGCGCTGGCCTTGAGGAACTCGTCCTGATCGGCGTAGACCTCGACTGGGATGCGCGCCTGATTGCCGGTTAGCTGGAACATCCTGCTGGCAACGGTGTGGTACTGCTCCATCGCGGTCAGGATGTCCTCGACTACGCGCACCTGGCAGTTGCTCTTAATGGCAAAATGCGCTGTCTTGGATTCCCACGCCTTGTCCCAGCCTGATCGCGATTTCAGTTCCTGGCGCATGCCATCGCGCCGGGCGATCAGCTTGCGTCGTTCGGCGGGCGGCATCCAGCGGCCGAGATACCGCACCCACTTCTTGGTCTGCCACAGTGGTTCGCCGCGCAGCCAGTCATTGCCGATCTTCTCGTAGCCGAGTGCCTTGCGCGCCCCGGCATGGTCGACCTTCGCGGCGATTACGGCTTCAAGTAGGGAGTCGGATTCGGTTGCCAAGCCCTTGCCACGTGCCCAGCGGGCCAGTTCGACCCGGCGATCCAGTTGATCGTCAGGCGTTTTGGCCAACCGCGTCGCGTACTCGATGCGGGCCTTTGCTGCGGCGGTCTGGGCCGGAGCCGCTTCTCCGGCGAGGATCCAGCAACACGACAGCACGACGAGGAGCCAAACCCGGATCATACGGCCTCGCCCAAGCGAGGCAGCAGACTGGTGATCAGTCCGGCCAGCACCGGCTCGGCTGCGTTAGCGGCGGCGATGATCTTGGACACGTCGGCCGGTTCAAGCGCATCGGCGAGGCAGCGGTCGGTGACGATGGCGAAGGCCAGGGTGCGCAGGCCGCAGTGCACGGCGGCGGTCGCCTCGGGCACGGTGCTCATGCCGACCACGTCGGCGCCGGTCGAACGCAGCCAGCGGTATTCGGCGCGGGTTTCCAGGTTGGGGCCCATCACGGCAGCGTAGACGGCGCGGTGTAGAGTGACGCCGCGTTCCAGCGCGACGCGGCGACCAAGAGCGCGTAGGCGGGCATCATAGGTGTCGATCATGTCGGGCCAGCGTGGGCCGACTCGTTCGTCATTCGGACCGACCAGCGGATTGACGCCCATGAGATTGAGATGGTCTTCCAGGACACACAGATCGCCAACCGCATACTGCGGGTTGAGTCCGCCGACCGCACTGCCCATCACCAGCACCTCGCAGCCCAGCGCCTTCGCCAGACGTACCGGCAAGACCACCTCCTGGGCGCTGTGGCCTTCGTAGCAGTGCAGCCGGCCGCTGAAGGCAGCGACCTGGACGCCGGCCAGCTCGCCGAGGACCAGTTCGCCCGCGTGGCTGTGGGCGGTGGACTGGGCCATGCCGGGAATCTCAGCATAGGGGATCCTGGCCGCCGCGGTGATCCGGCCGGCTAGGCCGCCGAGCCCGGTGCCGAGCAGGATGGCGACGCGCGGGCGCAACGTGGTGTGACGACGCACACTGTCGGACATGCGTTCGAGGCGGGTCGAGAGGGGGTCGGTCATGGCAGCAATCCCTGCAGCAGGCGTTCGTACTGGTCGACGATTGGGCCGGGGCCGAACTGCTCGGCGCGGGCACGGGCTGCGAGGCGCATGCGCGCGTAGCGCTCGCGGTCGGCCAGCAGGTTGGCAGCAAGCGAGCCCAGGCAGACATCTTCGCCGGTCGGGCAGAGGATGCCGCTGACGCCGTCTTCGACGACCTCGGGCAGACCGCCAGCCTGATAGCCGAGTACCGGCACGCCGCAGGCCATCGCCTCGAGCGCGGCCAGACCGAAACTCTCGGCGATCGATGGCAACAGGAACAGGTCGCTAGCCTGGAGAATCTCTTCGGGCCGCTGCTGGCCGAGGATACGCAGGTCGTCGCGCACGCCCAGTTCGCGCGCCAGCTGCTCGGCCTTGGGCAGATCCGGCCCGTCGCCGACCAGCACCAGCACGGCCGGCATACGGCGGCGCAATACGGCGAAGGCGTTGACCACCTGGTCGACGCGCTTGACCGGACGGAAGTTCGAGATGTGGCTGATGATCGCGGTGCCCTTGGGCGCCAGGGCGCGACGCGGCGCGCAGTCGGCGGCTGGACGGAACCGCTCGAGATCGACAAAATTGGCGATCGCATGCACCCGGCCAGGCGCGATGCCGAAGTCGCGCTCGGTGGCCTCGTTCAACCAGCGGCTGGGCGAGGTGATCAGATCCTGTTTGTTGATCGCATAGCGGGTCAATTCGAAGTAGCCGCGTTCGCGGCCGACTAGCGTGATGTCGGTGCCGTGCAACGTGCAGGCCAGCTTAATCTTGATGCCGCGTTCTGCGAGTACGTCGCGCGCCATCAGGGCCGCCACTGCGTGAGGAATGGCGTAGTGGCTGTGCACGATCTCGCAGCCGAACTCTTCACACACCTCAATGATCTTGTTGGTCAGGTTGAGGGTATAGGGCGGATAGCGAAAGAGCGGATAGTCACCGATGGTCACTGCGTGGAACGACATGTTGGGCTGGAAGTGGTCGAGGCGGAACGGCTGTTCGTAGCTGATCACATGCGACTCGTGACCGCGATCGGCCATGCGCATGGCCAGTTCCGAAGCGACTGCGCCGGAACCGCCGTAGGTCGGATAGCAGAGGGTGGCGATCTTCATGGAGTGAAGGCTTCGACGATGTCCGTATACCAGGATCCCGCGCGAGTTGCCAGGATCGTCACTGGTCCAGCACCGGGCGAATCTTCATCCCGGCTTCCGGCACCATCACGCGTTCCCACGGGGTGTGGCCATTGCGTTCGAGTCGGATCGCCAGGCGTTTCATCGGCAGCTTCAGGCTACACGGCGTATTGCCGCGGAAGATGCCGTCGATCAGCACGTCGGCACCGGGCGGATCGCTGTCAATGGTGACCTCGGCCAGGACCTCGGCGGTGGGGGCCGGGCCACTGGCGACCGCCTCATTGCGCTTCTCCAGGAACTCAAGCAAGGCGCCGACGGCATTGCTACACGCCTGCCAGACGGTGCGCGATTCGGGCTTGGCCTCGGGACCGGGGAACTTTGGCGAAGGGAATCCTTCAAAGTCGCCACGGCCGCGCTTCGAGAACACCACGTTGCCGTACGGATCGAGGGCGCGCATCTCGACGATCGCCGTGCAGATGACTTTGCGGTTGCCCTGACTGGTCGCGCTTTCCTCACGACGCTCCAGCGACTGTACCACGGTCAGCACGACGAGGTTGGCACCACGCGTGCCTTCGACCGGCCATGACCGCCAAGCGGCGTCATCGGATGCGGGTAGAGCGGTGCCGGCCAGTCCGTCGGCGTCGGCCTTGGCACCTAGGACATCAATGCGGTCGGCCAGATCATAGGTGAAGGTCTCAGATGCGCTCGGCCAGATTGCTGCGAGGGCACCGATCGCCACCGGCGCAAAGACCACCACGTTGTGGCGCGGGGCCGGTTCATCGGCTCTGGCAATGCGGGCTGCCGACTCCCCGCCTGGCGGAGCCGGGTGCCAGGTGTTGCGGTCGCGTGGCGTGCAGGCGCACACCGCAAGCATGCAGAAGACGAGGCTGGCGGGACGGATCATGGTCGGAGCTTCGGCTTCTCAGCCAGCTGGCAATGCGTTATCTGCCGACCATCCGCCCCAGCACTTCGGTGCACCACAGCTGGACGTCGTGGAACCCAGCGCCGCAGGGGATGATGAAGACCGGGCTGGCCGGCGCCGGCCGGCCACGGCGGTCGGCAGGGATCGGATCGGCATTGAGACCGAAGCGGCGAGCCAGAGCCATCGCTCGTGGCAGGTGCCAGGCAGAGGAGACGATGCCGATGCGGGTCCAGCCACGGGTCTTGGCCTCGTCGGCCAGCCGTTGGATCTCCTGCCGGGTGTTAACTGGTCCACTGAACAGCAACATGCTGGGCGGCGGCACGCCCCAGGATCTCCACAAACTGCCTGTCTCCGCCGCAAGGTCACGTTGGTCATCGGCACCCAACAGCCCCGAGCCGGCGGCGACCAGCAGCGGGGTCTGTCCGGCGCGCATGCGGCTGTAGGCGACCCGCAACCGGTCGCCGGCAGACCCGAGCTGGGCCTCGCCGTCCGGGGTCAGGTCGGTGCCGCCGCCGAGCACCGCGACCGCGTCCCAGCTGTTGGCCTGGGCGGGTGGAACCGATCGTTCGAGACCACCCAGGAGCCACGCACCGATCCACGCGTTGCCTCCGAGTGTCAGCAGCAGCCAGCAGGAGGCGGCCAGCCCGCCGGGCCACCAGCGCCGGTTGCGCAACAGGTCAAGGGTCAGGCCGAACAGGACCAGCCAAGCCAAGCCCAGCGGCGTGGCGAGGCGGGCTGCCATTTTCTGGGCTTCCAGGTCGATCAGCAGCAGAATCACGGCGAGGACTCCACCAACGCCGGCTCCCCAGGCGAGCGGCTTCCAGCCAGGCAGGGTCTGCAGCCGTCTCCGCCAAGAGATGATCGCCAACCAGATGCTGATGAGTAGAGCGATCAGAGCCATGCCCGCATCCGATGCCAGGCTGACAGGTTGTCCAGGGCAGGAACGTCTGTTAGGACATCCAACCGCCATGCATGCCCTCACTCTGATCTGGTTTGGACTGGTCCGCGACTGGGGCTATGGCGGCATCGTCCTGCTGATGGCCATGGAATCGTCGATCTTCCCCGTCCCATCTGAAGTCGTCATTCCACCCGCCGCCTATTGGGCTGCCGAGGGCCGGATGAACTTCTGGGGTGTGGTGGCGGCCGGCACTCTCGGTTCGTGCATTGGCGCCCTGCTGACGTATCTGGCTGCGCGCTGGCTCGGCCGGGTCTTGGTGGCGCGCTGGGGCCGTTACATCGGCTGCGGTGCCGAGAAGGTCGAGCGAGCTGAGCGCATGCTCGCCCGTTATGCTGTCGGCGGAGTATTCTTCTCCCGGTTGCTGCCGGTGGTGCGCCACGTCATCGGCATCCCGTGTGGCATCCTGCGCATCGACCTGAAGATCTACATGGCCGCAACTCTGGTCGGGTCGTTCATCTGGTGCAGCGTGCTCGCGTGGTACGGCGAACGCTTCGGGCGGCTCAATCCAGGCGCGATCGAGGATCCAGAGCGCTTCATGGCGGCGGTGAAGGGCGACATGCTATGGCTCGTCGGCGCCTGCGCCGGACTTGCCATACTCTATCTGGCTATGTTGTGGACCACCCGACAGAAGGAACCTACGCCGTGAGCGACCTGCTCGAATTCTCCTCGGTCTCATACAGTTATCGTGGCGACTGGCTGAACCTGGTGCACGCCCTCACCGAGGTGTCGTTCAGCGTGCCGCAGGGCTGTGCGTACGGTTTCCTGGGCGCTAACGGTGCCGGCAAGAGCACCAGCATCCGCCTAGTCGCCGGCCTGCTGCACGGCCATCGCGGCACCATCCGTCTGTTTGGCCAGGAGTTGTCCGGCGAGGACCATCGGCTGCGCGCGCGCATCGGCTACCTGCCTGAGCAGCCGTACTTCTATGACAACCTGGCGGTCGGCGAATACCTCGCCTGGCTCGCCCAGCTCTCTGGCATGGCGGTGGCGCGCATCCCCGCCGCGGTAGACCGCGTCTGCCAACTGCTTGACCTGGGCGATCTCAAGAAACGTAGTCTGCGATCGTTCTCCAAGGGCATGCGCCAGCGTTTCGGATTGGCCCAGGCGATCGTCCACGAGCCCGACTTGCTCATTCTCGACGAGCCGTTCTCTGGGCTGGATCCGCTGTGGCGGGCGCGCTTCAAGGAGGTCATGTCGCTAGAGCGCAAGCGTGGCGCGACCCTGTGCTTCAGCAGCCACATCCTTGGCGACGTTGAGGAGCTGTGCGACCGCTATGGCGTTATCGATCATGGCCGTGTGCTTGAACAAGGTCGTCTCGCCGACCTGCTCGGTCAGGCTCCGCTGGAGCTGACTGGTTCCGGAGAAGCCCCTCCAGGCGCCATCGCCGGAGCCGACGGCACCTGGTCGCTGCGCATCGCCGACGGCGAGCGTGAACGCATCCTCGCGGCACTCCCTGCAGAACGCATCTTGCGGCTGGAGCGCCAGAAGATCGCCCTCGAGGACTGGTTCGTGCAGCGCATCAAGGGTTCCCATCACGCTGGTGTCAAGCTGGGGGTGGCGTCATGATCCTGATCGTCGCCGGAGCCACCTGCCGCGAAGCCGTGCGTTCGCGCGCCTTCCTCGGCCTGCTGCTGATTTTCGCGGTCACCGCCCTGCTCACCCGCGTGGTCGGCTGGGTCAGCGCCACCGATGGCAACATCGTCGCCCTTGATCTGGTGATGTCGCTGCAGTCGGTTATCGGCGTGCTTGTGGCTGTCGCTACGGGCACCGTGCTGGTGCAGAGCGAGATCCAGCAGAAAACGCTCTATACCGTGCTCAGTCGGCCACTGCCGCGTTGGCGCTTCGTCATCGGCAAGTACCTCGGCCTGGCCGCGGCACTGATCGCCGGCCAGCTGGCGATGGCGGTTATCGGCTTGGCCTGGGTGTGGATCACCGGCGCCAGCCTCAATCCCTGGCTGCTGCTCGCGGTCGGCATGACCTGCCTGGAGGTGCTGGTGATGGCGGCGGTCGGTATCTGCTTGTCGATGCTGGCCGGCCCGCTGCTGTCGGCGGTACTGTGCCTGGCGGTCTACGCCCTCGGACACGCCGTTGCCACCCTGCCGCAGCTGATCGACCATCTGGAAAGTTGGAAACGCACCCTGGCGGTCGCGGCCGCCGCGCTGATCCCCAACCTTGGGTACTTCACTTTCCGCGGCCAAGCTATTCACGGCCATGGTATGACCGCGACGGATGCGGCGGTCTCGCTTGGCTATGCCGCGCTGTGGATCGCCCTGTTGCTCGTCGTCTCGATCGCCGTGTTCCGGCGCAAGCAGCTCTGAGCCATGCACCGCGCCGGCATCGCCTATTGGCCGATCGTAATCATCCTCGGGGCGGGGATCCTGGGGTGGAACGCCTCGCACTTCGTAGGTGCGGTGCAGCAGCCGCGCACCAAGAATCTCGATTTCCTGCCACCGCCGGTGGTCGCCCAGGCCTTGGCCTGTGGTCAGGGCACCGCGCTTGCTAAACTGCGCTGGATCGACTCTTTCGCCTACACCCAGCTGCAGTTCGATCGCCAGGACGACCGCGTCGCCGGTGAGGGGGAACGTGGCGGTTTCGAGCGCCTCTATGACACCCTGATCACCCTCGATCCGGCCTTCGTCCCGTTCTACGAACACGGCGTGGTCAACACTAGTGGGGTGCTGAAGCACCACCAAGCGGCCCTATCGATCATCATGCGCGGTCTGGATGCGCGCCCTCACGACACCGGCCTGTGGCGCCTGGCCAGCGCTATGCTGGCGGTGCAGTTCGACTGGGCGAAGCGCAATCCGGCTAATCTTGACCGCTGGCTGAACGCGTGGGCCGCGGCGGAGAGCGAAGACGGGCGGCAGGCGGTGCTTGATTGGCGACGTGGATTGGCGTTCACCCACGTCGAAGGGTTGGAAACCCTGCCCTATTGGATCGAGCAGCTACGCGGCACCAGGCCGGGCACGGCGATGGCCGACTTTGTCGAAGGCACGGTGCGCGAGTTGTTAGCCCAGCACGGATGCGCCGTGCTGAAGCGGATCGCTGATGGCAGCCAGGGCTGGCTGCCATCAGGTTCATTGTTGCCGTGGGCACCTCCGCAGCTCGATGTGCGTGCGGCGGCGGCCGAATGGCCACGCAGCGTGCCGGCCTGGGCACCGGTCATGCGCGACGCCAGCGGCTGGCAGCTGCGCGCGGATCCGTTCGGCTGGCCGTGGATCAGGCGTGGCACCGAGGTCGTCAGCCCGGGTGCCGATCAGCGTCGATTTCTCAAACAGACCTTCGGCCAGCGTTCCCAGATCCAGGGTGAGGCCGATCAGCGCGGTCGCGCGCCAGCCGATCTGGCCGAGGCGCGCGCCTGGGGTGTCGAGCTACCGGTTCCGCCCCACGGCGGTCACTGGGATTTCAGCCAGCATCTGCCAGACGTGGCCTGGCCGGATCCCCCTTCCCAGCCCTGGCAGCTGCGCTGATCAGGACCGACGTCGTTTGCGCGCGTTGCGTTTGCGGCCCTTCTCGCCCGGTTCATCGCCCGATGGCGCGCTGCCTTCAGCCTCGATACGTTTGATCGTATCGCGCAGGCGCGCTGCTTCCTCGAAACGCAACTCTTCGGCAGCGGCAACCATCCGGGTGGTCAGTTCGGGGATATCGGCCAGGGTCAAGATCGCACCGTCATAGGCGACCCCGCCGGCTCCAGCCTTGCGCGCCGCCAATTGAGCAGCGAAGGATGAGCTAAAATCGCCCTGCTTCAGCACGGTGCGCGGGGTGATGCCGTGCAGTTCGTTGTAGGCAATCTGATAGGTGCGGCGGCGGGTCGTTTCGTCGATGGTGTACTGCATCGCCGGACTCATCGAATCGGCATAGAATATGACCAGGCCTTCGATGTTGCGGGCAGCGCGTCCGACGGTCTGGATGAGCGAGGTCTGGCTGCGCAGGAAGCCTTGTTTGTCGGCGTCGAAAATCGCCACTAGGGTGACCTCGGGCAGGTCCAGACCTTCGCGCAGCAGGTTGACGCCGATCACGCATTCGGTCTGTCCGGCGCGCAGGTTCTGCAGGATTTCGATGCGTTCGATCGCATCGATGTCGCTGTGCAGCCAGGTGGTGCGCACGCCGGCTTCGCTCAGATATTCTGCCAGGTCTTCGGCCAGGCGCTTGGTCAGAGTGGTGACGATCGAACGCTGGTTCTTGGCGCAGCGCGAGGTGACCTCGCGGATCAGGTCCTCGACCTGGCCGGCGGTGGGCCGCACCGAGATCGGCGGGTCTGTCACGCCGGTGGGCCGGACTAGCTGCTCGACCCGGACGACTTCGGTCTTCGCTTCGTAGGCGGCCGGCGTGGCTGAAACGAACAGCACCTGTGGGCACAATTGTTCCCATTCGGGGAATTGCAGGGGCCGATTGTCCATCGCACTGGGCAGGCGGAAACCGTGCGCGACCAAAGTCTCTTTGCGGCTGCGGTCGCCAGCATACATGCCACCAATCTGTGGCACGGTGACATGGCTTTCGTCGATAACGCAGAGAAAGTCGGGGGGGAGGAAGTCGAACAGGCAGTACGGACGTTCGCCTGGCTTCCGTCCGGTGAGGTGACGGCTGTAGTTCTCGATGCCCTGGCAGGTGCCGACTTCGGCCAGCATGTCGAGGTCATAGGTGGTGCGTGACTGCAGGCGCTGGGCCTCCAGCAGCTTGCCAGCAGCATTCAGCTCGCGCAGGCGCTCATCCAGCTCGGCCTTGATCGTGCCCAGGGCTTGATCACGGGTCGCCTCGGTGACGACGAAGTGCTTGGCTGGATAGATGTGCAGGCGCTCGTGCTTGCCGAGGATCTCCCCAGTCAAGGTGTTGACCGTGGCGATCTCCTCCAGCTCGTCCCCGAAAAACGAGATACGGATCGCGGTGTCTTCATAGGCGGGCCACAGTTCGACCACGTCGCCGCGTACTCGGTACCGGCCGCGTTGGAAATCCAAATCCCCGCGGGTGTATTGCATGTCGACTAGGCGATTCAGCACGGGTTCCCGCCCGCCGCCCTGTCCGACGACCAGTGGTAGGGTCAGATCCTGGTATTCTTTCGGGTTGCCCAGGCCATAGATCGCGCTGACCGAGGCGACGATCAGTACATCACGCCGGGCGAGCAAACTGCGGGTCGCCGACAGGCGCAGTTTGTCGATTTCCTCGTTGATGTCCGATTCCTTCTCAATGTAGAGATCTTTGCCGGGGACGTAGGCCTCCGGCTGGTAGTAGTCGTAATAGCTGACGAAGTACTCAACGGCATTGTCCGGGAAGAAGCCCTTGAACTCAGTGTACAGCTGGGCGGCCAGAGTCTTGTTGTGTGACAGAATCAGAGTTGGGCGGTTGAGCTGGGCCACCACGTTAGCGATCGTGAAGGTCTTGCCCGAGCCGGTAACGCCAAGCAGGGTGGCTGCCTTCGCCCCACCCCCCAGGGCCTTAACCAGGCCGGCGATCGCCTGCGGCTGGTCCCCAGTGGGTTCGTATGGGGACTTGAGGCGGAAGGCTTCGGACATATGCGGCTCGTATCCATCTGTACCGCGCATGCACGCAGACTTCATCGGTCATTCACCTCCCCGGATATGAACAGCCTGCCCGGAGGGTCCCATGGTCACCGACATCATCGCAGAAGAGTTCATCGATGAGCCGGACGAGGCCGCCGAGGCGATCGCCTTGGCAGTCCGGCTGAGTGGTCTACTGCGTCGCGGCGAACCGCGTCCGGCGCCGCCCTGTCCGGTGTTGGAATCTGTGTGAGGGGAACGAAATCGAGGCAGTAGCCGGTTCGGCCGCTGTCGCTCAGAGCTTACCAGTCACCACTAGATTGGCGATGGTCAGACCTGAACTTTTCTCGACTGGTCGGCCCTGGATGACCGGATAGAGCTGGGCATTGGCCGGGAACACCAGGTCCCGTTCGCAGATCACCGGCTTGTCGGCCACGGCCATCGTCAGTTTGCCTCCCGCATCGACGTTCAGACGGATGCGTACGGCCTCTAGCCCGGGGTAATCGATTGGAGATTTGTTGCCCTGGGGTTGATAAGTGGCCAGATCGTCGTCCTTCGTCACGATAGCGAAGGCCTTGCGTAGCTTATGGTTGAGCGCCACCCGGTAGGTGCGTTGACCGTCGCTGATACCAATGAGCACAACCTCGGAATCCGGGTCGGGATGCACGGTGGCTTCGAGGGTCATCGGAGCGTGCAAAGAGGCCTTCCAGCGCAGTCCTGGGAGAGTGCTTTCGGCGGCAGACCCCTTCGCCACGTTCGCAGTGGTGGACCAGCGCATGCCGCGATCGGCAATGGCCGCACCGTCGCCCTTCCAGGCGTCAAGCAGGCTGCGGTCCTTGCTTGCACCGAAGGCGTAGGTCACCGCGACGACGCCATCGGCTCTGCGCTCCTGGTCGCCGACCACTTCAAGGGGACGGATGCGCCGTTCGTAGGTGGCGATGGCGTTGATCAGCGGATCGTTCTTCAATTTGTCCAAGGCCTGACGGGCATCAGCTTGACGCCAGAACCATAGAAAGGCGGCTTCTGCGCGCGGATCCGGTTTGCCATGCGCAGCCAGAGCCGCTGGCAGCAGCTGGGCCCAGGGTAGCACGGCCCCAGCGCGGTCGGTGCGCGACTCGGCGGGCACATCGACCAGTTTGAAGCCAATCCAGTCCTTCTCGAGGCGGGTCAGAATGAACATGCCGCTGCGGTTGCCGAAGCGGCATTCAGCCTTGGGATTGGTCTGTCCGATATGCAGGCGCAGCGCGGTTTCGACCTGCTGCGCGAGGTCGCCCACGGTGGCGAGGGATTCGATCTGGACGCGGTCGTCGTCCGGGAAGCCCCGCGCCTGTCCGCGGCAGAGTTCGGCGAAGGTGCCGTAGGGCAATGCACCGCGTAGGGCTTCGGCCTGCTCGCCGAACTGCCGCCACAGGGTGCGCACGTCACCCAGCTGCTTGGGCTGCTTGGGAGCCAGGGCGCGCCGGCGGTCGTCGGTCTGCTTCAGCAGGATGGCCCGCCGAGGCTCGGCGAGGCCCGACTTCGGCACAGAGGCAGCCAGGGCGTCCAGGGCGGCGCTATCGGTAGCGGCCGAGATGCCCTCGACAATGCGGCTCTCGATGCGTTTCTCGGCCTCTTCCAACTTGCGGCCCACATTGGTGCGGCGTTCGCGTAGCCAGGTTTCATCGGTAGAACGGGCCAGCGCTGCCCGGGCATCGTCCAGCTTGCCTGCTTCGATGTCCCGTTCGGCCTGGTCGAGAGCCTGGCGCAGGGGCGCGCGGCGACGTTCCTCGACCGCACCACGCAACTCGTCGCGACGAGCGATCAGCTGTTCCTTGGCTGGGGCCAGGGTGGCATCGCCGATCAGGCGTTCGAGTTCGCTGATCGCCTGTACCGGGTCCTTGGGCAGTCCGGCCAAGACCTGGGCCGCGCGTGCGCGGGCAGCGGCATCCGGGCTATCGACGGCTGGGATGACCATGGACGGACGCAGGTCGACGGGTTGGGTCGGGGTCGAGCCTGCGGGCGCACGCAGGAACCACCACAGGCCACCGCCAAGAGCCAGCGACAGTACGACCAGCAGCGCATACGGTGGGGACTTGGTGGCACCACGTGGGCGGTAGACCGTCCCTGGTTTCCAACGCGCCGCCGCCTTGACCGCTGATCGCAGGTCGTTGGCCCCTGAGAACCGCTCATCTGGCAGTTTGGCCATCATGCGCAGGCAGATGTCCCGCCATGGTGGCGGCACCTCGGGATTAACCTCACTCGGATCCGGCACCGGCTCGAAGCAGTGGGCCCGCATGATTGCCTTGGCGCTATCGCCCTGGTAGGGCGGCCTGCCGGTCAGCATGTGGAAGAGGGTTGCCCCCAGGGCGTATTGGTCGGCGCGATGGTCGATTGGCTGGGCCCTGGCCTGTTCGGGGGCCATGTACATCGGCGTGCCCATGACCTTACCGCGACCCTGGTCATCCTTGCTGCCTGCAACTGCCTCGGCGGAGTCTGCCTGCAGGGCCAATCCGAGGTCGGCCAGCTTCACCAAGCCGGTGGAGGTCAGCATGATGTTGTCAGGCTTGATGTCGCGATGGACGATCTTGTGCGCCTCGGCAAAGGACAACGCCTCGGCCATCGCCGCCATGATCTTACTGATGGTGGCGATATCGACCGCTCCCTGCCGTTCGATCACGTCCTTGACGGTCTCCCCGTCGATCAGCTCCATCGAGAAATAGTGGACCGCCTCCCCAGCCTCCATGCCGTTACAGTCGGCCGGCGCTGGGGCCTCACCTACGTCATGCACCCCGACGATGTTGGGGTGGTTGAGCTTCCCGGCGGCGCGGGCCTCGGCAACAAACTGCTCAGAGAAGGCGGGATCCTTCGACAGCTTCGGCGCCAGCACCTTGAGCGCCACTTCGCGCTCCATCGATATCTGCTTGGCACGGTAGACTTCGCCCATGCCTCCACGTCCGAGGATGGCGCCAATCTCGTAACCGGCGATCCGGCTACCAACGGGCAATAGGGTAGGTGCTGTCGAGGCCACGGCGGGATTGTCGGCTGGGGTGGATCTATCGCAACGGTCAGCGGACGAGGAGCCGATCGACCTCGTCGGCCGGCAGCATACCGCGCAGTTCACGAGCCTTGAGTTCGCGAGCCTGGGTGCGGGTCAGCGGGCCGACCCGTTTGCCCAGGAGGGTGATGTAGTAGGTGCGTTGTTCGTCGCCGCCAGCGCTCTCGGACGCCGTCTGGGGTGCAAGAGATGCCTCGGCTTCGAGGTTGGCCAGATCGGATGGCGTCAGCGAACCTTTCAGCTCTTTGGTCTTCAGCTCGCGGGCCTGGGCCTTGCTCAGCGGACCCACCCTACGGCCCAGGACATTGATGTAGAACGTGCGCGAGCCACTTTCGGCGGCGGGCTGATCGGCAGCGGCTGCGGGCAGGCTGGCGTTTGCGGGTGCCGGTGCCGGTGCCGTAGCACGTTGCGGGGATGCGCGGTGGCCGGGCTGAAGGGTCGCGAGGATGTCGTGATCGATGACCGCGGAAGCTGCAGAGGGGGGAATCGCAGCGGATTTTGGGGCGACGAGTGCTGGTATCAGAGGATCTGACTGGGTGACCCGGTTGGGGGTCGATTGCGGTTCGAGGTCGTCGTGGTCCTGATTGCTACGCGAGGCCATCGCTGCCAGACGATCGCTAGCGCGGGGATCCTCGCCTTCATCCTGCTCGGGCCACGGCTCAGGCGTGCCACCGGCCGGGGTCGACGGAATAGCCATGGATCGCGGAGTCGCTGCCGCCGGCTGGGCGTGCGCGGCCGGCGGATCTTCGGCGGCATCGAGAATGCGGTCGACGCTGACGCTGGTCGCGCCGGCGGTGACCACGGCTCCGGGCGTGAGAGACCTGGTTCCTGCGACTCGGAGTCCGTCGACTGAACAGCCATTGGTGCTCGCCAGATCGACCACCAACCAACCCTGGTCGCCAAGTTCAAAGGCGCAATGCTGGCGAGACAGCTTCAGGTCGAGGATGCGGACCTGGCACTGCGAGCCCCGGCCGAGGTGGTACCGTCGACCCGACTTGAGATGGTAGGTGTCGACCTCGCCGTCGGGGCGTTGGTGCTGCAGGATGAGGATCGAGGTCATGCGCGTGGGTTGACTGTCTCAGCCGCGTCATGGGGCGGAAGCGCACCCCGCGGGAAGCGCTTCCGGTGTGGCAGTCGCCTGGCAGCATGCCGTCCGTGTCCATCCGCATTGACCTCGCCTTCGCTACTCCGCTCGACCGCGATGCCCGCACCAGGTTGATGCTGGCGGCCGCCGTGCTGCCCGAGGTGCGGCGCTGCGTGGTCTCCCCTGATGCCCGCAGTGCCATGTGGTATGCTGGTGAGATGCCGGGCGAACGGGTCTCGGCTGCCTTGGCAGAGGCGGGACTGACCGCCGAGGTCCGCAGCGGACTCGCCCCCGAGTCGGAAGCGGTGTTGGCCGCCCCATCTGGCGAACGCTTTCGTCCGATCGGTCGATAGCGTTTCATTGAGTTCATTGTCGTTGCGGATTCGGGCTGTTCCCGGTGTGTGTTCCACGTCATCCCGATGGCGGCCGTGGGCGCGAACTACAACCACTTCCAGGCGTTGACCTCGTGTATGAGGAACCTCGCGGCATGTACCACACAGCCCGTAGACAACGCAGCTCGGGGATCCTTGTGGCCCCAAGCCGCCCTCTGACACTCCTCGCCGCCACGTGCGCGCGGTAGCATCCGCGCCTGAACCGTTCACCGGAGCCTCCATGCGCCGTCAATTGACCACCTCCTTCACCGTCCTCGCCCTCATCGTGCTCACGGCGACCGTGGCAGCTGCAGCCGAAGCTGCAGCCGGAGGAGGCAAGTCCAGCAGCCTCTTCGACCTCTACTTGCATTCGATGCCGGTTGGAGGCCTGCTGACCATTCTCAGCTTCGTGACCTTCTCCCTGGCTTTGACCTGGACCTTCACGATGCGTCCCGAGGACCTCGTTCCGGTCGGCATCACCGAGGAGATCCACCAGCTCTTCGCCGAGGGCGCCACCGACGAGGCCGTCGAACAGGCCAAGGGCGTGGTCGCCGGCTCGCCCTCGATGCTGGGTGCGGTGATCGCCGCCAGCCTCGACAAGAAGGATTTCGGCTACGCCGCGATGGTCGAGGCTGCCGAAGAAGTCGGTGTCGCCGAACACGTTAAGTACTCGGCCAAGGTCGGTTGGCTCGGCTTGTTCTCGTCCTCGGCCACCCTGCTCGGCCTACTCGGCACGGTGTCCGGTATCATCGGGGCGTTCCTTGGCATGGGCAGCCAACAGGGTGCAGTCGATCCCAGCAAGCTGGCCACCAGCATCGGTGAAGCGCTCGTTTGTACCTTCATGGGTCTGGCGATCGCCATCGTCGGCCTCTACTTCTTCTTCTTCCTCCGCAACCGCGTGAACCAGGCTGCCCTCGACACCTCGGTCTACGTCAAAGAGATCCTCGACTACTTCCGCATCGAGCGCTGAGCCCACCCAGCCGCATCCAAGCCAACCCGGAAGCAGGATCCCATGTCGGGCAAGAAACATAAAAAGAAGCGCAAATTCGGCCAGATGGGCGACGACCTTGATCTCGTCCCGCTGATCGACGTGGTGTTCCTCATCCTGCTATTCTTCATCCTGTGCGGCCGTCTGACCATCGACGCCCGCACCGAACAGATCACGGTGCCGCCGACCCGGACGGCGGCCAAGTTTGAAGACAAGGGCTGGGAACGCATCGTCGTCAACGTCTTCGGCAGCACCAAGAGCGGCAGCCCCCCGCGCAATACCATAGCGGTCCCGCCGATTGCGCCCTGGGTGACGGCTGGGGTCGATGACTTCACCGGTTACCAGAAGCTACGCGAGACCCTGAACAAGGTGCACGACAAGGCTGAAAAGTACGACGATCCGAAGGGCACCGGGATGAAGCTGCCCAAGGTGATCATCGAGATCCGCGCCGATGCCGAGACCGAATACCGCGTGGTGCAGGAGATCCAGCAGGTCGTCTCCGACACTATCGATCCGTACAATAACATGCTGGCAAGGGTCGCCAAGCCAGGCGAGCTGAAGTCGTTTGTGAACATCGATTTCACCACCCGCCGTCCCGGCGAGAACTGAAGGACAGCCCATGAGCCATGTCTCAACAGAAGAAGAGGGCAAACTCGACCTCGTGCCGTTGATCGACACGGTCATGCTGCTGCTCATGTTCTTCATCCTGACCTCGAAGTTCACCGCTGAAGAAAAGGCGATCAGCAGCCTCCTGCCGACCAACAAGGGTCAGATGGCCTCGACCCCGACCAAGCCGGTCGAAGAACCGAAGCAGATCAACATCCGCATCTACCCGCAGGGCATGCAGAAGGGCTTTCAGCCCTCTGAATATCGCGATCAGCTCAGCAAGATGCGCCAGCCCGGCCAGAACATCGACAATGCCATGCTCATCGTCGGTCCTGATGGCATGGACGTCGACGGCAACCTGTTGTCGCGCAGCCAGAACGCCACCGCCCTCGACCAGCACATTGGCGCCGTACACACGTTGATCGGCGAAGCCCTGGCCAAGTTCGAAACCGGCGCCGGTGAGCGCAAGGACCAGACCCCGATCATCATCCACTGCTTCTCAGGCATGAGCTGGCGCTTCGCCCTGGTGGCCTACGACGCAGTGCGCTATTACGAGAGCACCAAGGCCACCTTTAAATACAGCGGCAACCCCGACGAACTGAACCGCATGCGCGAGGTGACTTTCGCCCCGCCGCGGATTCGCAACTACTCGGCCAACGAAGAGGGCAACGAACTCTTCGAAATCATCAATATGAAGTGAGGGCGCTTCCGTGACTCCAGCCGAGACACGGAGCGCGGCCGGCCCGGCCGCCCGTCACCCCAGCCGGCCCGGCTGGGGTTGTCTTTTGGTGTTATATAGCGTAACCCCCATGCACCAGCTGGGACTTATCACGGACCACTATTCAATTTTGAGCCAACCCCGGGCCAGCGGCCCAGGGTGACGGGCGGCCGAGCCGGCAGCGCTCCGCTCCAGGTCATCCACCGCATCACATTCGCCGCCTTCTTCTTTGCATTCTGCCTCAGCACGTACCACAATCATGCCATCCGGCCATATCCATTCCATTTGGCCGCCTCGCTGCCGGCGCGTCGCCCGGTTGTCTGCATCCACTCCCCACGCCCACCCGGGCCCGGAGGTCCCATGTCCTACCCCTCACGTCAGGGTTTCACCCTGATCGAACTGCTCGTGGTGATATCGATCATCGCGATCCTCGCCGGCATGCTGTTGCCGGCCATCACCATGGTCCGCGAGAGCGCGCGCAAGGCGAACTGCGGCAGCAATCAGCGTCAGATCGTGTTGGCGATGGTTGCTTACGGTTCTGAAAACGACGGTGTTTGGCCGTACGCGCAAGGTGCTGCAGCGGCGGCTACATCGGTTGACGATGGAACCACGGCTGTCACGTCGTTGGCCTTTGTTTCGTCATATTCAGATGGCGAATTGACCACAAAGTTGTTTGCTTGTCCCTCAAATGTGGCGAATCGCCCTTCGAGTGAAGCTTCCACCACGGCCTTCAGCTTAACGGCGCTACCAACTGGTTGGGCGATCAGCGGATCCACGGCTCCTGGATTTTCCTATGACACGGCTGTTCCGGCGAATGCGAAGGCGACGCGCGTGGTGATTGCTGATCGTCCAGTGAATGCAACTGAAACCAATCACAAGAAGGTGGCTATTGCCGGATTTGCCGATGGGCACGTTGGGAATTTAAACCGTTCGGCAACCACGGGCGCTGCAGGTAGCGTTTCCCCCGCGATTTCTGGCACCTTTACTGCAATCTTTCCCAATACTGACGCTTCATCAGAAAACATCTACGACACATCGAACGACGGTGGAACGCCAACCCAGAAAGGTAGCGGCAGCACAACTCGGGCCTGGGTTCGCTGAGTTCACATCAGGTTATGTCGCCTGAGATCACCCCGGCCGTTCGGCCGGGGTGATCTGTTTTCTGCGCAGTCCCACATTCCCCAGCTGCCCACACGCCGCCATAATACTTCGTCCCTTGGTGACGCGGCGCCGCACGCTGACGCCGTCCTCGCGTAGCCAGCCAATGAATCCCGTGATTTCGTCCTCGCCCGGCGCGCGGGCGATCGGCGCTGAACCGGGATTATAGGGAATCAGATTGACCATGCAGCGGCCCAATGGCGCACAGAACGCTGCAATGCGGCTGGCGTCCTCGCGGCTGTCGTTGAGTCCAGGAATCAGGCAGTAGTTGACCCCAAGGACGAAGTTGCGGCGCTGACGATACGACATCAGCAGCGCCTGTAGCTCCGCGAGGCCGGTGCTGCGGTTGACCGGCATCATCCGGCTGCGTGCGCGGTCCTCGGCGCTGTTGAGCGAAATTGACAGGTT
Organism: Planctomycetota bacterium; assembly: GCA_038318565.1. GTDB lineage: Bacteria > Planctomycetota > UBA11346 > UBA11346 > UBA11346 > UBA11346. The sequence continues at coordinate 22,279 of JBBQCI010000040.1, forward strand.
CAGCCGCTTCCAACCCAGGACCATCAGCTTGCGAATGCCCTCGGCGTGACCGCTGGTGCAGATGGTAATCGCGTCCTGCCCAAAGCCGAAAGCCGAGCGGTCGGTCAGCACCAACAGGGCCTGATGGAGCTCGTCCCAGTTGTCGAGCGCCTCGCCCATGCCCATAAACACCAGGTTCTTGGCTTGCCAACCCAGACGGACGCGGGCGGTCACCACTTGGTTGACGATCTCGGCGGCAGTAAGGTTGCGGATCAAACCCATCCGCCCGGTTTCGCAGAAGGTGCAGCCCATCCGGCAACCAACCTGGCTGGACAGGCATTGGGTATACGCCGTCACGGTGCCGTCACCGGCATACCGCATCGGAATGAGGACGGTCTCGACCTCGTAATTGTCGTGGGTGGCGAAGATCGCCTTGGCCGTGGTGCCCAGCTCAAGCGGCTCCTCGACCACCCGGCGCGGCTCCAACAGCTCGGTGCTAAACGCCTGACGCCAGATCTTTTGGTTAGACTCCGGCACCTGGGTGCCCAAGCGATCAAAGGCCAAAACTCCAGTGGTGAACAGATGCCGATACAATTCCGGTGCGACCCCAGCCCCGATCGGCAGTACGCTGCGGGCGTGGTCGATAAACTCCTGCCTAGTCAGGCCGTATGCATGTGCCACGACGAGATCTTCAACGGAAACGGGCGCTGGGAAGTCCCAGCGCCCGTTCGTCTCTGCGTGTCGCGCGCAGCGCGAAACGGCCGCCGAGCAGTGTTGGCGGCATACAATCGGCGCAGCCGATGCCGCCACGCGTGAGGTGCGGAGGACCTCACGCGAACTGCGACACAGGCCGCGGGGGCAGGCCCGCCGGGCCGTGGGGGCAGAGCCCCCAACTACCTAATGCGCCATCGCGCTCTTGCCGGATCCTTTGCCCTTTTCCGATTTCCAGGCGGCGGCGGGCTTGGCGTTCTCGCCGTACTTGCCGGAGGCGTAGTCGGCGGCCATCTGGGCGAGTGAGACGATCGGCACGCCAGCGGCGTTGCCGGCCTGGCCGAACTGGCGCATGCGTTCTTCGCAGATGACCTGCATGGCCGCACGGGCCGGGGTCAGGTAGCCGCGCGGGTCGAACTCGGCCGGCTTCTCGACCATGTACTTGCGGATGGCGGCGGTGATGGCCAGGCGGTTGTCGGTGTCGACGTTGATCTTGCGCACACCGGCCTTGATGCCGCGCTGGATCTCTTCGACCGGCACGCCGTAGGTTTCCTTCATCTTGCCGCCGTATTTGTTGATCTCGTCGATCAGATTCTTGGGCACCGACGAGCTGCCGTGCATGACCATGTGGCAGTTGGGGATCTTGGCGTGGATCTCCTCGATCCGCTTCATCGCCAGGACGTCGCCGGTCGGCTTCTTCGAGAACTTGTAAGCGCCATGGCTGGTGCCCATGGCGACGGCCAGGGCGTCGATGCCGGTGCGCTTGACGAAGTCGACTGCTTGGTCGGGATCGGTCAGCATCTGCTCGAGGGTCAGCTTGCCTTCGGCACCGTGGCCGTCTTCCTTCTCGCCTTCGCCGTGTTCGAGCGAGCCGAGGCAGCCGAGTTCGCCTTCGACCGACACGCCGAAGCTGTGGGCGATGTTGACGACTTCGCGGGTGACCGCGACGTTGTACTCGTAACTTGCAGGGGTCTTGCCGTCATCTTCCAGCGAGCCGTCCATCATCACCGAGGTGAAGCCCATGCGGATCGCCGAGATGCAGGTGTCCGGCGCGTTGCCGTGGTCCTGGTGCATGACGATCGGGATTTCGGGGTACAGTTCGGCAGCGGCCTGCATCAGGTTGCGCAGGAAGATGTCGTTGGTGAACTTGCGGGCGCCGCGGCTGGCCTGGACGATGACCGGGCTCTTGGTGACGCGGGCGGCCTCCATGATCGCCTGGATCTGCTCCATGTTATTGACGTTGAGCGCGCAAATGCCGTAGTTGTTGGCAGCAGCGTGTTCGAGCAGGGGGCGCAGGGGGATGAGAGGCATGTCAGCTCCGGACGTTGGGGGTAATGGCCGCTCAGCGGCGGCGGGGAGTATGGGTCGGGGATTACCGGATCAAGCCATCCAGAATGGCGAAACCGGCAGCACTCAGGGTGCTGCCGGTTTCGCGTGAAGCTCTGGTTAGGTCAACATTACAGCTGGCCGAGCTTGGCTGCCCGGCGGGCGTGCACGCGCAGCGGCAGGGCTTGCAGGCGGATGAAACCAGTCGCGTCGCCCTGGTCGTAGGCGCCGCCGTCGGCCTCCATCGAGGCGATCGCGGCGTCGTAGAGCGAATGCTCAGAGGTGCGGCCGGTGACGATGACGTTGCCCATGAACAGTTCGAGGTTCACCCGGCCAGTGACATGGCGCTGGCTTTGCTTGAGGAAGGCGTCGAGGGCCTCCATCTCTTCGCAGTACCAGAAGCCGAAGTAGGCCATCTGGCTGAAGCGCACCGCCAGCTGGTTCTTGGTGTGCAGCAGGTCGCGCGAGACCGTCAGCGCTTCGATATCCTGGTGCGCAGCCAGCAGGATGGTGCCGCCCGGGGTCTCGTAGACACCGCGGCTCTTCATGCCGACGAAGCGGCTTTCGACCATATCAATGCGGCCGATGCCATGCTTGGCGCCGATCGTATTGAGGTGGTCGAGCAGGTCAGCCGGCTTCATCTTCCTTCCGTTGACCGCGACGGCGTTGCCCTGGACGAAGTCGATGCTGATCTTCTGGCGCTTGGCCTTCACCTGGCTCAGCGGCAGGGTCTTTTCGAACATGCGGTCGAGCGGGCGCATGCCCGGATCTTCAAGCATGCCGGCTTCGAAGCTGATATGCAGCAGGTTGTCGTCCGACGACCACGGGTCCTTCTTCGACGCCTTGATCGGGATGCCCCACTTGTTGGCGTACTCGATGGCGGCTTCACGGCCGGGAATGAGGTCGCGGAACTCCTTGTCGCGCCACGGGGCGATGATCTTCACGCCCGGGTAGAGGGCATAGGCGGTGAGTTCGAAACGGACCTGGTCGTTGCCTTTGCCGGTCGCGCCGTGCGCAATGTACTGGGCCTTCTCTTTGCGGGCGATGTCGACCATCGCCTTGGCGATGATCGGGCGGGCAAGGCTGGTGCCGAGCAGATAGCGACCCTCGTACTTGGCATTCCAGGCGATCGCCGGGAACACGAAGTCGCGCACGAACTCCTCGCGCAGGTCCTTGATGTAGCACTTCACGCCACCCGAATTCAGGGCCTTCTTTTCAAGGTCCTTGTATTTCTCCTTCTGGCCGACGTTCGCGCAGTAACAGATGACTTCATAGCCCTTCTGCTCCAGATAGCGGACGATCACCGAGGTGTCGAGGCCGCCGCTGTAGGCGAGGACGACGCGTTCCTTCTTCGAGACGGGCATGATGGGCTCCTGAGTGGGCGGCGGATGGTGCGGGGACGGGCGAGGAGACAAGGTGTCATTGCTCCCACACCTGGGGATCGTGGCCCCGCATCACATCCTGACATGAACATCATGCGTCCTTGACGCGGGGAGAACGACGAGCGAACCGGTGGCCAGGCGTCAACGCAATGATCCTTGGCAAGCGCCTCCATATCCTGACCATCCGGCAATGATTTTGACCATTCTTCGTCATGGCAAGGCGGTTGAGCGCGAGGCCTGGCATGGCGATGACCGGGATCGCCCGCTGACCCGCGAGGGGATCGTGCAGACCCGTACCGCCTTGCGCGCCCTGAGCGGGGTAATCACGGCGGAGGAAGTGTGGACCAGCCCATGGAAGCGGGCCCGTCAGACCGCCGAACTGGCCGCCGAACTGTGGGATCTGCCGTTGACGGAATACCCATGGCTGGCGGGCGAATCGACCGAGATTCCCGAGTGGTCGCGCTGCCTGCGCGGAGCTGGCGAGGTGGTGCTGGTCGGCCATGAGCCCGATCTCGGCCGCTTCATCGGCATGTTGCTGGGTGGCCAGCCGATGCCGCTCAAGAAGGCGGGCCTCGCCATCCTCGAAGGTTTACCACGACCCGGCCAGATGGAGTTGCGTCTGCTGACCGGCCCGAAACAGGTGCTGGCGATCGCGGAGGCATGATGGCCAGCGATCAACCGGCAGTGGTCTGGCCCGCCCGGCTGCTGCCCTGGTTGGCCCTGGCTACCGCCCTGATCGCGTCGACCCGCTTCTTCGGTGATGCGATTTGGCCCTGCCCAGTGTCGTGCCAGGGAGGTGCCCACTATCAGCAGCTGTTCGGCGTGCCGGTGCAGGTGCCGGCGGTTCTGGCCCTCGTGGCCGTGGCCGGCTTGGCGTGGTGGCGATCGGCTGCCGCGGCCGGTCTGGCCTGGGCGGCGGCTGGCGCATCGCTTTATTTCCTGTGGGTGGCCTGGCAGTTGGGTCTGCGCTGCCCCTACTGCCTGACCGTGCATGCCGGCGTACTGCTGACCGCTGCTGCTGCGGCAGGCAGGCCGTGGTTGCCGCGCCTGCTCTGCGCCGTGCTGGTCTTCCTGGGTCTGCATCTGGCGTTCCATCCGCAAGTGATCCGCGATGGTCCCGAGGTGGCCGACGCCGTTCCGCCGGCAGATCCCGATCTGGGTGCGTTCCTCGCAAAGCCTCCGGTCGCTCGGCCGGGGGTGGTGGATCCGGCGATCGACGCCCTGCGTCGCCAGGGTTCCGCTCAGGCCGCCTACATTCTGGAAGTCGCCATCGACCTGCACTGCCCGCGTTGTGCCGAGCTTGCCGGTCCCTTCGATCGGACGTTGAAGCAGGCAATCGACCAGGGCCGGGTCGAGGTGGTGCACCGCTTTCTGACCCGCCGCTCGGCGCCCAGTGGCCGAGATCTGGCGCGCCACCTCCTGGCTGCTGCCGACCCGGCCCAGGCGCGTCTGCTGACCCGCGTGTTGCTCGGCACGCCCGAGGGCCTGGACTGGGCGGCGGTCAGGTCACGGGTCGCCGAGGTGCTCGATCCGACCGGGCTGGAAGCCACCCTGGCTGGTCGCGGTGCCGCCATCGATGCCCTGCTGGCTGCCGATGCGGCGCGCTTGCAGGCGCTGAGGGTCCTCGCTACGCCAACCGCGGTCATGTCCCGTCGGCATGGCGAGGAGGTCGCCCGCTGGAATGCCGCCGCGTTTGACCCGGCGGCGATGCTGCGTGAGATTTCGTTTGATTGAGTAGGGTGCCGGCCATGGCACGCATTGTGGTCGGGATGAGCGGCGGGGTGGATTCCAGCCTGGCGGCGGCCCTGCTCGCCGAGCAGGGCCACGAGGTCGTCGGCGTCACGCTGAAACTGTGGCCCTGTGCCGAGCTCGATGGCGGCTTCACCAAGCCCGACGCCTGCTGTTCGCCCAGCGAGACGCGCGATGCCCGCGCCGTGGCGGTCGGCCAGGGCATCACCCATTACGTCATCGATGCCGAGGACGAGTTCCGTCGCGGCGTGGTCGAGGACTTCCTCGACGGCTACGCCCGCGGCCAGACCCCCAGTCCGTGCGTGCGCTGCAACGAGACGGTAAAATTCGGTTCGCTGTGGCAGCACGCCAAGGCGCTCGGCGCCGAACGCATCGGCACCGGGCACTACGCGCGCACCGAACGGCTTGGCGATCGCACGGTGCTGCGCCGGGCAGTTGATCGGGCCAAGGACCAGACCTACTTCCTCTGCACCCTCGATCAGCAGCAGTTGGCGATTGCCGAGTTCCCGGTTGGAGGCATGGACAAGCCGGCGGTGCGCGAGGCGGCCCGCGCGCGCAAACTGTCGACCGCCGACAAACACGAGAGCATGGACCTGTGCTTTCTTGGCACCGATGGCGTGGCCGGCCTGCTCAAGCGTGAGCGCCCCGACGCCTTCCGCCCTGGCACGATCGTCGATGAAGACGGTCGCGTGCTTGGCGAGCACCAGGGCCTCGGCCTGCATACCATCGGCCAGCGCAAAGGCTTGGGTATCGCCGGAGCCGGCGAGCCGTTGCACGTCCTACGGCTGGATCCGGCGGCCAATGCCCTGGTCGTCGGCCCGCGCGAGCGACTGCTGATCAGCGCATTTCAGCTGGAGAACCCGACCTGGCACATTGCAGAGCCAGGATTCGATGGCATGCGTTGCGTGGTACGCCCACGTCACCGCAGTCCGCCGCTGGCCGCAACGGTGTATGCCGATGGTCGCGTGCTGCTTGACGTCCCCGCCGTGCGGCCGGCCCCTGGTCAGGTTTGTGCGATCTACGATCCGACTGACGAGCTGTGTCTGGGTGGTGGCTGGATCGTCTGACGGCGGCGAGCTTCCGCTGCTGAAGGCCTCGCAACGCCTATCTGCTAGGCATCAGCCTTGAACGCGGCGACCGCCTTGCCCAAGGCCGCTTCGCTGGCCACCAGGCTGGCCGCGGCCGTGGCGACGGAGCTAGCGGCGGCTCCGGTCTCCTTGGCGGCAGCCGAGGTCTGTTCGGCGTTGCGGGCCACTTCATCGACGACGGCGGACTGCTCCTCGACGGCGGCTGCAATGGCCTGGGCCGCGTCGCTGAGCTTACCAATCGATCCGGCAACCGATTCCAGCGCGGCGACCGCAGCTTTGGTGTCGGACTGCACAGCGGCGATCTTGCGATTGATGTCCCCGGTGGCGCCATGGGTCTGGTTGGCCAGCGACTTGACCTCGCTGGCGACCACGGCGAAGCCACGGCCGGCCTCGCCGGCGCGGGCCGCCTCGATGGTGGCGTTCAAAGCCAGCAGGTTGGTCTGCTCAGCGATGTCGGCGATCAGCTTGGCGACGGCAGTGATCTCGTTGGCCGCCTTGGACAACGCAGCCATGGTCGCCTTGCTGCTTTCGGCGGTCTGCGCTGCATCGCGCGCCAGGGTGCTGACTTGACTGGCCTGGCTGGCGATCTCCTTGATCGAAGCGTTGAGTTCGCTGGCCGACGAGGCCACCGTCTGCGCACTGGTTGCCACTTGGCTGGCGATCGCCCCCTGGCCGGCGGCGGTGCCCTGCATCGATCGGATCGATCCACCCATCTCGCCAAGGATGCCACCGACCGAGCTGTCGAACGAGCGCATGGTGGCCAGGCGTTGTTCGCGGGTGCTCAGCTCAGCATAGGCGAGCTTGGTCTGCAGCCCGGCAAAGGCGAGATTCACCGGGCCAAACTCGTCGCGCCGGTCAAGATCTACAGCGGGAACGGCGGTGCCGCCAGCCAGGGCTTCCATGCCGCGGCGCAAGCCGCTGAGATTCCGTGCCAGAATGCGCGGTAGGGTCAGCAGGGCGATGATACCAAGGGTCAGTCCGAGCCCGATCAGGGCCGAGGACCAGGCCACCTGCAGGCGGAACTGGGCTTCACGTTCATGTTGGGCATCCTCACCCTGCTGCCTCTGTAAGTCGATGTAGGTCTGAGATAGCTTGGCAAGGGCATGCAAACGAGGCAGGCCCTGTTCGATCAGCAGTTGGGTGACTGTGCCGCGCCGGTTCTCGGCGAGCAGGGCCAGCGTCGGCTTCAGTACGGCATCTCGCCAGTCGCTGCGCAATTCGGCAAAGCGTTGGTTGAGTGCGGTTTCTTCCTTAGACATGTCCGTCGCTTTCTGGCGCTCCATCAGGGCGTTGATGGCGACGATGTTTTGCGTGATCGCGGCAGTTTCAGCGGGAATGTCCCCTTCGGGACGGGCAGCGGCAATGCCGCGCTGCCAGTTCTCGTTGATCAGGGTCATCGCCGTGGCGTAGTTTGATTGCCCCTGCATGTCGTTGTTGACCAGGTCGCCGAGGGCGTCGTTCGAGGTCTTGAATCCATATAGCCCGATCACCGTCCCCGAGGCGGCCAGCAGCAGGATTCCAGCCAGAACCAGGGCGATGCGGCGGTTGATAGGGGCGAGCATCGCGGCGCAACGCGAGGCCAAGCCGGTCCGGCGCAGGCGACCTTGGCACACACTCAGACCGCTTCGACCGCTGGCAATCGCTGCGTAGGCCAGTTCGGCTGCCGCCACCGCCGTAGCCTCTGGACGGATCCGCACCGAGATGAAGCCGACCAGGGATCCGGCCTGCTGGATCGATGACACGCTGGCTTGGACCCAGTAGTGATCGCCATCCTTGCGACGGTTCTTGACCAGGCCGACCCAGCTTTGGCCTGCCTGCACGGTGGCCCACAGGTCGGCGAAGGCCGCCGGCGGCATGTCCGGATGGCGTATCACATTGTGATTCTGCCCAAGCAACTCGTCTCGGCTAAATCCGCTGATCGCGACGAAGGCATCATTGGCAAAGGTGATCACGCCGCGCAGGTCGGTGCGCGACACCAGTATGTCGCCCTCACGCATCTCGACAGCGCGCCCGGTGACAGGAAGATTGTTGCGCATGTCAGCTCCAATGATGCAGAATAGCGATATGCTCTCGACGGTGCAAGCGGGCAAGCCAGCAGCTGAATCATGCTGGTGCGCGCCACCAAGTACGCCACAACCCCAACCCTCGTGGCTACCTTGCGCGATCGCTACAGCGCCGACCCCCGAGCCATCGCCTTGGCCGAGGCTCTTCGTTCCAACCGGGAAGCCGTATTGGGCGCTGCCCATGGGGCGCTGCCGACCGTCCTGCTCGCTGCCGCAGGCGTCCGTCCGTCACTGCTGGTGACCAGCGATCCCGGCCGCTTGGCCGAGGATCTTGAAGAGCTTGGTGTGTCGGTTGCTGTCCTGGTCGAACTGGAGCGCTTTGCCGGCGACGAGGACGAGGGCGCTGACGGGGCCGGTTGGCAGCGCCGTGCCGCCGCTCTAGAGGCCTTCGCTAACGGTGCCTGGCTGATTGCCAGTCCGGCCGCCACCGCCCAGCCGGTGCCCGACCTCGCCGAGACGGTAGCGCGTTCGCGCGTGCTGCGCCCCGGCCAGACTCAGGATCCGCAGGCCCTGGCCGAGCGCCTGGTCGAGGGCGGTTTCCGCATGGTCACCGCAGTCGAGGCGCGCGGTGAAGTCGCGATCCGTGGTGGCATCGTCGACATCTTCCCGTGGATCGGCGAGCAGCCCCTGCGCATCGAGTTCTTCGGCGACCAGGTCGACTCGATCCGTCGCTTCGATCCGTTCTCGCAGGAGTCGACCGCCCGCGTCGAAGAGGCGGTGCTGGCCGCCCCCGGCGTCGGTCTAGCCACGCGCGATTTGTGGAGCCAACTGCCACCCGGCCCGGTCGTGGTGTTCGGCGATGTCGCCCTGCGCAGTCGCCTGGCCAAGGACCACGGCCGGGCCGAAGTCCGCCTCGCCCGCCAGCTGGAGTCCGGGGCGATCGACGGCGAATCGGTTGGCGTCGAGCGCCTGCGCGGCGATCTACGCAAGGGCCTTGCCGAACTCGCGCTGATGATCGCCGAAGGTGGCCATGCCTCCGCCTTGTTGTTGGCGCGTTCTGACGAGGCGGCCGAGGAATTGCGCGCCCATCTGCGCGATGCCGGCATTGGCGAGAAGGCCGAGGTAGTCACCGCCCGCGTTTCGGGCGGCTGGCGCGATCTCGCCACCGGCCTGGTGGTGGTCCACGACTACGAACTGGCCGAACGCGCCCCGGCCAAGAAACGGGCCCGCGTGGCCGGCGGAGCGCCGCTCGATTCGCTCGCCGATCTGCGCCGGGGCGATCTCTGCGTCCACCTCAGTCATGGCATCTGCCGATTCCAGGGCATGGCTACGCTGGAGAAGCGTGGCTACATGGAAGACTTCCTGATTCTGGAATTCGCCGAGGAATCGAAGTTGTATGTGCCGGTCGAGGCGATCGATCTGGTGCAGAAGTACGTCGGTGCCGGCGGCCGTGATCCGCAGCTGACGCGCATCGGCGGCAAGACCTGGAGCGCCGCCAAGGCGCGCGCCGAGAAGGCAGTCGCCGACATGTCCGGCGAACTGCTGACCAACCAGGCCGCGCGCATCGCCGCCGGTGGCGCGTCACTGCCAGTCGACACGCCGGAGACGCGCCGCTTCGAAGCCGCCTTTCCCTTTGAGGAGACTGCCGACCAGCTGTCCGCGGTACGCGAGATCAAGGTCGACCTGGAGCGTCCGGTGGCGATGGACCGGCTGCTGTGCGGCGACGTCGGCTTCGGCAAGACCGAGGTGGCGATGCGCGCCGCGTTCAAGGCGGTGCAGGGGGGCAAGCAGGTCGCGGTGCTGGTGCCCACCACCATCCTGGCCGAGCAGCACCTGGAATCGTTCCGCGCCCGCATGCATGACTTCGGTGTCCGCGTCGAAGGCCTCGACCGGTTTCGCACTGGTGCCGAGGCCAAGGAAGTGCTGGCGCGTACTGCTGACGGAGCCGTCGATGTGCTGATCGGTACGCACGCGCTGCTCACCCCGCATCTGTCATTCAAGGACCTCGGCCTGCTGGTCATCGACGAGGAACACCGCTTCGGTGTGAAGCATAAGGAGGCACTCAAGCGCCTGCGTCACGGCGTCGACGTGCTGACCCTGTCGGCCACGCCGATCCCACGCACCCTGCACTTCTCGATGCTCGGCCTGCGCGACATCAGCGTGCTGGCCGAACCGCCGAGCGAACGTCTGGCGGTTGAGACCCGCGTTTGCCCCTGGGACGACGAGCTGATCAGCCACGCCCTGGTCCGCGAGCTGGAGCGCGGTGGTCAGCTGTTTGTGGTGCAGAACCGCATCGCCGATCTTGATGGGGTGGCGTGGAAACTCGGCCAGCTGGCCGAGAAGGCTGGCCACAAGCTGCGTGCCGAGGTCATCCATGGGCAGCTGGACGAAGGTCGCATCGCCAAGGCGATGGACGCCTTCCGCACCAAGACGATCGACTGCCTGGTCTCCACCTCGATTGTCGAGAGCGGCATCGACATTCCCAACGCCAACACCCTCTTTGTGATTGATGCGCAGCGCTTCGGTCTGGCCGAACTGCATCAACTGCGCGGGCGCATCGGTCGCTTCACCCGCCAGGCCTTCGCTTATTTCCTGACCCCGCCCAAGCGCGAGATCGGCGAAGAAGCGCGCGAACGACTCGCTGCGATCCAGGAATACGCCGAACTGGGCGCCGGCTTCAAGCTGGCGATGCGCGACCTCGAATTGCGCGGGGCTGGCAACCTGCTTGGCGCCGAGCAGACCGGCACCATCGATGCCATCGGCTACGAGTTGTACACCCGCCTGCTGACCGAGGCGGTGGCCAAGGCGAAGAATCAGGCCGAGACGGCTGCTGGACTGACGCCCTCTGCGGCCCCGAGGGCGACCGCCGCCGGCTCCGGCGAGGTGCTGATCGGCTTGCAGTTGGACGCCTACATCCCCGACGACTGGCTAGAGGCGACCCAGTTGAAGTTCGAACTGCACCGCTCGATCGATCGCGCGCGCAAGCTGCCCGATCTCGACAATGCCTTCCGTCAGGCGCGCGACCGCTTTGGCCAGTTGCCGCAGCCGGTGCTGCGCTTATTCCGCGTCAAGGCGATCCGCCTGCGCCTGCGTCAGCTCGGCATCATGCGCATTGACGTCGGTGACCGTCGCCTGCGCCTGCATCTCAAGGGCCAGATGCCCAAGGAACTGGTCCAGGC
>JBBQCI010000041.1:0-33536 GCA_038318565.1 Planctomycetota bacterium
CCGGCAACCGCCGCCTCGACCGCAGCGACGCCGGACAGGCGGGCTTCGCGTGAGTCACTTTCACTTATCACACCAGGGAAGCAGCGCTGCAGATAGCCGAAGGTGTCGGCGCGCACACGGTGCTTCTTGTCAGGCATGACCTTGGCCAGGTGGGCCTTGAGCGTGTCGGCGAGGAAGTCGCCGAGCGCGCCGCTGCCGGACAGCTGTTTGTTGCCGTGGGAATCGACCTCTTTGCTGTCGATGATCTCGGCGCCGCCGGGTCCATGGATGCCTTCGGACACCGCGATGACGCAGCGGCCGAGCTTGCGGTAGATCGCCTCGGCGTCGGCACAAAAGGCTTCCAGCGAGAAGTCCGCCTCGGGGCAGTAGATCAGGTGCGGCCCGTCTTGTGGCAGAATGCGCGCCAATGACGCGGCTGCAGTCAGCCAGCCGGCGTTGCGGCCCATGACGATGTTGACCTTGATGCCGGAGAGTGCGCGGTTGTCGAGGTTGTCGCCCATGAAGGCCTGGGCGACGAACTTCGCGGCCGAGCCGTAGCCCGGGCAGTGGTCGGTCACGCGCAGGTCGTTGTCGATCGTCTTGGGGCAGTGGAAGCAGGCCAAGTCATAGCCGCGCTCTTTGGCCATTTCATCGATGATGTGGGTGGTCTCAGCCGTGTCGTTGCCACCGATGTAGAAGAAGGCGCGGACGTTCAGCTCCTGGAAGCGGGCGAAGATCGCTTCGCAGTCTTCCTTGGACGCCTTGCGGCGGACGCTCTTCAGCGCGCTGCTGGGCGTCGCGGCCACAACTTCCAGATTGGCTGGATCCTCGGCGCCGAAGTCGATGAATTCGCCCTTCATGATGCCGTTGACGCCGTGCACAGCACCGAGCACCTTGGTGAATAACTCAGGACGCAGCAGACAGGCTTTGGCCACGCCGACCAGGCTCTGGTTGATGACGGCGGTCGGGCCGCCGCTCTGACCGATGACGACGGTGCCGGGGGTAAGGGCCATAACGGTTCTCCTGGAGGGGTCGCACCATAGTCTGCCCGCCCTCAGGGAAAGGGCTACCAGCTCGTGCGACTCACCTTTCTGGGCACCTCCGCCGGCCAGCCAACCCGTAACCGGAATGTCACCGCTCAGGCCCTGCGTTTCGATGATGGTTCGTGGTGGCTGGTTGATTGCGGCGAGGCGACCCAGCATAGGGTGCGCGAGGCTGGCCTGCGCGCCATCCGCTGCGATCGCATCCTGATCACCCACCTGCACGGCGACCACTGCTGGGGCCTGCCGGGCATGCTCATGGCCATCGCCATCGCTGGCCGCACCGACGGCGTCCAAGTGGCCGGACCGCGCGGGCTGGCCCGCCTGCTCGACGGAGCCTTCGGGCCGAGCGCGACCGAGCTGCCATATCCGCTCGACCTGATCGAACTGCCTGAAGATCCGCGTGGCGAGCCGCTGGCCGGGCCGGCGACGGCGTGGCGCGCCCGCCCGTTCGCGATCCGCCACCGTGTACCGTGTGTCGCCTGGTTATGCGAAGAACCACAGCGACCAGGCAAAGTGCGCCTTGAGCGAGCCCAAGCAGCAGGGCTGGTCGACCTGCGTCAGCTGGGTCGTTTGCAGCGTGGCGAATCGGTCACCCTGCCGTCTGGAGAGGTCCTCGATCCGGCCGCGGTCCTGGATGCTCCGCCCAGGCCTCGCCGCATCCTGGTTTGTGGCGATACCGAAGATGCCGACGCCGTGATTCCCCATGCCCGCGGGGTCGATCTGGTGGTGCGTGAGGCGACCTATGCTGGCGAACACGAGGCCAAGGCGCGACAGTGGGGACATAGCACAGCGATGATGACCGGTCGCTTCGCCGCCGCTCTACAGGCCCGCCGCCTAGTCATCACGCATCTGGGAGGACGGCACAGTGACGGGACCGGACCAGAGCAGCTGCGCAGCGAAGCGGCCAGTGTCTGTCCAGGCATCCCGGTCGAGGTGGCCGATGACTTGATGACGATAGAAGTGCCAGTCGCCTCCGAACCATAGACGAGCCGATTATTTAAGGGTAAATCTAGCCTTGTTCGCGATCCACCACCGTTCCCAAGCCGCTTTCAGTTCGGCCTTGTGAGTGATGTGCCACGTGGTCCAGATGCGTTCCTCCGCGTCGAGAGCCTTGTCGTTGTCAGGTCTGGCTGGCACGGGCGGCAGCAACAGGGCATCCGGTTTGCCTACTGCGGCGATCATCCGCTGACCGGTCAGCGTCTGCAGGGCGATGTTGGCCCGCTGGGTCACTAGCGGGGCTTCGTCGTCAAGCACGGCGATCAGGTGTTCAATAGATGCCTTGGTGGCGACGGCAGTGAGCACTTCGACGCAGCCGATGCGAATCCAGGCGTCAGGACTGGAACGCAAGGTGTCGATCAGGCGCGTTTCGATGGTCGCGCCGCGCAGCATCAGATTGTTGATCGCCGTATCGTAGGCGACCGAAGAGCTGGGATCGTCGGTTTTAGCCCCGAGCGCCAGATTGGCGAGGTCCTTGCGTATGGCCAACTCATCAGCGTCGGCCTCGCTGGTCGAATTGGCGTAGAACCGCTTTTCTTCGGAGCAGCCCGAGAGCAGGCCGAGGGCGAGGATGACGCAACAAGCGAGGATGGACTGACGCATAGCGGCATGCTGTCGGTCCGCTGACGCTGGCCAGTGCCGAGGACCGACCAGACAGTGGACTCAGTGATCGGCCGGTTCGTTCATGCCCCGGCGCATCTGCGAGATTTCCTGTTGGGCTCGTCGGCGGATGTCATCGAGGTTGCCGGCAATGCGTACCACCGCCCCCCGGTCGCCCTTGCTAGCAGCGCCTTCCAGGGCGATGCAGGTTGCAGTCAACTCAGACAAGCCCAATGGTTCGGCCGCGCTACGCAGGCCCTGGGCTGCCCGTCGGACGCTGGAGAGGTCGCCCACCCGTGCGGCCTCGCGTACCGCATCGATGCCGGCTCGCAGACCACCCTGCAGGCCGCCAGCGAGCATCGGCATGGCGGTCGGTACAGGTTTGGCTGTCGGAGCAGAGGGCGCAGAGGGTGTGCGCCGGAGGGTGTCGGCTGACGGGCTGTAGTCGAGTTCGGCCGGCAATTCCACGTGGGCTACCGTTCCGTGTGGCGGGCCCAGATTGGATTCGATGGCCGGTGTCGCCTGACGCAGCAGCCGGCCGGTGCTCCCTCGGGTGCCCCACAGTCCGGCAAGTAGTCGCAGCAGTCCATCCCGTCGGGCTGGCCGCAGCAGGATGGGTAGACGCTTGTGCGCCACCATCTGGGTTCCCCCGCTGCTGCGGGCTGTGACCAGAGCCATTGGCACACTGGATGTTTGGCTGAGGACCATCGCTTCACGCGACCAGGCTGCGTCGACCAGCACGGCAGCAGGCGATGATGCCAATTCCTGGACGATCTGTTCCGCGGTTGGCGCTGGCGTGGCCTCGAGCCCGATCGACCGCAGCAGTTCGCACAGGCTTTCAGAAAGAGACGGATGCATCACCGCGACCACCACCCGGGCACCACGTCGTGAGGGCTCTACGATGGCGAGTTCGGGTGGCTGCGGATCCGGCTCCAGCATGATGGCGGCGGTAAAGGTCGAGCCCCGTCCCGGCACGCTGTTGACGGTGACGGATCCGCCCATGCCCTCGGTGATGCGCTGGGCGATGCACAAGCCCAGACCGGTGCCGCCTCGCCGGCGTCCGATCTCGCTGCCCTGGGCGAATGGTTTGAACAGGCGCTCCAGGGTACGCGCATCGATGCCAATGCCGGTGTCGCGTACGGCAATGCTCAGACGTACCCGGTTGACTGCCGGATCCGGCAGGACGGTCACGCGGACCACCACCTCGCCATCGTCGGTGAATTTCACCGCATTGCTGATCAGGTTGTGCAGCACCTGGCGGAGGCGATCCGGATCCCCCAGCAGCGCGTCGGGCACGGCATGATCGATGATCGCATTCAGTTCAATGCCCTTGGCGGTGGCCAACGGCCCCAGCAGGGCTACTGCGTCCTCGACGACCTCGCGGACCGGGCAGTGGATGTGGTCAAAGTCGAGTTCGCCGGCCTCGATACGGGCGTAATCCAACAGTTCGTTGACCAGGTTCAGCAGCTGCTGGCCGGAGTCGTGGGCCAGCTGCACATATTCACGCTGTACGGCGTTTAACTCTGTGTCTGCCAGCAGACCGGTCATGCCGATGATGCCGCCCAGCGGATTGCGCAAGTCATGCGATACGGTTGCCAGGTAGGCATCCTTTGAACGGTTGGCCTCTTGAGCGTTCGTGACGGCCTCACGCATTGCTGCCAGAGCCCGTCCTCGTGACCACAACAGCATGGTCAGCCAGGCCATCGCGACTCCGATGGCGATCGGCCACGAACGCCACATCCACATCTCCTGTCGCCAGCGGGCGGCCGAAATGTCCAGCGTCAGATGCATCGACCGTCCGGCCGGAAGCGTTATTGGCACGCCGACGCTGATGAACTCACCCCAGCGGTCGGCATACGGACCGAGGGCGAAGGGGGTCCCGTTCGCAATCGACTGGCGCATCGCCGGAACGATGTCGGAGTATTCGGTCCCTGGTGGTTCGTAATCGGCCATGTCGACGGGGTCGTCGTCGTTGGGGAACCGCACGGTGGTGCCGACTTGCTCCAGCAGATAGGCATAGACCACTTCGTTGTCGCTGGCCTTGGCTTCGGTTATCCGTGCCTTGATACGCTGGAACCAAGGTTGCCCGACATCGTCCGGCTGGTTCCGATGTGCCGACAGGTCATTGCGGTCGAGGCCTGCCGCCAGATGGCGTGCCCGCAGCATCAATTCGCGACGCAGGTCGTGGTCACGCCACCTGACTATCAGTTCACCAGCCACTCCCCCGCAGGCGAGGACGGCTAGCGCCAGCCCGATGGCGCCCCAGAGGGACCCCCGTCCGATTCGCCAACACACGATGCCGGCTATGGCGATCAACGCCCAGCCGGCACAGATCAGCAACGAGTGCTCCATGTGTTCAGGATGTCCATGGCCAGCCCGGGAAGCAAGAACGGTTTGCCGTGGCGCATGGCGCGCCTGCGCCGCACTGTATGGTCTCGCCATGCTTGGTCTCCTTACAGAACTGGCCAAAGCCGGTGGACGCATCGCCCGTGAGCACTTCGCCGCGGTCAAGGACCAGGACATCACCATCAAGGGCAGTCGCGATTACGTGTCGCATGTCGACCGGCAGGTCGAGGTCGAATTGGTCCGGCGAATCCGCGCGCGCCACCCCGACCATCAGATTCTTGGCGAAGAAGCCAGTCCGGGCACCGTGACGGCAGCCGAGTGGGAGCCGCATCGTCCCTTGTGGATCCTCGATCCGATCGACGGCACGACCAACTTCATCCATGGCATCCCAACGTTCGCGCTTTCGATCGCCTACGTAGAGGCTGGCCAGCCACGCTTTGCCGCAGTCTACAATCCGATCACCGATGAGATGTTTACCGCCGAGCGCGGAGCCGGGGTTTGGCTCAACGGCCAACGCAGGTACTGCTCGCCCTGCGACAGCCTCGGGCGAGCCTTGGTGGCCACCGCCATGCCGTTTCGTTTTCCCGAAGTCCATGACGACGCGCTGCGGGTGTTCGACCGGGTCCAGCGCATCTGTGACGACCAGCGCCGCGGCGGTTCCGCGGCCTTGGATCTGGCCTACGTCGCGGTCGGTCGGCTGGACGCCTACTACGAACTGGGGATCTATCCCTGGGACACCGCCGCTGGGGAACTGCTGGTGCGTTGCGGAGGCGGTGTGGCAACCGACTACCTCGGTGGAACCGACGATCTGGTCAAACGCCGCTCGATGGTCTGTGCCGGGACTATCGCCTTGCATGCCGAACTGCTGCGCGAGGCCTCCGTCCTGGCTCCCTGGTTGGAACGCAAACCCTTCGCCTGACGCGGTCGTCCCAGGCAATCATGGACACCCGGTCAGGAACCGGCTATTACCAGGGCCGATGCCTGCCGATCAGCCCCCAGTAATACCCGGCTATCGGGTCCTAGACCGGCTTGGTCAGGGAGGCATGGCGACAGTCTGGCGGGCCGAGCAAATTGCCCTGAGTCGCCCAGTGGCGTTGAAAGTCGTGTCCGCGCATCTGCTTTCTGATCAGCGCTCGCGCGAGCGGTTCCTGCGCGAGGCCAAAGTCAGCGCCAGGGTCGTCCACCCCAACGTCATCACCTGCCACGACGCCGGCGAGGCCCAAGGGCAGCTGTTCATGGCATTGGAACTGGTCACTGGCGGTGATCTCCGCCAATTGCTGGCCCGTGAGGGCAAGCTGGAGGCCTGGCGTGCCGTCCGTCTGATTCAGGAATGCTTTCAGGGCCTGTGTGCCATTGCCGATGCCGGCCTGATCCATCGGGATCTCAAGCCAGGCAACATCTTTCTGGATGCCCGCGGCCAACCCAAGCTCGCCGATCTCGGCTTGGCCAAACCCAGCGGAGGGGCCGATCTGACTATGCCGGGCATGGTCGTGGGCACGCCCGCCTACATCGCCCCGGAACAGGCCCGCGCGGTCCAGGATCTGGATATCCGCGCCGATGTCTACGCCCTGGGCGCGACCCTGTTCCATTTGGTCGCCGGTCGTCCGCCATATCCTGGTGACGATCCGATGGGTGTGCTGGTCGCGGTGCTGAACGATCCGACCCCCGACCTGGCCCTGGCGGCGCCTGGCTGTCCCGCTGAGATCGCCTGGCTGACCCGCTCGTTGATGGGCAAGGACCGCAATGACCGGCCAACCGATGCCCGGGTTGCACTGACCCAGATCGCCAATGTCCTTGATGGGCATGGCCAGCCGAAGCCGAGTCCACGAACTCCGGTCCAGCCGGCGCGCGCATTGCCAGTTGGGCCGACGGCCAGTCCGGTCAATCTGGCCAGTCCGCCACAGGTCGGGCCGCCGACCACCGCGGTGACGGTGAAGCCGAACAACATCAAGATCGATCCGGCTCAAATGGCTCTGCTGGTCAAACGGGTAATCATCGACCAAGGCGGTTTACGCGCTTCGATGGCCTTGGCGCCAGGAGCCAGTTTCCCCCGCTGGATGCTCGATCAGATCGTCGCCTCGGCCGGAGTGGTCCGCGGTTTGGTCGAATCTTCTTTGCATGCCGCCACTTTCCCGAAGGACGTGCCGCGCCGTCTGGTCCTCGCCCGTGGACTCGCCTCGTCCCCTGGCATCAGCGGTCGCAGCGTGAAGAACGAGCCGCTTGAACCACTGCGGTCGTCGGTTTCCCTCGAACTGTCTCCGGACCACCTGCAAGCCACCGCATTCACGCGGCCGGGTCAGAAGGCGGTGAAGGAGGACCTGGAACGTTGCATCAAGGAGTCCGGCCTGCGTTTCGGTCTTGATGGTGACGCCTTGCGTCGCCTGCTCGATGGACCGGCATTCCCATCCGGCCGAGTTGTGGTGGCGCGGGGCCGTGCCGCTGATCCCGGTCGCGCGGCTGGCTACCTCCTGACCGGCGAGGTCGAGAACACCACCGTCGAGACCCTGGTCGGTCAGGGCAACCTGCGCAAGGTCGCGGTTGGTGAACTGATCGCCTGGTGGGATGATGGCCGCCCTGCGGCCTCTGGCATGGATGTGCTGGGGCATGTCGTACCGGCGTCAGACCAAGAGGCTGGAACGCCGGAAAGCTGTGCCGGTGTCGGAACGGAGATGGCCCGGGCCGATGATGGCCGTTTGGCGCTCCGTTCGCGCATCACTGGCTTTGTGCAGTTGCAGGCGGACGGCTGCGTCCGGGTAGTCGGCATCGTCGCGATTGACGGCGATCTTGGTCCGGACCACCCGCCGATCGTCACCGACGAGGTAGTGGTGGTGCGTGGATCGGTCCGGGCAGGGGCCCGCATCATCAGCTCCAGCGACATCGTCATCATGGGTGATCTTGAGGACGCCTTCGTCTCGGCTGGCGGCAATCTGGAGATCGACGGCAAGGTCGGGGCGGGTCAGGACATGGAGGCGGGGGGGATGGTGGTCATGCGCGGCGGTGGCCAGAACCGCACCATCATGGCCGGATCGCTACGCATTGAGGGCGAGGTGCGCGACTGCGAACTGAAGGCGACAGGAGATGTGCGGATCCGCAAGCTAGTCGGCGGCGGCATCACTGCCGGTGGGAATGTACAGATCGACATCGCCGGCGACAGCGACGGTGCGACCACCGTGCTGTGGGCCGGTCACCACCTGACCCGGACCGAAGAGGCAAAAATTTCCGAACTGGCGGCCAAACGGGCAGATATCGACCGCTCTCGCAGCATGGCTCTTCGTCACCAGATCGAGTCCGAAGTCGCCCGGCTGCAGTCCCATCAGGCGCGCCTGCAGGGCGCCTCGTTCGTCAACACGGCGGCAGCAAAGCAGATGCAGGAACGTCTCCGCATGGTCGAGGAGGAGGCCGCTCGTCTGACTAGTGCTGATGAAGAGGTCCGCCAACGCCTGGCACGCACCCGCCAAGACGCCCGTAAGGCCACCGAAAAAGGCGAGAACGCCCGCGCCCGCATCGACGTCGGCGTCATCGCCCACGCTGGCGTGGTGGTCAAGCTTGCCGACAGCGAGGCTGAAACCCTCAGGGAACCCAGGCTGAAACTCAAACTGGGCGTGTAGTGCGTTGCGATCCAACCTAACGTGGGCACAGCTTGCGACAGTCGTGTGGGGCAAAAAAGCATCTGTTCTGAAGCTGAGAGGGTGGCCCGATGGCCAAGTGTAGAGCGGCGACTAGGTGCGCGTATTGTGCAGATTACAGGAGCTTTCCTGAGCGGTTCACCGATATCGCCCCTCGTCTCATGCGCTGTTGTTGCACTATTTCACCCGCTATTTCACCCGCTATGAGAAGGAAGTGCGTTATCACGGCGGCGTGACGGCACAGTAGGTGTAGGCACATCTGTCCTGGAGCCATATGCCAGCCCGCCACGCCGTCGACGTCTTGTTCCTGGTATTCGCCACCCTGCTGCCCGCACTGGCGCAGGATCCCACGCATTGGGCAGACGACAATGTGGCGGTGATCGAAATCGAATATTTACTCCCCGCGCGCGGTTGGGTGTTGGAGACCGAGCATGCGGGCTACAGCGGGAATGGCTACCTCACCGATCGCGGTGGCCAGGAGTTGATTATGCGCGTGGTACTGCCGCGCAGCGGGAACTGGCGCGTCCTGCTGCGCAACCGGCACGACCACCCCGACGCCACGCTGGAAAATGACTGCATGCTCTCGGTCAATGGTTCCACGCCGGTGAAGACGCTGTCTAACCAGGGCGGCCGCTGGAACTGGGTGACGATCATGGAACCCAGCCACGGGGTTTTCCGGGAACCGATTTTCAGTCTGCCGGCCGGAATCAGCACCATTGTCATTCGCGGCCGCTCGGCCGGCTTCCGCCTCGATCGGGTGCTGGTGCAACGGGAAGGCGCCACTGTGGCAGATGCGCAGGAACGCGCCGAGACCCCCTTCATCCCCTTGGTTCCAGGGTTGTCCGAACTCCCGACAGTGGCGCGGAACTGGACCCGTGGCGAGCTTGGAAAGGCATTGCAGGCCTGCCGTGGGGCAGAACCGACGGAGCATGTGGCCACGCTTGTGGAGCGGCTCGTCGCAATCGCCAGAGCCCGTCAGGTCGAACTCACCGCCGCTCGCCAGGAGGAACCCGAGTTCGCCGCAGCGCTGGGCGCCCGCTGGGCCCAGTGCTGGCGCGGTAGCCCCGAGGGGGCCGAGTTCGCGCGGCAGGTCGCCACGTGGAACCAGGATCCGGCGGCCCGTGCCGCCCGTGCCGCGCGGCAGACCTTCGCGCCGATGGATCAGGCCGCGGCCCGGATGCTGGAAACTGGCCGTGCCTCGACTGAAAAGGCACGTGCTGATCTGGTCGCTCTGCTGAGGCAATTCGCCGCCAGCCGTCCCGACACTCCGGCGGCCCGCGAGGCCGCGGCCCGTGCCGAGGCCTTGGCGGCGTTAACGCCATGAACCTGCCCGGCACGTTCCGCGGGGAATGGCCCGGTGACGCCGCCGCCGCGGCACCAACCTGACGAATCCCGAACTTGGAGAGCTTATGCACCCACTTCACATCAATTTGGCCTTGCTGGTCAGCGTCGCCCTGGTCGGCGTCGAACCCTTCATCGAGAGCGGCGGACTGGCGGTCATCGAGGCTGAGTCCGTGAGCCCGGTGGGCTCCTGGACGCTGGAGACCTACGTGCCCGGCTTCACCGGTACCGGTTTTCTTGAATGGAAGCGCGGCAACGCTAGCAGCGGCACTGACGGCGGCGGCTCCGGCGTGCTGTCCTATCCGCTACGCATCGCCACCCCGGGCCGCTACCGCTTGCAGCTCCGTGCCCACACCCCGGGGCCGACGGGCGACCACAACGACGTGTGGGTGCGCACCACCACCGTGCAGCTCATGTACAAGTCCAACGGCACCTTCACCCCGATCAACGGCTGGACGAAGTGCTTTATCTATGGCACCGTCGGGGCTTGGACCTGGAGTAGCGCCACCGTCGACCACACCTCCAATCCGCTCTACGTCGACATCGCCGCCGCTGGCGACCATGTGATCGAGCTGTCGGGGCGCTCGACCCAGTACCGCATCGACCGCTTCGTGCTGTACACCGGCGCGGTCAGCGAGGCCGTTGCCACCAATCCCGCCACCCCGGCTTCGCCGCGCGCGGACGGCGGACTAACTGGCGATGCCGATGGCAATGGCGTTGTCGATGGCCGTGACCTTGATCTGGTACGCGCCGCGTTCGGCCGGCGCGCCGCAGACGGTCTTTCTCCCGGGGTCGATCTCAATGGCGACGGCAGGGTAGATGCCAATGATATGCGGGAGGTGGTCAGCCAGCAGCCGTAGGACAGCAGTGCCATCGGCACGGCGGCATCGCAGGCGATCGTGGCGGCGCGACGAGATCTGGACTGGATCAGGAACCATTGCCCGTTGTTCGCCACAGTCGGATGTACACCCTTCGTCGAGCGTCGTATTGCCGAATGCTAAGCTGCAGAAAAATAATTCTGGTTTGGTATGTATCCCCGCGTGCGTAGGTTGTAGATCTATGGCACTCCACCGTCTGCATCAGCGCAAAGTCAATCGGAACAAACCGATCCCCGCCACCAACGCCCAGCGTCGCACCCGCATCCGGGCTGCGCAGAACAAGGCCAGCAAGACGGCCGTCTGAATGGTCGCGCCCCTGGGGGTGATCCTTTGGATCTAGCCAGGGGCGTGTAACGTATTGTATCGCCAGTGGTTGAATGGATCTGGCACAGCGGATTGCAGGTATTGGCATTAGCTTCGCGTAAGAGCCCCGCAGCGTCCCCGCATGTCGCGGGTCGCCACACGGAGCCAGCGATGCCCAAAGGGATCTACGCCGCAGCCAGCGCCATGGTCGCTGAGACTCGCCTGCTTGAGGCGACCTCGCGGAATATTGCGCACGCCCAGACTCCCGGCTATCGCCGAGAGGGACAGCTACGCGTCGGATTCGCCGAGGTGTTGTCTGGCGAAGGCAAAACGGGTGGGCCAAAGCGTGAGGGTGGCGTTGGCGTTCTGACAGCCCGGAGCTACCGGGATTTCAGTGACGGGACGACGGATCCGACCGGTGGAGCCTACGATCTAGCGCTGCATGGGGATGGCTTCTTCACCGTGCGCGACATCCAGGGCAAGGCTTGGCTGACTCGCAACGGCAACTTCCAACTCGATCAGCAAGGGCGACTGGTCACTCACGAAGGCCATCTGGTGCAAGGCCAAGGCGGCCCAATCACCATTCCCGAGGACGCTAGTCGGGTGGTGATCGACCAGAGCGGTCTGATCACCGTCGAGACACAGTCCTCTGATGGTATCATCAGCACCACGCTTGATCAATTGCGTCTGAGCACGGTCGCCAAACCGCGCGAGATGATGCCAACTAACGGCGTCTATTTCGACCCTGCCGGCCAGACCGTGAGCGATGCCGCGGTGTCGGTGCGCCAAGGCAGCCTGGAGCGTGGGAACAGTAATCCGGTCGACGAATTAGTTCAGATGGTGGCGTTGCAACGACGCTATGACGCAGCCCAAAAGGCCCTCACCGAGCAATCGCGCACCGGTGAAGGTTACAGCGATATCCTGCGCGGATAACAGAAGGATCGACCATGCCACGCGCACTCTGGACCGCCGCCTCCGGCATGACTGCCCAGCAGTTCAATGTCGATCTCATCGCCAACAACATCGCCAACGTCAACACGACTGGGTTCAAGAAGCAGCGCACCGACTTCCAGGATCAGTTCTACGACATCAAGATGCAGCCCGGAGCTTCTGCCGGTCAGCAAGGGCACAACCCGACTGGTGTCCAGGTCGGCATGGGTGTCAATGTCAGCGGCACCACCCGGATCTTCACGGCGGGAAATCTCGAGCCGACCGGACGCACCTTGGATGTGGCAATAGAGGGTGATGGCTTCTTCGAGGTGCAATTGCCGGATGGCGCCACGACGGCCTACACCCGGGCTGGAGACTTCCGGCTCGACGGTAATGGACGCCTGGTCACTCCGGACGGCTATTACGTGCAGCCGGCCATCACTATCCCGGATGGCGTATCCGAGAACGACATCTCGATAGCCAGCGACGGCACAGTCTCGGTGACGCAGAACAATGTGCAGACCACGGTCGGCCAGCTGACCTTGGCCCGTTTCCGCAACAACAGCGGACTGCTGGCGATCGGACGCAATCTTTTCGAAGCGAGTGACGCGAGCGGCACGGTGCAGACCGGAACGCCCAACAGCTCCGGTTACGGCGGTCTGCGCGGTGGGATGCTCGAAAAAGCCAACGTCGAGTCGGTGACCGAACTGGTCAATCTGATCGTCGCGCAGCGCGCCTACGAAATGAACTCCAAGAGCATCACCACGGCGGACCAGATGCTGCGGACCGCCAACGATCTGATCCGCTGAGCCATGTTCATGCGGTTCGCGGTTCTGCTCGTCGGTTCGCTTGTCATCGCCGCGAGTGAAGTCGAGGTCCACATCAGGCCAACCAGCGTGGTACAAGCTCCGCGTGCGACGCTTGCCGATATCGCCGACATTCGTGCTGAGCCGGATATCTGCGAACGCCTGGGCGCGATCGCCATTTGCGAATTGCCGACCTTGGCACCGACTGGCGTTGACGCTCGGCTGCTGACCGCCCTGCTGACCCGTGCGGCTGCGCCTGCAACCCTGATGATCTCCGGCAGCGGTACGGTGTCGCGCGCGGTCCGGGTGTTTACGAACGATGAACTGGTGGCGGCGGCCGCGGCTGCGGTACCCGGCGCGACCACGACGCTGGTGCGGGTCGGCGCAAGTCTCGCCGTCCCGGCGTCGCCGGATCTGGTGCTGGCCGCCGAACCCCTGGACGCTGCAGCGATCGGCGAGGTCGCCTTCCGGGTCCGCGCAATTGAGGCGGGCAAGGAGACGGGCCGGACCCTAGTGGTCCTGCAGGTCGCGCGAGTTGTCGATATCGTCGTAGCTGCGCGAGATCTTGCCCGCGGCGAGGTCATTGGTTCGGGTGATGTGCACGTCGAACGACGCTCGGCAACTCGAGCCAACCTGTCGGCAGCCATCGCAGCAGAACTGATCGTCGGCAGTGTCGCCCGACGCGATCTCCGCAGCGGCGAGCCGCTCTCTGTGCAACTGGTCACCACCGCCCCGGCGGTCAAGGCCGGTCGGACGGTGACGGCCTTGTGGCCGGGTCGTGGATTTTCCATCGAAGTCGAAGCTACCGCTCTGGCTGATGGCAAGGCCGGTGAACGGATCGGCCTGCGTCGGGTCTACGACGGTGCCGTGTTCAGCGGCGTCGCCCAGAGTGATGGCTCGGTGGTGGTGACGCCGTAGGCGTTTGCCGCGCGGCCATCAGCGTAGCAGTAACCAGCTGCCCGCAGCGAAAGCCAAGCTGGCGGCTGCGATGCGCCAGCCGAACCAGACCCAGAACAACCACGGCTTGGCGTGCCCTGCGGTAGGGTCGATCGCGTTGGGTTCACCGGCCCTAAAGGCTCTCAGCCGCCGGTACGCCAGCCCCGCGATGACCAGCTTGGCCACCGCGAAGGCCAGGAACAGGATGCCGACGACCTGCAGGGCGGTCATACCAGTGACTGCGCCGCCGCGATGATGCCGTCGACGCCAATGCCGTGTTTTTTGTAGAGCTCGTCGGCGGAGTAGGCGCTCTGGCCGAACTCGCCGTGCACGCCGAGGGTCTTGACCTTCAGCTTGCAGCCGGCTGCGGTCAGCTTGGCCACCAGCACTTCGCCGGCGCCGCCGGTCAACTGGTGGTCCTCGACCGTGACCAGCTTGCCGCCCATCTGATCGATCAGCTTGCGATGCGTCTCGATGTCCGGGTGATTGGCGATGGCGTTGTTGAGCACCACGCAGTTGACTCCCGAGGCGACCAACTTTTCGGCCGCCTTCACAGCCGCGGAGACCAGTGAACCGCTAGCGCTGATGACGACCCCGGGCTTGGTCACCGAGAGCGACAGGTTGATCGGGCCAAGCTGGCCGCCGAAGGTGGCCTTCTCGACGCCGCCACCGACGATCATCGCTTTGCCCCAGGCGTAGCTGGCGCCCTCGGGCTTGATCGACACCGGGAAGTTTTCGCGGCCGCAGAAGAACAGCACGCTGTCGGGCATCTTGCCGGCTTTGCGTGCGGCGGCGAAGCGGCTGATTGCTTCGCCCATCGCCCATTCCGCCTCTTCGGCGCTGGCCGGGCAGTAGGTCACGGTATGCGGGATCGAACCAGTCATTGCCAGGTACATCAGACCCTGGTGCGAGGCACCGTCGGCCGCGTCCTGGAAGCCGGTGTGGCTGTAGACGGCGATAATCGGCGCCTGGCTGAGGTTGGCCATGCACAGGGGTAGCAAGCCCTTGGTCACGCCGAACTGGGCGAAGGTATCGACGACCGGGATGTAGCCCTGCTTCGAGAATCCGGCTGCCACTGAAACCATGTTCGACTCGGCGATGCCGACTTCGAAAGACAGCTGTGGATAGGCGGCGCGGAACGGGGCGACGCCGGTCGAACCCTGCAGGTCGGCGCTGACGCTGACTACCGGCAGGCCGGCCTTGGCGGCGGCGATCATCGCCTTGGGGAAGCCGCCCTGGATCTTGTCCTTCTTGACCGCGGGTGTGGCCGCTGCGGGCGCTGCGACTGCCTTGTCAGCCTTAGCCTTTGCAACCGTCTCCTGGCTGACCAGCCATTCTTCGAACTGCGGAGCGAGCGGCTTGCCGCCGTTGATCTCGGCGACGAACGCGCGCAGCTTGCCAGCAGCGGCGTCGGGGCCCGAAAGGGGGAAACCGTGTCCGCCCGAGGCGCTCTTCATCGTGCTGGCGACACCGAAGCCCTTGACCGTCTTGGCCCATACTGCGACTGGCTGATGCGGATTGGCCTCGGCGGCGGCGATGGCCGACTCGACGGCGGTGAAAGCCTGCTGCAGATCGTTGCCATCGGCGCAGTGGATGATCTTCCAGCCCTGGGCTTCCAGGCCGTTGAAGTAGGCGCCCTGGGCGAAGGCGTCGGCGTCGCAGCGGCCGCTCAACTTGGTATTGTTGTCGCTGATCACCATGACCAGCGGGGCTAGCAGATCCTTGCCGGCCAGACCGGGAATGGCACTGATCGCCTCTTTGGCTTCGCCTTCGTAGAGGGCGCCGTCAGAGATGACGCAGATGGTGGTGCGCTTGCAATCGGCCAAGCGGTCGGCCATGGCCAGACCCTGGGCAACCGGCAGGCCGCTGCCCAGCGGACCATTGCTGACCATCACGCCTTCCGGGAAAATGTGGCTTTCGCCGTGTCCGGTCAGCTTCGAGCTGATCGAGCGGAAGCCGCGCAGGTCGCCGACCGTCACGCCGGCGAAGCCATAGTTGGCCTTCAGAGCGTAGATGCCGTTTTCCGTGTGGCCGGCGTCGTTGACGAAGTTGAAGGCGCCATGCCACGGGTTCTTGGTGAACATGATGGCGTGGATCGAACTCATCAACTCTGCCAAGGCAGCCGGTCCGCCCCAATGGCAAGCAGCACCGCCGACCACGGCGTCCATGTTCATCAGCGCGACCATCACGCGGGTGGCGACCGGGCAGGCGACTTGGATGGTCGAGCCATCGGCACGCTGAGCCGTAGTCGGGTACTTCGGCGCATTGGGATTGCCGGCCAGCGGGTTGGGATAGCTCATCCCAGCGCGGAAGCGGTCCTTGGGGTCGATAGCTGCGGCTGGGGTGGCTTCGGCGCCCATAGGAAAGTCCTTTCAGAGAGGTCGGAGTATGCTCTCGTCAGGGATGCCAGAGCAAGTCCGTGGGCAAGGTTTGGTCCAGGGCGCAGGCTTGGCCGAGCGCCAGCGAGAACCGGCCGCCGAGGGGCGGTGGGCGGATACAATGGCGAAGCCATACGCCCACGTTTTCGGAACGCATGCGACGAAATCGAGTCCTGACAAAGGCCGCAGGGCAGGCCCGTCAGGGCCGTTTGGGCTAAAAGCCACATGAAAAATGACATCCGCTTGCGCCGGGTCCAGCTGACTACCCTGAACCGGTGTTCAGAGTGGGGGCCGCCCCGTACGACCACGGTCGTGACGGGAGATTGGCCCCCGGTGATAACGAAAGGCCAGGGGGACGTGGCCGGGTATCGAACGCAGCAGATGTCAGTAGCACATATAGCATTCGGATCACCGCTGCCAACCGGTGGTTCACCTGGGCTTATCAGCAACTGGTCTAAGTGTGGATATGAACTCAGCGCAGCCAGGCCTGGAACCACTGCTCGGGATCCTCGCTCTCGCTCCAGCTAGCGCGCTGCTTGGCCGCGCCCCAGTCGTCGTCATGGACGGTGACGTGGATGGCGAAGCGTTCGACCCCGAGGCGTTCGCGCGGGATCGCAGCCTCGTACCAGGTCAGGTGCGCGGCCTCGTCGCGACGCGAGGTCAGCGCCACCTCCGCCGGGGCCGACAGGACGGCGCCGCTGGCCAGGCGCAGAACAGCGTGGTCGCCCGGCTTGGATACGTCATCACGCACCGCCACCGCCACGCGCAGGGACTTGCCGTCATCGCGCAGCCAGATGCGGCCAGAGAAGTCCTCGACGCCCTGGTACCAGCGGCTGCTGTCGGGCTGGGCGACGTGCAGGTTGGTGACCGTGCCGAGTTCGCCGTCCACGCCGAGTTCCAGCCAGCGCGCATCGCCGACTAGGCGATCGACCGGGCGGAGCACCTCGACCGGCACCGGCTGGCGCGCCAGTGCTTTGCCGTCGACCAGCAGGTCGAAGCGCAGCGCATCCTGCTCGCCGGAGCGCTCGCGCCGGGCAGCCGCGACCTCGTCGGGACCGCCGGCGACCAGGCGCCAGCCGCCGGAACCGCTCAGCACTTTCACCGCCACCAGATTGCGACCCTGACGCAGCTTGACGGGAAAGACGTGAGTGAGGACGTGGTAGGCGCCATTGTTGCCTCCATCGATGGTCGAGAAGACACGCTCACCGTTGACCCACCATTCCATCCACCAGTCGGCGCCGGCGCCGAATTCGACGGTCTGCGCCGTGGTGCTGTCGATCCACGCGAAACACAGCGCCTGCTTTCGCTCAAGGTGGCCGCCGGCCATGTGCCCGAGGTCGAGATCGAGGGCGCGCGGGATGCCGGCCATCGGCGCGAGGTCCTTGCCGCGGGCGCTGATCACGCGCGGCAGATCGCGGAAGCCAGCCAGGTCGATGTCGCCAGGGACCGGTGCGAACACTGACCATTGGCGCGGCCACAACGACGGCTGTACCGCCGCCACGGTGACCTGGATGGGCAGCGTCAACTGACCGGAGCCCGCGAGCTGCACGGGGCGCGAGGCCGGGTCGACGCGCACCGGGGCTGCGCCTATAGTCTGCGCCGTCAGAGTCGCGCTGATTGGCGTGCCGCCTGGGTTGCGCACGGTCAGCGCCAGAACGGCGGCGCGGCCGGGAACCACGCGCAACCGCTCAGGCGCGGCCAGGGGCGGTGGCGGCAGGTTGACGGCGAAGGCCTTGTCGCCGGCCATCCAGCGGATGAACACCGGGTCGGCGCTGCAGGACAGCTGGACCAGACCGGGTGAGGCCTCGGCCAATGGCGCGGTGTTGCCGAACAGATCGCGGCGCTGTAGGGCGGTGCAGCCCGGGCCGATGGCGATAGTGCGGGTGACTTCGCCGCGATCGCTCCACAGCACCAGGGCACGCCGGCCATCAGCAGCGGCGAAGAGATGGGCCTCGGCGCCAGGCGAGAGCAGGTCGATGGTCCCAACGTGGGCGAGCCCGCGCAGGGTCGCGACCATGGCCCGGTGGGCGAGCACCGCCGGACGCGGCTCGCGCTCGCGCTCGCGCTCGATGGTGGTGTAGCCCCAGTCGCCGCCGCCCATGTGCACATTGAACCACAGGAAGAACGGGGCCTTCACTGACTGCGCGAAGACCATCTTCTCGACGATGGTTTGGGCCTGGCGGCGCAAGGTCGTTGGGTCGTTGGCGAACAGGCCGCTTTCAGTCTCGATGTAGTGGCGGTCACCTTTGCCCACTGCGCGCACCGCCGTGTCCTGACGCTGCCAAGCGTTGCGCTCAGCACCGATGCCCGGGCCGTGGCCGTGATAGGCCCAGGCGTCGATCTTGTCGGCCGGGATCTTGGCGATGATCTCGTGGGCCCGGCGCCAGCCCTCGTCTGAGTGGAAGCACAGTCCGCCGTTCATCACCACGCTGGCGGGATCGTTGGCTTTGATCGCCTCGCGCAGGGCGAGGTAGCCCTCGACGTAAGCGTCGGTCGGGCCAGCGTAAAAAAAAGTCAGATCGGGCTCGTTGCCCAGTTCGTACCAGCGCAGGACGCCAGCGTGGCGCTTCGCCACCTCGCCGATGAAGGCAGCCTGCGCGCGCCAGCGCTCGGCGCGCTTGGCGGGATCGACGTCCCAGGCCGGGGTGATCATGATGTTGCCCTGCAGGCCACGCGCCTGCAAAGCGGCAAGTGCCCGGTCGACATCCTCTTGGCTATCGTGCTCGTGACGGGCGAGGCTGGCATGTGCGGACGTCGTCGCACCCCTGCGTCTCGGCCCTTCCGCCCCCCGGCACAGGTGCGATGCTAGCGCCATACATGACCGTCAAGATCACGCTCGCGGAAGCCATGGGAATCTGTTTCGGGGTCCAGGATGCCATCGATATGGCGCTCGATCCGGCCTATCGCAACAAGTTGACCGTGGTTGGGCAGTTGGTGCACAACCCGCAGGTCACGGAACGATTGCTCGCCAATGGTGTACGCATCGTCGAGCGCGACCAGGTCGACTCGATCACCACCGAGGCGGTGATGATAACCGCCCACGGAGCGAGCGACACGACCAAGGCGGACCTCGAGAAGCGCGGCTTCACGGTCTACGATGCAACCTGCCCCTTGGTCATCCGTTTGCATAAATTGGCCCGGTTTCTTGAGCGCGAGGGCTGGTTCCCGGTGATCATCGGCAGGGCCGACCACGTCGAGGTCAAAGGCGTCGTCGGCAATCTGAAGGCCAGCGAGGTGGTCTACCACGAGGAGGATTTTGAGCGTCTGCGCGGCCACACCCGTCTCGGTGTGGTCAGCCAGACCACCAACCGACTGGACAAGGTGACGCGGATGTTGACCGCAATGCGCGCCCTGCCCTGGGTCGAATCGATGCGTTTCATCGACACGGTCTGCCAGCCAGTCAAGGAACGCCAGTCGGCGATTGCCACCCTGCTGCAGGCAGACATTGATCTGGGCATTGTGATCGGAGGGCGCAACAGTGCCAATACGGCCAAACTGCGCGAAGTGATCGCCGACAAGGGCATTGCCGCTTTCCACGTGGAACGCCCGGAGGAGTTGGATCCACGCTGGTTCGCGTCGCGAAAGCACGTCGGTATTACGGCCGGCACCTCGACCCCGCCCGACGTTATCGAAGCCGTCCATCGGCGGATTCGGGAGATCGTGGGGTGACGGTCCGCCGATTGCCGGCTGGATGGTCGTTCGGTTGTTCCCTGCTCGAAGCCAGTCGCGGTAGCGTCCCGGGGCGATGAGGGTCTTCTTGCCCCTGCCGGCTGCCCCCCATGATCCCGCGCCCTTGGAGTGAGTTGATATGGCCTATCTCGAACCGTTGATGCGTCGGAACTTCCTGGAATACGCCAGCTACGTCGTCGTAGACCGCGCCATACCGGATCTGCGTGACGGCTGCAAGCCGGTGCAGCGGCGCATCCTCCACACGCTGTGGACGATGGACGACGGCAAATTCATGAAGGTCGCCAACGTCATTGGCGAGACCATGAAGCTGCACCCGCACGGCGACGCCTCGATCGGCGACGCTCTGGTCGTAGTGGCCAACAAGGGCCGGGCCCCGCATGATTCGGACCTCGGCTATTTCATCGAACGGCAGGGGAACTTCGGCAATGTGCTGACTGGCGACAACGCCGCAGCTGCGCGCTATATCGAATGCCGCCTGACGGCGCTGGCCAAGGAGACGCTCTTCAACCCGGCCCTGACCCGGATGGTCCCGTCCTATGATGGCCGCAAGGATGAGCCCGAGGCCCTGCCCAGCAAGCTGCCGACCATCCTGCTGCTCGGCACCGAAGGCATCGCGGTGGGCATGGCCACGACCATTCTGCCGCACAATCTCGGAGAACTACTCAAAGCGCAGATATCCATCCTCAAGGGCGAGCGTTTCAAGGTGCTGCCCGATTTCCCGCAGGGCGGGATCATGGATGCCTCCGAGTATGATGACGGGGCCGGCAAGGTCCGTCTGCGCGCGAAGATCGAGAACGATGGCGAGAAGAAGGTGGTGATCCGCGAGATCCCCTTCGGCACCACCGTAGAAAGCCTGATCGAGTCGATCGAAGAGGCGATCCAGAAGGGCAAGGTCAAGATCAGCGAGATCAGCGACCGGACGGGTTCCGAGGTTGAAATCGTGCTAGTGCTGCAGCGTGGCGTGAAGGCCGACGAGGTGATTCCTCAGCTGTTCGCCTACACCATGTGCGAGACCTCGGTCAACTCGAACATCGTGGTCATCCGCGATGACAAGCCGGCCGAGATGAAGGTCAGTGACATGCTGCGTGCTTGCACCGAGCGCCTGCAGGCCCTGACCAAGGCCGAGCTGGAGCACGAACTCGGCAAGCTGATCGCCAAGCAGCACAACCTGACCCTGGAACGCATCTTTATCGAGAATCGCGTCTACAAGAAGATCGAGGACCAGAAGACCGCCGAAGGTGTGAAAACCGCGGTGATCAAGGGCATGGAACCGTTCAAGGCGCAGTTCATCCGGGAACTGACCGACGATGACGTGACGCGACTGCTGGAGATTCCGATCAAGCGCATCAGCGCCTTCGACATCGAGCAGAACCGCAAGGACATCAGCGCTCTCGAAGCCGAGATCAAGGCCGTGCGGGCAAAGCTGAAGGACCTAGTCGGCACCTGCATCGCCTGGCTGGAAATGATCATCACCAAGTTCGCAGTGAAATTCCCCCGCCGCACCAAGATCAAGGGTTTCGAGACGGTCGACAAGAAAGCCGTCGCCAACGCCAATCTGCGTATCGGCTACGACGCCTCGACCGGTTTCATCGGCACGGCGGTGAAATCCAGCGACCGTGAACTCAAGATCAGCGAATACGACAAGATCATCGCGATCATGCAGGACGGTATGTACCGGATCCTTGGTCCGACTGAGAAGACGGTAATCGAGGGCAAGATGCTCTACCTCGACCGCTTCGACGAGGTGGCTGGCCTGACCATCACCGTCGTCTATCGCGACAGGGATCGCGAGCCATGGGGCAAGGTGACGACGATCAGTTCGTTCATCAAAGATCGCGAGTATGAACTGATCAAGGATCGCGCCGGCAAGATCGACTATCTGTATGTCGGTGTTGGCGGAGTCGCGACCCTGCAGTTTGCCCCGGCGAAGGGTCAGCGCGTGCACGAGCAGGTCATCGATCTGGCCACCCTCGAACCCTGCGGTGTGTCCACCCGCGGCACCAAGCTGGCTGACAAGCCGGTTCAGAAGGTGATCGTCCAGAAACCGACGCCAAAGACATGACGGTCGAGCGGTCGTCGACGGACCAGGTCAACGTCGTCCAGGTCGCCACGGTACGGGGGCTGGCTGCGCTGGCGCTGCCCCTGGCTGCCAGCACAGGGTTGGGTTTCTTTCTCCATTACGTCAATCGAACCGTTCTCAGTTGGCACAGCCCAGAGGCTCTCGCCGCCGCCCTGCCCGCCGGCATGCTGGCCTGGACCTTCCAGGGTCTGTTTGTGGTTTCGTGCGCCTATCTCGGGGTGTTCGCCGCCCAGCATGCCGCCGCTGGTGAACGTCGCGAGGCCGGTGCGATGGTCTGGCCAATGTTCGTCCTGGCTGGCATTGGCCTTGTCCTCAGCGCCGTGCTCATCCCGCTGCGCCATCAGTTGGCGCACATCTTCGGCACCGAGCCGGTGGTGGAACGCGGACTGGCGGAGCTGCTCGGCTGGCTGCTCGCCGAGATTGGGCCGTTGGCCGCCGCCTCCGGCATCGCCGGTTTCTGCGGAGGACTCGGCCGATCCAAACTGGTACTGCTGCTGAGCGTGTTCGGCGCCGTGGTCTGTATTGCGCTCAACCGTGTACTGGTGCTAGGTGGCTTGGGCGTGCCGGCGATGGGCATCACCGGTGCTGGCATTGCCAGTCTGGCGACGTCCGTGATCATGTTGGCGGTGTGGCTGATCTGGCTCTTCGCGCCGGCCCAGCGACGTGATCTCGCGACCTGGTCTGGGCGCAACCTGGATCGGGGGCGGATCCTGCGTTTCCTCTCGTTCGCGGTGCCGCGTGGCGGGACCGAGATCCTGGAAATGGTGGCGTTCGTCAGCTTCACCGCCGTGTTGACTCGGCTGGGCACCGACGCCTTGGCCGCCAGCAATCTTGCGTTCAACACATATCTCGTGTTGATGGTACCGGTGATCGGCTTCTCACAGGGAATCAGTATCGCGGTTGGTCATGCCATGGGTGCAGGCCGGCCGGACTTGGTGCCACGTATAGTCCGCTCGGCGTTCACCGTCATCGGGCCGTATCTTGCCGTGGTCATCGCAGGCTTCGTCCTCGTGCCACGCCTTCTGCTGATGCCGGCCCATCATGGGGATGAGGTCCTGTGGGAGCGGCAGATGGTGCTGGCTGTGCCGGTGATGGCCTTTCTCGCCGCCGCCATGCCATTCGAGATGATGCATTGGATCTGGCGCTCGACCGTGCAAGGCGCCGGGGATACGCGCTGGCCGCTGGTAGCCTTGGTTGCGACCGCCGCCCTGGTGCTGGCGCTGCCAGCCTGGCTGCTGCACGGGTGGATGGATCCAGGCCACGGCGGATTGCGCATCTGCTACGGACTATTCATCGCCTACTGCGCCGGCATCGCCCTGGTGATGGGGTTGCGATTCGCTGGCGGACGCTGGCGCGGCATGGATGTGCGAGGAGCGAGCACCGCCTGAAACGCAGAAACCCCGGGCGCATGCCCGGGGTTTCGTGTTGGCGAACGCCAGAGAATCGTTCAGGCCTTGGCCGGAGCGGCGGTCTCGGTTTCGAACAGTTCCTTGACCTTGGTCGCCTTACCGACGCGGCCGCGGAGGTAGTAGAGCTTGGCGCGACGGACGCGGCCGGCACGCAGCACTTCGACCTTGGCCAGGCGCGGGCTGTTGGTGGGCCAGCTACGCTCGACGCCTTCTCCGGCGACGATGCGGCGGACGGTGAAGGAGGCGTTGATCTTGCCTTGGCCGCGGCCCTTGGCGATGACGGTGCCATTGAAGATCTGGACGCGCTCTTTGTCGCCTTCCTTGATCTTGACGTGAACATCGACGGTGTCGCCGACTTTGAATTCTCCGAGCGGCTCCTTGCGGAGCGAGGACTGAGTGGCGATATCGATCAGGTTCATAAATGGTTCCATGGTGGCCGCA
This sequence comes from Planctomycetota bacterium, assembly GCA_038318565.1. Classification (GTDB taxonomy): domain Bacteria; phylum Planctomycetota; class UBA11346; order UBA11346; family UBA11346; genus UBA11346. Next base: position 23,783 of record JBBQCI010000041.1, read on the forward strand.
GCTTCCAACCGCCGGCCTCGTGCAGGGGGTGGGATGGTATGGTGAACGTTCAGGTGTCAATCGCTGCCGTCGTATGCATCGATCGATGATACTTTAACTACGTACATCTACGTATTGCATGCATGGATGATCACTCCGTCTTGACTCCCTGAAGGTCGAGTGGACCTTGCTCCACGCCTACGTGGCACCTCTATCAATGACCGCCTCCCGATGACCGAGAATAAGCCAGATAAGCCCCAGAAACGCAGTCCCTTCCAGGGTGCTGGTGCGGCCTATCTGCCGATTTCGGGCATGTTGGTTGGGGCAGGGATCGGTTGGCTCATCGATCATGCTACCGGCCATTTTCCGCTGTGGACCGTCATCTGCGGACTGGTCTTCATTGGCGCCGGTTTCTACCACATGATCCGGGAGGGCTCGAAGTGAACAACATCGCCTGGCTGGCAGTGTGCGCCCTAGCGCCTGTGGTCGCCGCCCTGGCGATCTCGCCCCTGTGGACCCGCGGTGATGCGGTTCGTCTCGGCGCCCTCAGTGCCTTGCCCATCTCGCTGGTGGCTGGAGGTGCGATGGTTCTCGGGTTAAGCCGCAATACCGTCGTGTCCGCGTTTGCCGCCGTCTCAGCCGCCACCATGGTGCGTGTCCTGGGCGTCGCTGGGGCTGCGTACCTGGCTCTGCATCTCCTCGGCCGCGAGGCCTGGCTGGTCGCCTTCCTGGTGACCGCCGGTTGCCTGGTCGCCGGTTTTGTTGCTGAATCCGTACTGGCCTACCGCCAGCTCACCCGCGAGAATCCCCGTGGCTGATCAGACCAACGTCGAAGCACCTGTCGTTGAAACGCATCACGAGAAGTTCGACATCTCGGCTGCCATGGCGCATCACGTTCTCGCCTATCCGGCGGTCGAGTACCTGCACGCCAAGCCGGTGCTCGTGCTGGACCTCGCCTCGTATGCCCAGCGGGCCGACTGGATCGCGCACGATCCGGCGATGGCGGCTGCTGACGGATCGCGCCATCTGGCCTGGGCCACTGACGTCGCCTCCGCCAGGGGTCTCGATGCCCAACAACTGTCCAAGGCGATGACCATCGCCGAAGACCGCAGCACCTTCGGCGCCCTGCCGCAGTCGCTGTCGTGGATGAACCAGCAGATCTTCTTCGGTACCGTCGCTCTCAGCTTGCTCGCCTTTGTGCTGCTGGTGGTAGCCCGTCGTCGTCCCGAACAGGTCAAACCAGAAGGCCGCATCCAGCACGCTGTCGAAGCTGCCGTGGTGTGGATCCGCGACGATATGGTGCGGCCGAATTTCCACTTCCGTCCTGATCACGGCGACAGCTGGGTGCCCTACTTCGCCGGCATCTTCCTGATGCTGGTGACGGTTAACATCTTCGGTCTTGCCCCCGTCTTCGCCGCCGCCTCGGGCAACCCGGGCGTCACGGTTGCCTTCGCGCTAACTACCCTGGCGTGCATGCTGGGCTTCGGTCTGGCCCACAACGGTCCCTCGTTCTTCATCAAGCTGGTGCCAGTGCGCTGGAGCTGGAAGCCGATGGATATCGTCATCTGGCTACTGCTGGCGGTTATTGAACTGATGGGCCTGATCATCAAGCCCGGCGCCCTGGCCATCCGTCTGTTCGCCAACATGTTCGCCGGTCACACCGTTTTGCTCGCCTTCAGCACCCTTGGTCTGATCGTCTACGCTGCCAACCCCGACAGTCCCGGCATGGGCATGGGACTCGGCGCCTTCGGCTGGCTGCTGACCATCGCTCTCTACTTCCTTGAGCTGCTGATTGCCTTCCTGCAGGCCTATGTCTTCACCATGCTGAGCGCGACGTTCATCGGCTCTTCCATCCACCCCGAACACTGACCCTTCTACCCTACGGAGCTCACATGCTCGATCTCGTTCCCGCCATCCAGGCCATCGCCCAGTCCGTCACCGCCGCCGAAGCTGGTGCAGCCGTTGATACGGCCGTCACTGTCGCCAAGGAAAGCGTCAAGGGCATGAATCACCTCGGTGCCGGCATCGCCCTCGGCCTCGGCGCCCTCGGTGGTGGCCTCGGCATCGGTATGGTCGGCGCGGCCACCGTGCTCGGCATCACCCGCCAGCCCGAACAAGCCGGCACCCTGCGTGGCCTGATGTTCGTCGTTGCCGCCCTGATCGAAGGTCTGGCGCTCATCGCCATGGTCATCGGCATGGTGCTGGCCTTCTCCTGATCCGCACCCGATAGACCGCGAAGCAACCCGAGACCGCCGCCATGGTCGACTTCATCCTCAGTCACGTTCCCTCATTCCTCTGGGGCCTGAGCGCGTTCGTCGTGTTCGTGCTCATTCTGTTGAAGCTGGCTCTGAAGCCGATTCTGGCAGCACTCGATGCGCGTGATGCCAAGATCGCCAAGGATCTCGGCGATGCGGATGCCGCCAACCAGAAAGCCCAGCAACTCAAGCTGGATCTGGACAAGAAGATCCGCGAGACCGAGGACAAGGTTAGTGCCCTGCTTGCCCAGGCCCGCCGCGAAGCCGACGAGGCCCGCGACGCCCTACTCAAGAAAGGCAGCGCCGAGGTCGAGCAGATCCGCCAGCGCGCCCAGCAGGACATCGAGGCCGCCCGCCATGCGGCGATCGTCTCGATCCGCAAAGAAGTGGCCGATGTCGCCGCCACAGTGGCAGGCAAGATCGTCAGCGAGAAGCTCGACCAGGCCCGGCAGTTTGAACTGGTCGGCCAAGCGATCGACGCCTACGAGAAGTCGAAGGCCTGATCATGACGACTCCTGCAACTGTTGCTGGAGTGTACGCGGCAGCGCTGCTTGCCGTCGCGCGCGAGCAGGGCGTCCGCGCGCAAGTCGTCGAGGCGGCCCGCGAACTCGGCCCGGCCCTGGCCGATGGGGCGTTCGCCGCGCTGGATGATCCACGACTGGGCAAGGCCAAGGCCAGGCAGGCTGCCGTCGGGGTGCTCGCCGGCCGACCCAAGCCCCTGATCGATTTGATTCAGATGCTGATCGACCGCAATCGGCTGCGTGATGCGGGAGCGATCCTTGCCGACCTCATCCGGCAGGCCGAGGCCGAAGACGGCATCGTCGAAGTGCGCGTCACCACCGCGCTGCCTCTTTCGGACGACAATGCCAAACGGGTGACCGCCGCTACCGGCGCCAACTCCCGTCTCGTCGCCCAGGTCGATCCTGCCCTGATCGGTGGTGTCACCATTCGGGTCGGCGACCAGCTGATCGATGCCAGTGTGCGCCGGCACCTGCGCGAGATGCATGCCCGTATGCTCAATGCGCCCCTCAGCGATGCGCTGTGGGAACGCTGAACCTCAACTGAAGACCTCCAGGACCATACCATGAAGATCCGTGCCGATGAGATGACCAGCGTGATCAAGGCCCAGCTCGCGAACTACGGCGCCCAGCCGGTAGTCGATGAGGTCGGCAGTGTCATGCAGGTTGGTGACGGCATCGCCCGCGTCTCTGGCCTCTCCGGTGTCATGGCCGGCGAGATGGTCGAGTTCGAGAACGGTGCCTTCGGCCTCGCCCTCAACCTTGAGGAAGGCGTGGTCGGCCTGGTGGTCCTTGGCGAGTTCGTTTCACTCAAAGAGGGTATGACTGCCCGCCGCACCAAGCGCGTGCTGGAAGTGCCGGTTGGTCAGGCCCTGCTCGGCCGCGTGGTCGACGCACTTGGCCGGCCACTCGACGGCAAGGGGCCGATCAAGTCGGAGACAACCCGCCGTGTTGAAAGTCCGGCGCCTGGCCTGGCTGATCGTCGGTCGGTCCACGAACCGCTCCAGACCGGCCTCAAGTGCATCGATGCGATGATCCCGGTCGGACGCGGCCAGCGCGAGCTGATCATCGGCGACCGCAAGACCGGCAAGACCGCGATCTGCATCGACACGATCCTGAATCAGAAGGGCAAGGGCGTCATCTGCGTCTACGTCGCGATCGGCCAGAAGCAGTCGACTGTCGCTGCGATCGTCAAGCAGCTTGAGGCTGCCGGCGCGATGAACTACACCATCGTGGTCAGTGCCAGCGCCTCGGATCCGGCGCCGATGCAGTATCTCGCCCCGTACACCGGTGCGGCACTGGCAGAGTTCTTCATGTACAACACCTGGGTGCATGAGAACGGATTGCCCAAGCTGGTCGACGGCAAGTTCGTGCAGTGCCCGGTTAAGGATGGCGGACGTGGCTTTGCCACCTTCTGCGCCTACGACGACCTGTCGAAGCAAGCCGCAGCCTACCGCGAGATGTCGCTGCTGCTGCGCCGCCCGCCAGGCCGCGAAGCCTACCCAGGCGACGTGTTCTACCTGCACTCGCGCCTGCTGGAGCGCGCGGCCAAGTTGAATGACGTACTTGGCGGCGGCTCGCTGACCGCGTTCCCGGTCATCGAGACCCAGGAAGGCGAAGTTTCCGCCTACATCCCAACCAACGTGATTTCGATCACCGATGGTCAGATCTACTTGCAGCCCGACCTGTTCAACGCCGGTATCCGCCCGGCCGTCGACGTCGGCATCTCGGTCTCGCGCGTCGGTGGTGCGGCCCAGATCAAGGCGATGAAGAAGGTGGCCGGCACCTTGCGCCTCGACCTCGCCTCGTACCGCGAACTGGAAGCCTTCTCGCAGCTCGGCACCGAGCTCGATCCGGCCACCCAGCGTCAGCTTGATCGCGGTGCGCGCATGGTCGAACTGCTCAAGCAGGGCCAGGGTGCTCCGCTCGACGTCGTCGACCAGGTGCTGCTGATGAAGGGTGCTGGCGAAGGCATGCTCGATGCGGCCTCGGTCTCGCAAGTTCTGGTCTACGAGTCTGAGTTCCTGAATTTCATGCACACCGAGCACGCTCCGCTGCTCGCTGATTTGGCCAAGGCGCGTGAGTTCACCGCCGAGACCGAGCCGCGCTTCAAGGAGGCGGTCAAGCGCTTCGCGACGCTGTACAAGGACAAGCACGGGGCGAAGGCCTAAGGTCCACCCATGGCCAACCTCCGCGACATCCGCAAGCGCCGCAAAGGCGCCAGCAACACGCGCAAGATCACCCGTACGATGGAGCTGGTCTCAAGCGCGAAGCTCAAGAAGGCTCAGGATGCGGCCAACGCCTCCTACCCTTTTGCGCGCACGATCTATCAGCTGATCAAGGCCCTCTCCGAGGCCATGAGCAGCGGAGACAAGCACCCCTTGATGAAGGCTCGTCCGGTCAAGCGAGTGCTCATCTACTTGATGGCGAGCGATCGCGGCCTGTGCGGCGCGTTCAATGCCAATCTGGTACACAAGGCGCTCGAGCGGGCCAAGCATCACCGGGCGCTTGGACGCGAGGTGCGTTTCATCGCCCTCGGTAAGAAGGGCGCCGGCAATCTCGTCTTCGTCGGCGAAAACGTCTTCGCCACGCACACTGGCATCGTTGGCAACGCCCAGTGCTATAATGCGATCGAGACGATTGCCGAAGCCGCGATCGCCTCGTTCCTGAGTGGCGAGGTCGATCTGGTCGAAGCCGTCTTCGCGCGCTTTATCAGTGCAGGTCGCCAAGAGCAGCGCGCGGTTACCATCCTGCCAGCTGGTGAAACCGAAGGCCATGCAGCGGGTGACCTCTCAGCCAGCCGTCCGGCTGTCGGCAGCAAGCCAGACTACATCTTCAACGAGCCACCTGAGACCCTCTTCGCCGTCCTCGTGCCGCGAGCGGTCAAGGCCGAGTTCTATGCCTATGCACTGCAGACCACTGCCGCCGAGCATGCCGCGCGCCGGGTGGCGATGAAGAACGCCAGCGACGCCGCTGCCGACATGGTCAAAGCGCTGAACCTCGTCTATAACCGTGGCCGCCAGGGCAAGATCACCCAGGAGATCGCAGAGATCACCGGGGCGGTCGAGGCGATGGCCTGACACCAGATCCAACAGAGATACCCATGAGCAACACCGGAACCGTCGTCCAGGTCATCGGCAGCACACTTGACGCCGAATTCGAGACCCTGCCCGCGATCTACAACGCCATCGAGATGGACATCACCGACCCGGCCACCGGCAAGGCGACCCGTCTGGTGGCAGAGGTCCAGCAGCACCTCGGCCGCAACCGCGTCCGCGCCGTGTCGATGTCCTCGACCGACGGTCTCGTCCGCGGCCAGCAGGTCACCGATACCGGTGCCGCCATCGCGATGCCGGTGGGCGAAGAGACCCTCGGTCGCATTTTCAACGTGCTCGGCAAAGTGATCGACAATGGCCAGGAGGTCACTGCTGCGTGCCCGCGCCGTCCGATCCACGCCAAGGCGCCTGAGTTCGCCGAACTGAATCCTGAGACCGAAGTCTTCACCACCGGCATCAAGGTGGTCGACCTGCTCGCCCCGTACGTCAAGGGTGGCAAGATCGGCCTGTTCGGCGGTGCAGGCGTCGGCAAGACCGTCATCTTGATGGAGTTGATCAACAACGTGGCCAAGGCCCACGGTGGCTTCTCGGTGTTCGCCGGCGTCGGCGAGCGTACCCGCGAAGGCAACGACCTGTGGAACGAGATGATCGAGGCCGGCGTCATTGTGACGGAAAAGGACGAGAAGGGTCACACCAAGTGGGACGCCAATGGCCATCCTGCGGTCAAGCCTGGCGCCAGCCGCTGTTCGCTGGTCTACGGCCAGATGAACGAGCCGCCCGGCGCCCGTCTGCGCGTCGCCTTGTCGGCATTGACCCAATGCGAGCAGTTGCGCGACACCTCGGGCAAGGACGTGCTGCTCTTCGTCGACAACATCTTCCGCTTCACCCAGGCCGGTTCAGAAGTGTCTGCCCTGCTCGGCCGCCTGCCCTCGGCGGTAGGTTACCAGCCGACCCTGGCGTCGGAAATGGGCCAGCTGCAGGAACGCATCACCTCAACTCGTCGCGGTGCGATCACCTCGATCCAGGCCGTGTACGTCCCGGCTGACGATTACACCGATCCCGCACCGGCCAACACCTTCGCGCACCTTGATGCGACCACCAACCTGTCGCGTGGCATCGCCGAAAAGGGCATTTACCCGGCGGTCGATCCGCTCGCCTCGACCAGCCGCATTCTGCAGCCGCACATCGTCGGAGATCGCCACTATGGCGTGGCCCGCGGTGTGCAGCGCATTCTCCAGCGTTACAAGGATCTCCAGGACATCATCGCGATCCTCGGCGTCGATGAGTTGTCAGACGACGACAAGCGCCTGGTCGCTCGTGCCCGCCGTCTCGAACGCTTCATGAGCCAGCCGTTCCACGTGGCCGAGCAGTTCACCGGCATGAAGGGCGTGTACATGAAGCTCGAGGACACCATCCGCTCGTTCGAAGCGATCCTGACCGGCGAGTACGATACGCTGCCCGAATCAGCCTTCATGTACGTCGGCACCATCGACGACGTGATCGCCAAGGCCGACAAGCTGAAGTCGCAGGACAAGTAGAACCAGCCATGCCTGTCACCCTCAAACTCGTGACGCCGGTGAAGGTCATGCCGCCTGTCCAGGGGCATCAGATCACCTTCTCGGCCAGTGATGGCGAGATCGGCATCCGCCAGGGCCACGCGCCGCTTGTTGCCCTGGTTGGTTTCGGCATGGTCGAGGTCGTACAGGTCGACGGTATGCGTCAGACCTGGGCCGTCCGCGGCGGCGTCGCTCAGGTGCTCAAGGACGAGGTCAACATCCTGGTCATCGAGGCCAAGGAACTCGCCGCCATCGAGCCAGCCAAGGTGCAGGCGCGGCTAGCGGCCCTCCAGGGTGGCGAAAAGCCACAGGGCTCGGATGAAGAGGCGTGGCTGCGCGGCCAGTTGATGGTCGTCGAACATAGCAAGCATTCGACGAAGCACTGATCGTCTCATGCGGTCGGCTATCTGGTGCCAAGCGCACCGGAGTGTTTCTTAACTTTTCCTCCTATCGGGGCGATCATGACTGTGGATTCCCCTGACGACCGTGGCGTTCCGTGGATCAATACCGCGGAGGGCCTCGCTGACGTGGCGGCGGCCTGCGCTTCGGCCACCTGGATAGCCCTCGACACCGAGTCGAATTCGATGCATGCCTACCGCGAACGTTGCTGCCTAGTGCAGATCAACGCTGGTGGCCGGATGTTCGTGGTCGATCCGATCGCCATCGGCAACGAGGCGTTCGTCGCGCTCAAGGCTCCGTTGGAAGATCCATCCATCACCGTCTGGCTACACGGAGGCGAGTACGATTGCGCGGTCATGCGCCGGGATTTCGCCATTCAGTTGCGCGGCGTGTTCGACAGCCAGCAGGCAGCGTCGATGCTGGGTTGGGAAAAAACCGGTTATGGAGCAGTGGTCGAACGCCAACTCGGCGTCGAGCTGGCCAAGGAGTTCGCCCAATACGATTGGGCTATCCGCCCGATCGATCCAGGTGCGCTCAGTTACGCCATCGATGATGTTCGCTACCTGCCGGACGCTGCGGCTCAGTTGCGTGAGATGATCCTTGCCGCCGATCTGGTCGAAGAGACCGCCATCGCCTGCCGTGCTGTCGAGGATGCGGGCTGGGGCGGCGGTTTCGATCCGGGTGGATTCTACCGCGTCAAAGGCGCCCGCGAACTGCCGCTGCCCTGTCTACCAGTCCTGGCGGCCCTGTGGACCTGGCGCGATGGAATCGCTCGCGAAGTCAACATGCCTCCGGGTCGCGTGGTCAATAACGAGACCATGCTGGCCTTGTGCCGCAGGCCGATCGTCACCTGGGCTCAGCTCAAGCATGCCGGGGTCAAGAACAGTGTGCTGACGCCGCACGGCGAGTCGCTGCTGTCCTGTCTGCGCGATGCGAATGCCCATCCGCCCGCTGTGCCGCCCCCGGTCAAGCACCGCGAAGTTGAGCCGATCGAGGAGGAACGCGAGAAACGGATGAAGGATTGGCGCCGAGCCGAGGCCGAAAAGCGCGCAGTGCCACTCCAGGTCGTATTGCCAGCCAAGGCGCTGGAGCACCTCAAGCGCTACGGTTCCACCGATCTGAGCCAGGTTCCGCAGCTTGGTGAGAAGCGCATCCAGCTGTATGGCGAGAAGCTGGCCCAACTGGCGCAGTAGATCCGGCCGCTAAGCTAGTTGCATGAGCACCCTCTCGCAGCTGGTCCCGCCAGCCGAACTCGCTCGGGTGCAACGCCTGGAAGTGGTTGCAAGAATCATCGTCGAAGGACTTATGTCCGGCGCTCACCGTAGCCCGATCAAGGGGGCGTCGGTCGATTTCGCTGATCATCGGGCCTATGTTCCTGGTGACGACCTTCGCCGACTCGACTGGAAGGTGTTGGGCCGCTCCGATCGTCTGGTGGTCAAGCGTTACGAAGCCGAAACTGATCTGGGCTGCATCCTGGCGGTGGATGGCTCGGGCAGCATGGCCTATGCCGGCAGCCGAGCTGGCATTAGCAAATACCGCTATGCCTCGATGGTCGCCGCGGCGGTCGCGCATCTGACCCTGCAGCAGCAGGATCGGGCCGGACTGCTGCTGTGGCATGAACAGGCCGCCCATGAGCTGCCGGCGCGTTTCCAGGGTCAGCTCGAACGAATCTGCCGGGCGTTGGAGGCGCATCAGCCCACCGGCATCACGGATGCAGCTAAAGGCCTTGAGCACCTGACTGCCCCAGCCGCTCACCGTGGACTGGTCGTGCTTATTTCGGATCTGATGGCGGATCCGGACGCTTTGTCTTCGGCCTGTGACCGGCTGCGTTCACGGGGACACGATCTCGCCATCGTCTGGGTGATGGATCCGGATGAACTCGATCTCGGCGTTGGTGGGGTCAGTCGGTTCCAGGGTCTGGAAGGGGACGGCGAACTGCTCGCTGAACCGCGCGCCTTGGCTGAGGCCTATCGCGCCCAAGTCGAGGCCCA
>JBBQCI010000042.1:0-32934 GCA_038318565.1 Planctomycetota bacterium
CGGCCAGAATTTCCGGAAGCTACACCTCTTCACCTCGGTTGACGTGAACGCCACGGCTTGCCAGCCGTTAAACCTGACTGGAGGCCTAACCATGAACCTCGTCATGACACTGATGCTTGGCACCGTCATTGGTATAAGTGCAGCAGATGTAACGGTTGGACGCTGGAATGGGATGCTCCTGGTTACGGCCCCAGGCGGCCATTCGATCAGCGGACTCGGTGGTCAGCTAGATCAACGCATCACTATGGACTCCCATGAGCAGCCATTGACGGAAACGGCTGCCTTTATCCGGGAAACGACCGGCTTGAACGTCGTGTTGGCGCCGGCGCTACAGGCCAATCCGCCCTTGGTCAGCCTGCAGGTGCGCGATATGGCGCTCGGAAACCTCCTGACCTGGCTGGAGCGGGTGGCCAATATCCACGTTGGGTATGTCCATGAAGCGATCTATCTCAGTGACCAGCCAATCACTGGGGAATCGAACACGCGTCTCTACGACGTCAGCGATCTGACTATGCCTATCCGCAATTTTGCCGGTCCCACGTTGACCATTCCTCAACCCGGCGGCACCGGCACCGGCATCTTGCCAGCGATCGAGGCCGAAGACCCGTCTCGGTACGACGTGGATCAGCTCACCGAATTGATCCAGCGATTCTTGGTCGCCCAGAAGTGAAGTGGTTCAGGTCCGATGGGGTCGGACGACCGCTTAACTGAACAGTCGCCCGAGCACTTGATTGCCAAGGTCCTCAAGTGTTGCCCGATAGGCCTCGCCACGCGACACGGCAACCAGGCGCTCGACAAAGCGGTTGAGGTACGGGTCCTCGGCGACCATGAAGACGGTCAAGCGGATGCCGAGACGCGGATATCGGGCGGCCTGGCGCAGCGTTGCCGCGACGATCTGGGGATCGAGTCCGTAGCTGGAATTGATAGTCAGCTCTCGTGAGCCATCAGCCGCCTTGCCGCCAGTGAACAGCGCCGTCGGCTTTCCGTCGGTGATCATCACCGTACGACGGTTGGGCTGGCGACGGCGGATCAGGATCTCTGCGCTGCGCCGCAACGCCTCACAGGTGTTGGTGTGGAACGGCCCATTGCTGATGTAGGGCAGTTCCTGCACCGTCACCGGGCGGACATCGTCGCCAAACAGCAGAATGTCGAGATCGTCGCGCGGATGATTTCGCCCGAGATGCTCGGCCAGGGCCAGGGCTACCCGTTTGGCCGGTGTAATGCGGTCTTCGCCGTACAAAGTCATCGAATGACTGACATCGAGCAGCAGGGTCCAGGCGCAGCCAGTGCGGCTTTCTCGTTCGCGGATCTGCAGGTCGTCATCGGCGAGTTGACGGCGCCCTTCACGCATCGCCGACAGTATCGATTCGCGATAGGCGAGGTCCTCGGATCCGTCGCCCGCCTGCCAGGGTCGCGTTGCTCCGGTCCAGTCACCGTCTCGTCCCGGCTTGCGCATGCCGTGCTTGCCCATCGCGCCGGGGGCCATCGCGCCGAACACTTTACGAAAAGCGTCTTCGCGCAGGTCACGCTCGCCTTTGCGCGTCAGGGTCCGCTCACCGCGTGCTCCACTGATCAGCTTCTGCTCACGCAGGGTCTTCTCGAACTCTTTCGGGTCGAAACCGGTCTGGCGACGCAGGCGCTCGGCTTGGCGTTCAAGTTCCTTCATGGCGCGCTCAACGTCGCCATCGAAGGCTTCCATCAGCTGACGGAAGAGATCGGTGAGCGCCTGTTCCTGGGCCAGTCGGTTAGCCAGCTCACGCCAATCAAGATGTTCGTAGCGGAAGCGCATGTCTAGAAGCGCGACTCGCGTTCGTCGCGTCCCTTCTTGCGTTTACCGGTCATCAAGGTCGCCAGTAGATCGCTGTAGACCAAGCCACGAGCACTGTCGTCGCGAGCGAGGGCGCCACCATGAAACAAGCCTTCAAGGACAAATTCCTGCATCAGCAGGCGTTCGTCTTTTGCAGGTTTCAATTGGGCATCAACTGCCTTGGCTAGTCCGGCCACACTGGCAAGCGCCTCGGCATGCTGCTGGTCGGTGCTCCGATCCGACAGCTCAACCTTGTGTCCAGCAGCGAACCACGCCAAAACTTCCTTCCACGGTCCACTCTCACGCTCATCCTGGTCCTCCCGGATCGGTGGCGGCAACCGCTCGGCCCACAGGTTCTTCACCGCTTCGCCAAGCAGATGCCAACCCACCTTGGCCGGCCCCTCCTGCTCTCCTTCGTATGCCAGTTCGACCTTGCCGGTCATCGCCATAAGGACAGCCGGCAGATCTGTCAGGCGCGCCCGCGGTTGCTTTGTTCCCGTGGTCAGTCCACGACGCAGCACATTGGCCTGCAACGCCTCCAGTGCAGCGATGGTCAGACGGGCCGACACACCGCTCGCCTGGTCGACATACTCGCTGCTGCGAGCAGCCCGAGCCGCCTCTTCGATCAGGTCATGGAACAACGGGTGGATCACCGGTTCGACCCCGGCACCTCCGGATAGCTGGGCCTCCTGTCGCTGGATGACCACACCCTCGGCCCGCGACCTGGGATAATGAGTGAGAATCTGCGCCCCGATGCGATCCTTCAACGGCGTCACGATCTGCCCACGACTGGTGTAGTCCTCGGGATTGGCGGTGAACACCAGCAGAAGATCCAGTGGCAGGCGCAAGGGGATGCCGCGCACCTGGACGTCGTTCTCCTCCAGAATGTTGAACAGTGCTACTTGGATGCGGGGAGCGAGATCCGGCAGTTCGTTGATGCAGAACACACCGCGATTGGTTCGTGGAACAATGCCGAACGTCACCGCACGCATGTCACCCAGGTCAACGCCATCGCGCTGGGCACGAATCGGATCAACATCCCCGATCAGGTCGGCAACGGAGACATCCGGAGTAGCCAGTTTCTCGCCATAACGCTGATCGCGTCCGAGCCACTCCACACGAGCTGCATCGCCCTGGGTCGCCACGAGCCTTTCGGCGACATCTCCGATCGGAGCAAGCGGATGGCTGCGCAATGGATCACCGGCGAGCATGGGCGTCTGTTCATCCAACAGCTGGGGGATGCATCGGGCCAGCCGGGTCTTGGCCTGACCACGCAACCCGAGCAGCAGGATGTCATGGCCAGCCAGGATCGCATTGGCGACCTGCGGCAGGACGGTCTCGCCATAGCCATGGATGCCGGGGAACAGCTCTTCTAACGAGGCGCCAGCCGCCAGTCGCGCGACGAGTCCGTCGCGCAGCTCCTGCTTTACGGTACGTGCCCGCAGGCTGGGATCGCGGAGAGCGGCTTTTTTCAGCGCGCCCAAGGTGGCTGGCAGTTCGGTCATGTCAGCAGCCTGCCGGCACCGCCGCGGCGTTCATCCTGCACCACGGCAAACCCAGACATGCCGGCGGCAGTCGCAAAACACAGAAGCCCGCGTCGTAGGACGCGGGCTTCTCCTCAACCGAGGTCCAAGTCGCTTATGCGAAGTGTGCGAAGGCCTTGTTGGCTTCGGCCATGCGGTGAGTGTTCTCACGCTTCTGGACCGTGGTGCCGGTCTTGTTGTAGCAGTCGACCAGTTCCTGGGCGAGCTTCTCGGCAGTCGGACGACCCTTGCGGGTGCGAACGGCCTCAAGGATCCAGCGGATGGCCAGCGTCTGCTGGCGCTTGCGATTCACTTCGACTGGTACTTGGTAGTTGGCGCCGCCGATACGCTTGCTGCGCACTTCGACGAGCGGCTTGGCGTTCTCCATCGCCTGCTCGAAGATAGGCAGGGGATCACCCTTCAGCTTATCGGCGATCTGGTCCATGCAGTCGTAGAACACCGCTTCAGCAGTGGCCTTCTTACCATCATACATCAAACAGTTGATGAACTTGGCGGCCAGCATGCTGCCGAAGCGCGGATCCGGCTTCAGGTCGATGCCGGTCCATTGCTGGGCCGGAGGAGCCTTGGCCACTTCGCCAGTCTGCGCGAGGACGATTGTGCCGTCTTCGTTGACCTGGACATTGGCCTGGTCGGCGTCGTCCATGGACTCGGGCTTGGAATGGTTGTCGTGATTACCGGGCATATTCGTGTTCCCTGTTCCCAGGCACAAGACCTGGAGGTACTGGTGGTTCCTGACGCCAGCGCCGCGGGATCGCAGCGCCTTTAAAACTAAGCTTTATTTCTTTTTCGGACGCTTGGTGCCGTAGAGCGATCGGCTCTGGTTACGGCCCTGGACACCCTGGCAGTCGAGCTTGCCGCGGATAATGTGGTAGCGCACACCGGGCAGGTCGTGGACGCGACCGCCACGAATGAGCACGAGCGAGTGCTCCTGCAGGTTGTGCTTCTCGCCACCAATGTAGGCGGTGACTTCCTTGCCGTTGCTGAGTCGGACGCGCGCGATCTTGCGCAGCGCCGAGTTCGGCTTCTTGGGGGTCATCGTCTTGACCTGCAGGCACACACCGCGCTTGAAGGGGTTGCCTTCGAGCTGGGGGCTCTTGGTCTTGCTGACAACTTTGGTGCGACCCTTGCGGATCAGCTGATTAATCGTGGGCACTGACAGTCTCCTGCTTCGCGGGGCGCGGCATAATAGCGGGCGGTTCGGACAGCGCAATGGGCGCGCCGAGTTTGTCGATCCCGATGTTGCGATACAGGCTGAAGCCGGTTCCGCACGGGATGAGGTGGCCAAGGATGACGTTCTCCTTGAGACCGGCCAGGTTGTCCCGGCGGCCGGCAAGCGAGGCGTCGGCCAGCACCTTGGTCGTCTCCTGGAAGGAGGCGGCCGAGATGAACGATTCCGAGTGCAGGGCGGCGCGGGTAATACCCATGAGCTTAAGCTCGTAGGTTGCGGGCCGCTTGCCCTCGGCGATCGACTTCTGGTTCTCGTCCTTGATACGGATCTTGTCGACCAACTGGCCCGGCAGGAAGGGCAGGTCGCCGGCGTCGATAACTTCGACACGGCGCAGCATCTGGCGGATGATCGACTCGATGTGCTTGTCGTCGATGCGCACGTTCTGGGCGCGATAGACCGACTGAATCTCGCCAAGGAGGTAGTCCTGCAGGGCTTCTTCGCCTTCGATGCGCAGGATCTCCTTCGGGTTCTTCACGCCATCGACCAGAGGATCGCCCGCTTTGACGCGGTCGCCCTTCTGGACGCGGTAGTGCTTACCCTGCGGAATCGGATGCTCGACTTCGGTGCCCGAGTCGCTGCGCACCACGATGATACGCTTGCCGCGCTTGCGCTCGCCAAAGTCGACGGTGCCGTCGAGTTCGGCCAACACAGCGGGATCCTTCGGCGGCCGGGCTTCGAACAGCTCGGTGACGCGCGGCAGACCGCCGGTGATGTCGTGGGTACCGGACAACTCGCGCGGCGTCTTCGCCAGCAGGGTGCCGGCGCCAACCTTCTCGCCCTCGGTGACCAACAGGGTGGCCTTCTCGGGAATCGGGTAGTGGGCGATCGCCTTGCCTTCCTTGTCGAGCATGACCACCTGCGGGTGCAGGTCGCCCTTACCTTCAAGAATAACGCGGTTGACGATGCCGGTCGCCGGGTCGCGCTCTTCGCGCATGGTGACTTCGGGAATGATGTGTTCGAAGCGGATGTTACCGCCCATATCGCAGAGGATCGGGATGCTCGAAGCTTCCCACTCGGCGAGCAACTCACCCTTCTTAACCGACGCGCCATCAATGGCGTGGAGAACTGAACCTACCGGCACCTTGAAGCGCTCGATGATGCGGCCGTTCTTATCCTTGATGACAAGTTCACCGTTACGGTTGAGAACGACGCTTTCGCCCTTGCCGCCGGTCTCAAGACCGCGCTGCACGGTACGCAAGTTCTCGTATACCAAGGTGCCATCACGGCGTGGCTTGTACGAGGTGTCTTCAGCCTTGGCGTTGGCCACACCACCGATGTGGAAGGTACGCATGGTCAGCTGCGTGCCCGGCTCGCCGATCGACTGGGCGGCGATGATGCCGACCGCGACACCATGCTCGACGCGCATGCCGCGCGAGAGGTCCATGCCGTAGCAGGTTTGGCAGACGCCCTTCTTGCTTTCGCAGGTCAGCGGCGAACGCACGCGGATCTTCTCGAAGCCGAGCGATTCGATACGCTTGGCCACTTCGACCGTGATGATGTCGTTCTCTTTCACCACCACCTCGTCGGTGATGATGTCGACGATGGTATCGCGGGCGACGCGGCCCTTGATCGCATCGGCGAGCGAGACCTTGATGACATCGCCGTCGTAGACCACTGCCTTGGTGACACCGCCAACCGTGCCGCAATCGACCATGCTGACGATGACGTCCTGGCTGACATCGACCAGCTTACGGGTCAGATAGCCCGAGTCAGCGGTCTTCAGCGCGGTGTCGGCCAGACCCTTACGGGCGCCATGGGTCGAGGTGAAGTACTCGAGAGCCTTCAGACCCTCGCGGAAGTTCGCGCGGATCGGGGTCTCGATGATTTCGCCGTTCGGCTTGGCCATCAGACCACGGATACCGCACAACTGGCGAACCTGGGTCTCGTTACCACGAGCACCGGACTTGGCCATCACGTACACCGGGTTGATGTAGTCGGTTCCGTGACGGGTATCAGCCTTGAGCTGCTCCATCAGAACCTTCTTGATCGACTCAGTCGCGTGCGTCCAGGTCTCGATGACCTTGCGGTGCTTCTCTTTGGCGGTGATGATACCGCGAAGATAGGCCTTCTGGAACTTCTGGGCCGCGTCGTCGGCAGCCTTGACGATCTTGGCCTTCTCTTCGGGCACCAGCAGGTCGCTGGCGGCGAAGGACATGCCGCTGCGCGTGGCGTAGCGGAAGCCGATCTCTTTGATCTTGTCGAGCACCATGATGGTATTGCGACGATCGAGGTATTCAAAGCAGTCGGCGATCACGCGACGAAGACCGCTCTTGTCCTGCAACTTGTTGTAGTACGGCATGCCCAGCGGCAGCGTATCGTTCAGGATCAGGCGTCCCGGCGTGGTTTCGAGCAGGCCGCCCGGCCACAGCTTCTTGACCGGACCGCCGTCGTCGATCGGCCGGCCCTTCTCCATCGGAACTTTGACCAGAGTGTGCAAGGTGACGACGCCAGCGTCGAGAGCCATGGCGACTTCGTCATGCGAGTTGAACACCTTGCCTTCGCCCTTCTGGCCCTCTTTTTCAAGGGTCAGGAAGTAGCAACCCAAGACGATGTCCTGGTCGGCCGAGATGATCGGATTACCACTGCTGGGCGAGAAGATGTTGTTGGTCGACAGCATCAGCACGCGGGCTTCAGTCTGTGCCTCGATCGAAAGCGGCAGATGCACAGCCATCTGGTCGCCGTCGAAGTCAGCGTTGAAGCCTGAGCACACCAGCGGGTGCAGTTGAATGGCGCTGCCATCAATCATCACCGGCTCAAAGGCCTGGATGCCCATGCGATGCAGGGTCGGGGCGCGATTCAGCATGACCACGCGGCCCTTGATCACATCATCAAGAACTTCCCAGACCTCTTCGTCGCGGCGTTCGAGCTTGCGCTTGGCGGCCTTGACCGTCTCAGCATAGCCTCGCTCCTTGAGCGCGCGGATGATGAACGGCTGAAACAGTTCGAGGATGATCGCCTTGGGCAGGCCGCACTGGTGCAGCTTGAGCTTGGGTCCGACCACGATGACGGAACGGGCTGAGTAGTCGACACGCTTGCCGAGCAGGTTTTCGCGGAAGCGGCCCTGCTTGCCCTTGATCATGTCGGTAAGCGACTTGAGCGGACGGTTGCCCGAGCCAAAGACGGCGCGTTGGCAGCGGCCGTTGTCGAAGAGCGCGTCGACCGCCTGCTGCAGCATGCGCTTCTCGTTGCGCACGATAATGCCGGGGGCGTTGAGCTCGACGAGCTTTTTGAGACGGTTGTTACGATAGATGACGCGACGGTAGAGGTCGTTCAAATCCGAGGTGGCGAAGTTGCCGTTTTCCAGCGGGACGAGCGGACGCAGGTCGGGCGGGATGACGGGGACGACAGTCAGGACCATCCACTGCGGATCGTTGCCGCTCTGCTTGAGCTCCTCGGACAGCTTCAGCCGCTTGATGATCTTCTCGATCTTCTGCTTGGCCTTGGTACCGGCGAGATCTTCTCGCAGGTCGGCGATCAGCTTGTCGAGGTCGAGGTGCTTCACCAGCTCCTGCACGGCCTCGGCGCCCATCATGGCCTTGAAATCGTCGCCGTACTTCTCCTGAGCCTTGCGGAACTGCTCTTCCGTGAGCACTTCCATGTATTCCAGCGGGGTGGTGCCCGGATCAGTCACAATGTACTTCTGGAAGTACACGACCTGCTGGAGGTTGCTGGACTTCATGCCCAGCAAGATGGCCAGGCGCGACGGCATGGTCTTGAAGAACCAGATGTGCGCGACGGGCGACACCAGGTTGATGTGGCCCATGCGCTCACGACGGACGCGCGAGTGCGTAACCAGCACGCCGCACTTCTCGCACACGATGCCCTTGTACTTCACGCCGGAATACTTCCCGCAGAAGCATTCCCAGTCCTTGGTCGGTCCGAAGATCTTCTCGCAGAACAAGCCGTCGCGTTCGGCCTTGTAGTTGCGGTAGTTGATCGTTTCTGGCCGCTTTACTTCGCCTTGCGACCAGCTGCGGATGACTTCAGGCGCCGCCAGCTTAATGCTGACGGCGTTGTAGTCAGGGCTCTGCAGGTTCGTCTCGGCGGCGTTCGGTGCGGTCGGGGCGGTGTCGATCATGTGTGGTCCGGGTTCCCTGAGCGGTCCGTGAGGTCTAGGTGCGTTCGCGACTTACTTGTCGCTGCCGTTGTCGACGGCGGCTGGTTCGGCGATGAACTCCATGTCAGGAGCCACCACTTCCCCAACCTTTGCGGCACCGAAGTCGAGAGACTGAGCTTCAGGATCGAAGCTCATGTCCTCGGGGCGGTGCAGACGGATGTCGAGGCAGAGGCCCCGAATCTCGTTCATCAGCACTTCGAAGGCCATCGGCGTGCCGTAGGTCAGCGAGCCATCGCCCTTGACCATCGACTCGTAGATGCGGGTACGGCCGTCGACGTCGTCCGACTTGACCGTAAGGATTTCCTGCAGCACGTGCGCTGCGCCGTAGGCTTCAAGGGCCCACACTTCCATTTCGCCGAAGCGCTGGCCGCCGAAGCGGGCCTTGCCGCCGAGCGGCTGCTGGGTGATCAGCGAGTACGAGCCGGTCGCACGGGCATGCAGCTTGTCTTCCACCAAGTGGTGAAGTTTCAGCATGTACATGACGCCAACGGTCGTCTTCTGGTGCATCGCATCGCCGGTACGGCCGTCGTGCAGGCGCACCTTGCCGTCCTCGGGAATGCCGGCTTCCTTGAGCATGGCCTTGATGTCGGCCTCGCTCGCACCGTCGAACACCGGCGTCACCGCCTGCATGCCGAGGATCTGAGCAGCCCAACCGATGTGGGTCTCAAGGATCTGACCGACGTTCATGCGCGAAGGCACGCCCAGCGGGTTCAGACAGACATCGACGGTCCGGCCATCGGGCAGGAACGGCATGTCTTCTTCGGGCACGATGACCGAGATGACACCCTTGTTACCGTGACGACCAGCCATCTTGTCGCCGACCTTGAGGGTCAGTTTGCGTGCGACGAAGACCTTGACCATCTCAAGCACACCCGTCGGCAGATCGTCACCGCGCTTGGCGTTGTCGATCTCCTTCTTGCAGTCGGCGTCGACCGTCTCGGTGCGCGGATCGTACTCTTCGTAGATCTCGCGGGCACGGCGACGCTTGCTGCCGACGAAGTTCAACGCGGTGACCGGCAGCTCCTTGTTGAGCCGCAAGATCTCGTCGTCCGCCATGTCGCGACTGTATTCGACGACTTCGCCCGTCTCGATGTTGACGACGTTGGCGCCGGCGACTTCCCAGATGCGGTCGAACTTCTCGCGGATGATGCGGGCCTTTTCGCCGTTGTAGCGATCCTCGATCGCCTTCAGACGCATCTGCTCTTCGCGCTTGTCCTTCTCGGTCAGGGCGGTGCGGCGCTGGAATCGCTTGACCGCAACGACCACGCCCTTGATGCCGGGCTTCATCACCATCGAGTCGTCGCGCACGTCTTCACCGGCGCGGCCGAAGATGGCGTGCAGTAGCTTCTCTTCCGGGCTGAGTTCGGACTTGTTCTTGGGCGTGACCTTGCCGACCAGGATGTCGCCGGGGCGCATCATGGTGCCGACGCGGACCATGCCGCGCTCGTCGAGATTGCGCAGGGCTTCTTCAGAGCGACCCGGAATTTCGCGGGTGAACTCTTCCTTGCCCAGCTTGGTCTCGCGGATCTCGACTTTGAACTCCTCGATGTGGATCGAGGTGAAGCGGTCCTCAGCGAGGAGGCGCTCGTTGATCACGATCGCGTCTTCGAAGTTGTAGCCGTCGAAGGGCATGAACGCGACCAGCGCGTTGCGTCCCAGAGCCAGCTCGCCCTGATCGGTACCACCGCCATCGGCGATGATCTGACCAGCCTGCACCTTGTCGCCCAGGCCGACGATCGGGGTCTGGTTGAGGCAGGTGCGTTCGTTCAGGCCGTGGTACTTGCGCATCGGATAGCTGCGCGTGCCGGCCTCGGTCTTGACGTCGATGTGCAGGGCGTCGACGCCCACGACTTCGCCGTCCATGTCGGCGATGACGACCATCGACGAGCTCTTGGGGATCTCGCGTTCCATGCCGGTGACGACGCGCGGCGCCTCACTGATCAGCAGCGGAACGGCCTGACGCATCATGTTCGCGCCCATCAGGGCGCGGTTGGCGTCGTCGTGCTCAAGGAACGGGATGAGCGCGGCGGAGACGCCGATCATCTGCTTGGGCGAGACGTCGAGATGGGTGACCTCGGCCAGCGAGACTTCGGTGAACTGGCCCTGCCAGCGAACCTGGCAGATGTCCTGTTTGATGCGGTTCTTCTCATCGAGCTCGACGGTGGCCTGGGCGATCTTCGCCTCGGCTTCCTCGTCGGCCATCAGATAGACCACGTCATCGGCAACCTTGCCGTCCTTGACCGGACGGTAAGGCGTGACCAGGAAGCCGTATTCGTTAACCGCAGCGTAGATCGCCAGCGAGACGATCAGGCCGATGTTGGCACCTTCCGGCGTCTCGATCGGGCAGATGCGGCCGTAGTGCGAGGTGTGCACGTCGCGCACCTCGAAGCCTGCGCGCTTCCGATTCAACCCGCCGGGGCCGAGAGCCGACAGGCGGCGCTCATGCGTCAGCTGCGAGAGCAGGTTCGACTGGTCAACCACCTGCGAGAGTTCGCCACGCTGGAAGAAATTCTGAATCGCGCTGTCGACAGCCTGGTTGTTGAACAGGTTGCGTGGCGCGAGCTGGGCAGCGAGGTCTTCCTGCTGGAGATCGCGCGATAGCTTCTCTTTGACTGCACGGCGCAGCTTGAGCATCGCGGCGCGCAGTTCATCGGCGAGCAGGTCGGCGATCGGACGCACGCGGCGGTTGCCGAGATGGTCGATATCGTCCAACTCGCCAGCCATCGAATTCGAACGGATCAGCGACAGCAGGTACTTCAGCGTCTTGATGTAGTCGTCGCTGGTCAGGGTGCGCGAATCGCCATCACCCTTCAGCTTCCGGTTGATACGGAAGCGGCCGACTGAGCCCAGGTTGTAGCGGCTCTCATTGAGGAAGCGGTCCTGGAAGAACTCGCGAACCTTGGCCTCGTCGGTCGGGTTGCCTGGACGCAGACGACGGTAGATACGCAGCAGAGCTTCGTCGTGGCTGGCAGCCTCGTCGAGTTTCAGGGTATTGAGCAGGATGTCATCCGGCTTGACCGGCTGGATCGCGCCATTGACCTCGACGCCAGTGATAACGTCAACGCTGTCGATGCCGAGATCGCGGAAGTTGTTAAAGGCGCCTTCGTTGACGAGTTCGCATGCCTTGAGCATGATCTCGCCGTCGTCTTTATTGACAACGTCGCCAGCAAGGATCTTACCGACGATCTTGTCCTTGGCCCCACGGCCAGCGATCGCAACGGTCTCGGTCTGGTAGAATTCTTTGACGATGCCGGCTGTCGTTGCGTGCTCCTTCGAGAGGGCACGCAGGAAACAGGTGGCGTAGACCTTGGCGCTCTTGTCGATCTTGACGACGAGAGCGTCCTTGGTGGTCTGCTCGACCTGGATCCACGAGCCGCGCTCAGGGATGACGCGGCAGGAGAAGTTACGCTTGCCGCTGGTCGCGGTTTCGGCGCTGAAGTCGACGCCAGGGCTGCGCTGAATCTGGGTGACGATGGTACGCTCGGCACCATTGACGATGAACTCGCCTCCGCCGATACGGATGGGGAAGTAACCGATATGCACATCCTCTTCGAGGACGTTGTTCTGCAGACCCTCGCCCGTAACGCGGATCTTCAGTTTGATGCCACGCTGGTAGGTCAGTCCCAGGTCGCGACACTCGTCGGTCGTGTGCTGCGGCTTGGTGAAGACGTAGCCGTGGTAGCTGACCTGGACCTTATCATCCAGACCGGTTATCGGGAAGAATTCGCGAAGAATGGCCTCAAGGCCTTTCTTCTGGTTACGTACCTCGGCCGCCGCCTCGGCGTCCAGGAATTCGTCATAACTGCGGCTTTGCAGGTTGACGAGACTAGGGACGGGGACGACCTCGCGGGTCTTGCCGAACTTCCGGATCTGCATGCTACCTCCGTGTGTGTCCAACTGTGCCTGTCGGACGCGGGGGCTGAGACAGCCATCATCGGCCGTCGGGTGCGGGTGCTCGAATAGGGCCTAGCACAATAAGTGCCAGACCAGGAATGACAAGCACGCCGACCGGGCGTCCCTCTACAGAGGACAACCGGTCGGCGCAACTGTTTGACAATCTTAGGCTTAGGCGCCCTCGACTTTGACCTCTGCGCCAGCGTCCTTGATCTTCTTGGCCAGATCGTCGGCGGTCGGCTTGTCGACGCCTTCCTTGACGACCTTCGGAGCGCCTTCGACAAAGGCCTTGGCATCGGCGAGGCCGAGGCCAAGGATTTCGCGAATGATCTTGATCGCGTTGATCTTGTTGGCGCCACCGGCGACCAGGGTGACCTTAAACGAGGTCGGAGCTTCGACAGCGGCGGCGGGCGCAGCGGCGGCAGGGCCGGCAGCGGCGGGACCAGCGAGGGCGGCATCGCTGACGCCGAGCGCGGTCTTCAGTTCGGCGACGAGCTCGACGAGCTCGAGGACGGTGAGGGTCTTAACCTGCTCAACGATGGTATTGATCTTTTCGCTCATGGGATATTCCTTATTGCGCCGGTTTTATGCGGCTGATTGATCCGGCAAATGCCGGGTTGGGGTTGTTAGTTCGAGCCTTCGTCGGCCTTGACCTTGAGCACGCGGACGAGCTCGGTTGGCTTGACGTTGGCGATACGGACGAGCTGGACGACCGGGGCCTTGAGCACGCGCAGCAGCGTGGCGCTGATCTGCTCGCGGGTCGGCAGGTTGGCGAGGGCCTTGGCTGCGTTGGCGTCCAGCGCCTTGCCCTCCATGACACCGCCCTTGAGCTTGATCTTGTCTTCTTTGACCAGGTCGTTGATCAGCTTGGCGGCAGCGGCGATGTCCTCGCCGGTGCAGACCATGCCGACAGCGCCACTGGCGGTCGGAAGCTTGGCCAGCTCAGGGGGCAGCACGCGATAGATCACCGCGGCCTTGGCCATCTTGAGTTTGGCACCGGAGACACGCAGCTTGGCGCGGAAGGCGAGAGCGTCTCCAGCATTCAGCCGCGAGGCGTCGATGAGGATGATGGCGTTGGCATTCTTGGCGACTTCCGTCACCTCGGCCAGCATCAGTTCGTTAATCAAGCTAGGCATGACTCAGGCCTCCTTCTGCTCGACGAAGGCGATGCGCACACCGGGCCCCATGGTCGATGACAGGGTGACATTCTTGACGAAGACACCCTTGACGCTCGACGGCCGACTGTCCGCAACGTGGTTGAGGAACGATGCGACGTTTTCGGCCAGTTTGGCCTCTTCGAATTTCACATTGCCGATGCGGACATGGACGTTGCCTGCGGCATCGGAGCGAAACTCGATCTTGCCGCCCTTGAATTCCTTGACCGCCGCAGCGATATCTTCGGCCACGGTGCCGGACTTCGGTGACGGCATCAGACCGCGAGGTCCAAGCACCTTACCGAGACGACCAACCAGGCGCATCATCTTCGGGGTCGAGATGGCGACATCGAAGTCCATGAAGCCATTTTCGACCTCCTTGACCACGTCTTCACCACCGGCCTTGATGGCACCAGCTGCCATGGCGGCCGAGATCTTGTCGGTGTCGTCGGCGAAAGCGATCACGCGGACATCGCGACCGGTGCCATGCGGCAGGGCGAATGATCCGCGGAACTGCTGGTCCGCCTTCTTGGTGTCGAGGTTCAGACAGATCGAAAGATCGATCGACTCGGTGAACTTCGCCTTGGCCAATTGCTTGACCAGCGCGACTGCCGCCGGGATCTCTTTCGCCGTCTTCAGGCCACCAGCCTTATCGGCCGATTCGACCAGCGCTTTGTAGCGCTTGCTGCGTATCTTCATGTTCCCCCCGTGGTTCGGACGGCAGGCCGGACGGCCCACCTCCCACGATAGTAGTGGTTACGAAACGAAACTGAGAGCGAGTTACTTACGCGACGACCTTGACGCCCATTGAACGGGCGGTGCCGCACACCGATCGCATGGCCGCTTCGAGCGAGGCGGCGGTCATCTCCGAGCCCTTCTTTTTGGCGATCTCGGCGACTTGGGCCTTGGTGATCTGGCCAGCCGTCGACAGCGGGCCGGCAGTGCCCGAGCCTTTCTCGATACCGGCAGCCTTGCGGACCTGGGCCGAAACGGGCGGCTGCTTCAGGATGAAGCTGAAAGTCTTGTCTTTGTAGACGGTGATCACCACGGGGGTGATCTCGCCCTTCATTTTGGCAGTCGCGTCGTTGAACTGCTTGACGAAGGCGGCGATGTTCACGCCCTTCGCACCAAGCGCTGGGCCAACCGGAGGTGCCGGGGTCGCGCCGCCGCCGGGGATCACCAGGTTGATCGTTCCGACAATTTCTTTCTTGGCCATGTCTGTCGCTCGCACCCGGCCTCAGGGACCGGTCAGTTGGAAGGGGCGGGAAAGGTAAGAGACGTTTCAGATAACGCAAGAGGTCATTGCGACCATCCAGGCGTCCGGTCATCCGGTCGTCAACAGTACCAGGGAAAAGAGCGCACAAACTAGCCAGATCACAGCCTCGGCAATGATCGCCGAAGAGCAGATCAAACGGCTGGTTCGACCTGCCAGACCTCAAGCCACACCGGGGTCTGCCGACCGAAGACGGTGATCATGGCCCGAACTTCGCCCTTGGTAGCGTTGATCTCAGCGATCACGCCTTCCATACCAGCGAACGTGCCCTCCTTGACCTTAACGCGATCTTCCAGCTTGAACGGGATCTGAATGAGCTCTTTGCGCTGTTCATCCGGAGTCGGAGCGGTGGCGATGCGCACGATGCGCTCAGCCTCGTCCTTGGTCAGCGAATCCGGATTGCGCGGATCGGCACCTAGGAAGCCGGTGATGCCATCGACATCGCGCACGATATCGATGAGATCCTGGTCCAGTTCCATCTCGATGTAGATGTAGCCTGGGTAGAGCTTCCGTTCGGAACTGACCTTCTTGCCGCGCTTGACCTCGGTCACGCGCTCGGCCGGGATGAGCATCTGGCTGACCAGCTGCTCTTTCTTGTGCGCCTTTAACTGGATCGAGATCTGCTCGCGGCAGCCGTTCTCGCGTCCGGAAACGGCCTTGATGACGTACCAACGCATCGCTCTACCTCTTCTGAATGAATTCGAGCCCGCCGAAAAGGGCGAGATCAGTGAGGAATACGACCCCCGCCAGAACGGCGATGGCCAAGGCGACAACCAGGGTGCTGCGCCAGAGTTCGCTGAATTTCGGCCATGTCACCTTGATCATTTCATCCTGGACCTCGATGAGGAACTGGACGGCCCGCTTATGCGGACCAGCCGACACCAGAGCGACCATCAGTCCGGTTGCCGCGAGGGTAGCGTAGATGATGCCAAGGACGAGCTGGCGGACGGCACCAGATCCGGCCGATTCGCCAGCCCAGGTACCGAAGGCCGCATAGGCTCCGTTGTAACCAAGATCGATCGCAACCAAGGCCCCGAGGACCATGACGCAGATACGGACGATACGGCCCTGAGGCCAGAGGTAAAACATGTGCTGAAAGTCCGCGTGATGATGGCACGGGGGGAGGGATTTGAACCCCCGACCGGTGGATTTGGAATCCACTGCTCTACCAGCTGAGCTACCCCCGTAGGATAGCCCCAGGCGTTGAGTCCTGAGCTGTCAGTCCGAGATCACCTGCGGGCTGACGGCTCAGGACTCGACGCCTGAAGCTGCTGGTCACTTGCGCTTCTTTTCCTTGTGCAGCGTGTGCTTGCGCAGGCGCGGGTTGAACTTCATCAACTCGAGCTTGGTCGCTGTCTTGGAACGACTGGTGTAGTAGTTGATGTCACCAGTCTCGCTGCAGACCAGCATGACATGCTCGCGTTTATCTTTAGCCATTTAGTGCATTCCTTCACGGCGTACCCGCCGGCCCTGATGGACCGGCGGGCACAGTTGGTGCGATCCGCTGTTTAAGCGATGATCTTGGTGACGACGCCCGAGCCGACCGTGTGGCCGCCCTCGCGGATGGCGAAGCGGAGCTTCTCTTCCATCGCGATCTTCGAGCCCAGTTCGACCGTCATCTTGACGTTGTCGCCCGGCATCACGACTTCGCGGTCCTTCGGCAGTTCGACCGTACCCGTGACGTCCGTGGTGCGGAAGTAGAACTGCGGACGGTAGCCGGTCTGGAACGGGGTCTTGCGACCACCTTCTTCGGCCTTCAGGATGTACACCTCGCACTCGAACTTCTTGTGCGTGGTGACGGTCTTCGGCTTGGCGATAACCATGCCGCGTTCGATCTGCGACTTTTCGACGCCGCGGAGCAGAACGCCGCAGTTGTCGCCGGCGACGGTCTCTTCCATCTCCTTGCGGAACATCTCGATGCCGGTGGCGACCGACTGAATCGGGTCGTCGCGCAGGCCGACGATCTCAACCGGCTCCTGGATCTTGAGACGACCGCGCTCGACACGACCGGTCGCGACGGTGCCGCGGCCAGAGATCGAGAATACGTCTTCGACCGACATGAGGAACGGCTTGGTGTCCTCACGCTCGGGCTGCGGGATGAAGGTGTCGATCGCGTCAAGCAGGTCATTGATCGGCTTGCATGCCGGATCATCCTTGCTGGTCGCATCTTTGGCCAGATCGCTGCGGCCACGGATGATCGGGGTCGTCTTGCCGGGGAAGCCGTACTTGTTGAGCAGGTCGCGAATTTCTTCTTCGACGAGCTCGAGGAGGTCCGGATCGTCAACCAAGTCGACCTTGTTCAGGAAGACGACGAGGTGGTTCACGCCGACCTGGCGGGCCAGCAGAACGTGCTCTTTGGTCTGGGGCATCGGGCCGTCGCCAGCTGACACGACCAGGATACCGCCATCCATCTGCGCGGCGCCAGTGATCATGTTCTTGACGAAGTCAGCGTGTCCCGGGCAGTCCACGTGAGCGTAGTGCCGGTTCTCGCTGGCATATTCGACGTGCGAGGCCGCGATGGTCACGGTCTTGTTGGCGTCGCGGACGGTTCCGCCCTTGGTGATCTGGGCGTAGCTGACCTTCTCAGCCAGTCCGCGCAGGGCCGACACGTTAACCAACGCGGCGGTCAGGGTTGACTTGCCGTGGTCAATGTGGCCGATGGTGCCGACATTGACGTGCGGCTTGTTGCGGACGAACTTTTCCTTGGCCATGACAGGCTCTCCGAGTGGGCGCGTGGTGGGCGCCTGTGTGGGTTGAAACGGGCTGGATTGGTGCTGCCTTTGGGACTTGAACCCAAGACCTCTTCCTTACCAAGGAAGTGCTCTACCACTGAGCTAAGGCAGCATGCGGCCAGGATGATGCTCGCGATCCGACCTACTCTGGAGCGGGTGGAGGGAATCGAACCCTCGTCATCAGCTTGGAAGGCTGCGGCTCTACCATTGAGCTACACCCGCGTGTCGGGGGTGGGCTGGACGGCTTGGTGGGCAGAGAAGGATTCGAACCTTCGAAGGCGTGAGCCAGCAGATTTACAGTCTGCCCCGTTTGGCCGCTTCGGTATCTGCCCGGATTCCGTCCGGGGATCGCGATCATCATCGTAGTTGGCAAAGAGCAGCAACGGCACGACACGACACAGCACGACACATCTCATCACGTCAGCTCAAACAGGCAGCATGGTGCCACCTGCCGGAGTCGAACCGGCGACCTACGGTTTACAAAACCGTTGCTCTACCAGCTGAGCTAAGGTGGCGGCACGACCCCCCGTCCCCCTCGTCGGGAAGGGACGGGGAAGCTAGAGTCCGGTATGGGAGTGTCAAGGTTGGGGGGAATGGTCGACAGGACTGACGGCCAGCGTCCGCTACCTAGCGAATCCACCGTCGAGTGGGTTCTACACGCCCAGGGCGGCGCGAATCTGATCGCGCAGAATCCATGCGATCGCAACGAATGCCGTGAGGCCGGCGATCAGCATGATCCAGGTCGACCACGACCAGCGTGGATCCGGTTCCGGCTCGCCCAGGCCGGCCAGGGTCGACAGTTTACGTTCCAGCGCCAACAGGCTCTGGAAGCGGTCGCGGGGCAGTTTGGCCAGGCAACGCTCGATCACCTCCTGCAGGGCAGGGTCGATGCCACGCGGGATCGGAACTGGCTCGTTGCAGTGCTTGGCCATCAGATCGTAGGCGTTGTCGGCGTCGAAGGGCGGCCTGCCGGTGACCAGCTCGTAGAAGATCACGCCCAACGCATAGATGTCACTATGCACGCCCACATCGCGGGTATTGCGGCATTGCTCGGGACTCATGTACAGCGGCGTACCCATAACCTGACCCGTCTTGGTGATCTTGGTCATCGACGGGTCCCAGGCCTTGGCGAGCCCGAAATCGGCCACTTTGACGCAGGATCCCTTGCGAATGTCACCAGGGATAAAGCGTAATTCGGCACTCCGCCCACCTGGCCGGGACAACAGCAGGTTCTCGGGCTTGATGTCGCGATGCACCGTCTTGGACGAGCGCAGGCCGCGCAACGCCATGACCAGGATCCATGCCCCCTCTTTGACCGGCAGCTTGCCGCGCGTATCCATCACTTCACGCAGGTTGCCTCCGGGCATGTATTCCAGCGCCAGATACGGCACGCCCTCGTGCCGGCCGCTTTCGATGAGCTTGATGATGTAGGGGCTGCGCGATTCTTCCAGAACCTGGCGTTCGCGCTTGAAGCGCTGTTCGTCCGCGAGATTTTCCAGGATTTTGACCGCAGATTCCTCTTCGGAGCGTTTGAGATTGCGGCAGCGGTAGACCGATCCGCAACCGCCTTCGCCGAGCTTCTGCACGACGCACCAGCGACCAATCAGGTCATCGCGTTTCAGCTTCAGGCGTTGTCCGAGTCTGGCCACGCGGCGGAGCATAGGGCTCCGACCCGACGCGCCAGACCTCGACCGCCGGTGGCACCGGCAGCGAACCGCCCACCATGCAAGACCGTGCCGATACCTCCTAGCGCAGCCGCCATCCAGGCCTGGCTCGACACCGCACCCAACAGCGAGCGCACCGGCGATTTCCGCGCCATCCGGCCGGAACGCATGCGCGCCTTTCTGACTCGGCTGCCCGTCCCGCCGGCCCCATGCACGGTCGCCGGGACCAAGGGCAAAGGCAGTACCGTCCGCCTAATCGAGGCGGCCCTGCGTGGCGGGGGCCACCACACGGTCGCATTCTGCAGTCCGCATGTGCTGAGCGTGATGGAACGCTGGCGCACGAACGGCAACGATGCCGATCCGGCCGTGGTCGCCCCGCTGTGCGATCGAGTCCAGGCCGAGGAGGACGTCAGTGGCCTGCACCTCAGCTGGTTTGAGCGCACCTTCGCTGTTGCTGTCCTGCTCGCGCACGCCCGCGGTGGCGCCTTTATCAGCGAAGTTGGGCTCGGTGGCCGCCTTGACGCTACCAACGCCCTCGACGCCGCCGTCGCCGTGCTGACCCATGTCTCACACGATCACCGAGAGGTGCTGGGTCCCACGGTGTGGCATATCGCCCACGAGAAGCTGGCGATCAGCCGGCCTGACCGACCACTCGTCATCGCACCGCAAGAGGCCGCCACCGCTCTGGCGATCTGGCATCGGATTCCAGTTAGACGCCAGACGCATTGGACTCAGCGCCCGACCACGCCATTCCAACTCGCCCTCGCAGGCAGCCACCAGCAGGACAATGCCGCCACCGCGCTTACCGCGGCGCGGCTGTACCGACCCGGCCTGGATCTGGACGCCGCCCGCAACACCATGGCCCTGGCAACACTGACTGCGCGTTGCCAGCAGGTCGGTCGGTTCCTGATTGATGGCGCCCACAACGGTCCCTCGCTGGCCGCCGCCATAGCCGTCGCGCAGCAACGTTTTCCCGACGGCTGGACCCTGATTCTCGGCACCGCCCAGGACAAGGAGATCGCCGAGATGCTGGCGGCCATTCCTCCAGGCGTGCCGGTCGTGCGGTGCGCCTATGCGAACCCCCGCGCGCGCGGGGAGGCCCAGTGGCCAGAGTCGGCCCGTCGACTGCCGTGGTACGACGATGTGCGGGGTGCTATGACCGCGATAAACGGACCTGCCCTTGTGGCCGGCAGCCTGTATCTGGCAGGCGAGGCGCTGTCAGTCCTCGGCGAGCAGACCGAACAGCGCGATCTCACTGCGCAGCGCTGAGAGCGCATCGCACAGCAGAAGTCCTTCATTCTCGGCATGGGCGCCGCACTGCGGATCCTCGACACCAAGCAGCAGAGCCGGCACGCCACCGAGCAGCGTGGTCATCTCACCGACAAATGGAATGGACGCCCCGCAGCCGATCGCCACCGGTTCGACGCCGAAACCACGGGCCAATGCTGCGCGAGCAGCGGCGAAGGCAGGATGCGCCGTATCGGTGCCCCAGGCCGGGCCCGGCTCGCGTTCTTCCAAGGTCAAATGCATGCCAGTCGGCGCCTGCGCCCGCAGATGGTCGCACAGAGCGCGCATCATCTGAGCCGGATCCTGGTCGGGAACGATGCGCAGGCCGATCCGCGCCCACGCGCTGTCCATCACCACATTGCCGGTGCGGCCGCGTTCACCGCACTGGATTGCGTTGATCGCCAAGGCGGGTTCGCGCCACAAACGGGCATGGGCCGTCACTGCATCGGGTGGAGCCAAGGCCGGATCGAGCAGCCCGGCGACCTCTGCGAACCACGCTGGGGTGTAGGGCAGGCGGGCGAAGTCGGCCCGATCGGCGTCCGACAGCGGGCGGATCCCCTGCAGCAGGGCAGGCACGGCGATGCGACCATCGCGATCGGTCAGGCTGGCCAGCATGCGCGCCAGCGCGGCAGCCGGATCGGGCACCGCTCCACCCCACAGGCCGCTATGCAAGGGTGCCTGCAACGCCTTCAGTTCGATCTCGACGATCAGATGTCCACGCAGACTGGTAGTTATCGAGGGTAGACCGGCGGCGTAATTGCCGGCATCCATGACCAGTACGGCATCGGCCCGTAGCCGATCGAGGTGTTGGCGCAGGAAGGCCGGGAAATGCGGGCTGCCGACCTCCTCTTCGCCTTCGATGACGGCGACCAGGTTGATCGGCGGCGCGCCGGCCACGGCGTTCCAGGCGGCAGCGGCCGCACAGTGGCACATCACGCCGGCTTTGTCGTCGGCCGAGCCGCGCGCCCACATCCGCCCGTCGCGGATTACCGGCTCATGCGGTGGGGTGCGCCACAACGCCTCGCGCAGCGGCGGCTGGACGTCGTGATGGGCATACAGTAGCAGGGTCGGCCGGTCAGGACCGGCTCGTCGGTCGACGGCGATGACTGCGGGGTGTTCGCCTCCACCGGGCAATACATCGACCTCGGGAAAACCAGCTTCGCGAAACCACGCCGCCGTCGACGCCGCGCTGGCGACGACATGCGCCGGATCGAAGCCGGGAAACGAGCACGACGGAATGCGCACGAGTTCGGCCAGGCGAACGAGCGTTGCGGGCCAAGCCGATTCGGCATGGGCGATGACCGCGTCGATCATCGCATCTGCTCTGGGAGACGTCGGCGAAATCAGGCCAGACCCTTGGCTGCGAGCCAGCGCTCGGCTTCCAGGGCCGCCATGCAGCCCATGCCGGCGGCACTGATCGCCTGGCGGTAGTGGTGATCGCGCACGTCGCCGGCTGCGAACAGCCCGTCGATGTTGGTCTTGCAACCGTGCTCGACGTCGATGTAGCCATCGGCATCAAGCTTCACACCGGTCGCTTTGACGAAGCTGGTGTTGGGCGTGTGGCCGATGGCCATGAACACACCCTTCACCGCCAACGGCCGCTGCGAACCATTCACCGTGTCGAGCAGGGTGACGCTCTCCAGCTTACCTTTGGCATCGGTCTGGTAGCCGCCAAGAGTGACGTTCCACACTGGCGTGATCTTAGGATTGGCCAGGGCACGGGCCGCCATCACCTTGCTGGCGCGCAGCTCGGTGCGGCGATGCAGCAGGTAGACCTTGCTGGCGAACTTGGTCAGGAAGTTGGCCTCTTCGCAGGCGGTGTCACCGCCGCCGACCACCGCGACCTCGACATTCTTGTAGAACGCGCCATCGCAGGTGGCGCAGGCGGTGAGACCAGTCTTTTTGCCGGTGCCGTCGAGGAATTCGGCTTCGCCGGGGAGCCCGAGGTAGCGTGCACTGGCACCCGTGGCGACGATCACTGCATGGTAGATCTCGACCGTCTCGGTGCCCTGATAGAGATCGTTGATCTTCAGTTCGAAGCCGGCGTCCGTCTTGACCACCGACATGATCTCACAGCCCTGGCGAACCACGGTGCCGAAGCGCGTCGCCTGCTGCTCGAAGCGGGTCATCAGCTCGGGGCCCATGATGCCTTCAGGGAAACCGGGGAAGTTCTCGACCTCGGTCGTGGTGGTCAGCTGACCGCCGGCCTGACGACCGGTGAACAACACCGGCGCCAGGTTGGCGCGAGCAGCGTAGATGGCGGCGGTGTAGCCGGCGGGGCCGGAACCGATGATGGCGAGTGCGGGCATGACCGCAGTCATGGACCGCCCGCGTGGCGGTCAAGTCGTGGCGCAGGAACCTGCTGGGGTCGGTGCGGCGTTGATCAGCGGGATCAGACGGATCGCTAGTTCCGTGATCAGCCGCGAGACGGTGCAGCCGTGCCCGGCGAGATGCGTGCAGAAGGTACGGTGATCGCGGCCAGCCCGATAGCCCGGTTCACGGGATGGATGTGCCAGCAAGCGATCCATCAGCGGCACCGCATCGGACACCATGAAGACGCCTAGGTAGCCGGACACCGAGGTGCTTTGGCGCAGGCTGGCGCCCAGCACCTTGCGCTCGATCCCGTCGGCTCCGCGCACCGCTAGGTCGCCATGCCCGCGGCAGGCGACCTGCGCGCCGCAGGCGGCGTGAACAGCTGGGATTAAGGCAGCGTTTACCATGGCAAACAGATCGTCGGGAGCGCGCAGTCCGCCGGCCATGCGCAAGGCCACCACCACCATGCCAGGAGCCAGCACGACGGTGCCGCCACCGGTGGCGCGTCGGTGGATCGGCACGCTCTCGGCCCGGCAGGTGTCGAGACGCACTTCACGACGCGGGTCCTGGCCGCGTCCAATGACGACCCGCGTGCTCTGCGGTTCAAAC
Source organism: Planctomycetota bacterium (assembly GCA_038318565.1). Classification (GTDB taxonomy): domain Bacteria; phylum Planctomycetota; class UBA11346; order UBA11346; family UBA11346; genus UBA11346. Next base: position 23,623 of record JBBQCI010000042.1, read on the forward strand.
ACGCGCAGGCCACGCTGATTAGGGTCCAGCACCGACTCGCCAAGCGAGTCATCACCCGGATTCGGCGTAACCAGGTCAGGATGCGGTTCGTCGAACGGCACCACGACTGCCGAACGCTCGCCGCTACTGAGATCGTCGTCAGGCATGGCAGCAGCATCCGCCCGAGACAGCGCTGTCCACCGTCCGGACAGCGACGTTCCTTGCCTCACCCCGGACCAGGGCATAGCCTGTATCAGGAGCCTCACATGACCCCTGGCATCATCGCCCTCATCGTCGTTGGCGTCGTCGTCCTGCTGATCGTCATGTGGGCGGTCGGCGTCTACAACGGCCTCGTTACGCTGCGCAACCGCTTCAAGAACGCCTTCGCCCAGATCGACGTCCAGTTGAAGCGGCGCTTCGATCTGATCCCCAATCTCGTTGAGACCGCCAAGGGTTATCTCGCCCACGAGCGCGGTACGCTGGAGGCGGTCATCCAGGCGCGTAATTCTGCAGTCAGCGCCAGCGCCAAGGCGGCGGCGGACCCTAGCGATGCCGGCGCCGTGCGCGGCTTGATGGCGGCAGATGCGGCTCTGACTGGCGGACTGGGCAAGTTCTTCGCCCTGGCTGAAGCCTATCCGCAGCTGAAGGCTGACCAGAACATGCGCCAGTTGACCGAAGAGCTGACCAGCACCGAGAACAAGGTCGCCTTCGCCCGCCAAGCCTACAACGACACGGTGATGGTCTACAACACCGCCCGCGAAGTATTCCCGGCCGTGGTCATCGCCAACTTCTGCAGCTTCGGCGCCGCCCAACTCTACGAGATCGAGATCGCCGCCGAACGACAGGCGCCTCAGGTCAAGTTCACCTGAAGGTCAGCGTTCCCGAGCACCACCGATGGATTTCTTCGCCCACCAGGATGCCGCACGTCGGGCCAGCCGCCGCCTGATCTGGGTGATGGTACTGGCCGTGCTGGCGGTGGTCGCCGCGGTCAACCTCGCGTTTCTGGCCGCATTCGGCCTCGGGCCGTTCATCGAACCGGACCTGTTCGGTCCGGAAGGTCCGATGCCGCAGAACGTCTGGCCAATCGTCGGCTGGATCACCCTCGGCACCGTGGTGGTGATTCTCGGCGGCGGACTGATCAGCTGGATCGGCCTGCGCGGCGGTGGCCGAGCGGTAGCAGAAAGCCTGGGCGGGCGAGAAGTCCTGCATGGCAACGCCGACGCGGACGGACGCCGGTTGCTCAACGTCGTCGAGGAAATGGCGATCGCCTCGGGCGTCCCCTGCCCGCCGGTCTACGTCCTGGCTGATGACGGCATCAACGCCTTCGCCGCTGGCTTCCGACCAGCCGATGCCGCGATCGGGGTAACCAGCGGTCTCATGCGTCTGCCCCGTGACGAGGTGCAGGGCGTGATCGCGCACGAGTATTCGCACATCCTCAACGGCGACATGCGCCTGAACATGCGCCTGATCGCTGCCGTCGCCGGGCTACTCACGGTTGCCGGCATTGGTCGCGTGGTGCTACGTTCGGCGATGTACAGCGGTGGTGGCAATAGAGACAAGAAGGGCAGTCCGTTGCCCTTGATTCTGTTCGGCGCCGCTCTCTTCGGCATCGGCATCGCCGGATGGTTCATTGGCCGCTGGATCCAGGCGGCATTTTCACGCCGTCGAGAATTCCTCGCCGATGCCAGTGCGGTGCAGTTCACGCGCAATCCGGCCGGCATCGCCGGAGCGCTCAAGCGCATCGCGGGTGGCGGCAGCGGAGTCACCGCCGAGCGGGCCGGCGATGTCGCCCATCTGTTCTTCGCCGACGCCATCCTCAAACGCATGTCGGGCCTGCTCGCCACCCACCCGCCGCTACAGGAACGCATTGCGAGGCTGGGGGGCGCGACTGTGCCGGCCGGAACAACGGCAGTCCAACCTGCCGTTCAGGGCAGGGTTGACGCCATGGGGTTCGCCGGCCCGCAGGCAGTGAGTCAGATCGTCGCCCAGGCTGGAGCTGTCTCGCCCGACCAGCTGCGCATCGGCGCCGCCCTGCTCGACCGGCTGCCACCAGTGCTGGTCGCCGCAGCCCGCGAACCGGTGACCGCCCGTGCGCTCTGTCTGCTTCCACTGCTGCATAGCGATCCGATCGCCTGCGAACGGCAGGTTGGCACAGTCCGCGCCCGTGACGCCTGGCTGTCCGGCGAGATGCTGCGCCTGCTGCCGGCCTGGCGTTCGCTGGAGGCCGACCGCGCGCGCTGGCCGCTGATCCAGCTGGCCTGTCCGGCTCTGGCTGCGCTCAGCCCGCAGCAGCGGAAGGCCCAACTGGCCCTGGCCGAAACCTTGGCCGCCGAAGACGGTGTCGTTACACTGCGGGAGTTCTGTGTGCTGCGTGTACTCCGCCGTCTGCTCGGCGAGCGCCGGCCACAAGGGCAGCGCTGCCGACTGCGCGACGGCCACGGCGAAGCCTCAGTGATCCTCGGCGCTATCGCGCAATGCGCCGCCAACGACAGCGCCAGGCAGGACACAGCCTACGCTGCCGGCTGGTCACGACTGCCGATCCCTGGGTCGGCCCCCTCCCGGCCGTCGGCCTCCGTGTGCGATGCGATGATCGGTGCAGCCCTCGACCGCATGGCTGGTCTCGATGCCGCCGGATTGCGTGCCCTGATCGATGCCTGCGCCCACGCCGCCGGCGCTGATGGCGTGATCCAGCCCCGCGAAGCGGAATTGCTTCAACTGGTAGCCGCCGAACTGGGCGTCCCCCTGCCCTGTCCAGACGCCTGACTTGCCGGCGCCGGACCGCGGCGGAGCATACCGCCATGGCCATTCAGCACCCTCTGCCTCGCGGAACCAAAATCGCCCTGGTTATCGCCTACGACGATCTCGACGCCGATGACGAGGAACGCGTGACGCCAGCCGGCTCGATCGGCCGTATCACCGGCATCGCCAAAGAGCGCGACAACGGCGACGAGGGCTTCTGCTACGACCTCGAATTCGACAGCGGCGTGTGGATGACCGCCGACGATAACGAACTCGACGATTTGCGTCGTTTCAAGGTGCTGTAGGCGGTTGCAGCGCCTAGTTGTGCGATCCATGTGACACGTGGGTGAACTCGACCCGCAAATTCGCCAGTTGCCCGGCATGAACGCTGCAGGCATACTGCCACCATGGGTGCAAGCCTCCATCCCGTGTGCGTGACGATCGGTGACTCGGACAGCTCCGGCGGGTCCGGGATCCAGGCCGACCTCAAGACCTTCATGGCACTGAACTGCTACGGGGCGTCGGCCCTGACTGCCGTGATGGCTCAGAGTCTGACCGGCATCGACAGTCAGATGCCCATCACCGAAGGCCACGTCAGGGCGCAACTTGACGCCATCGCCTCGTCGCTGCCAATCAAGGCGATCAAGGTCGGCTATCTGCCCAACGCCCAGGTCGCCCGCGTGGTCGGCCGCTGGCTGCGCGAATCCCCCGGCATCCCGGTGGTGGTGGATCCGATCATCGCCACCAACAAGGGCGTGGCGCTGACCCAGCCCGAGGTCATCCGGGCGATCTGCGAAGAACTGCTGCCGCGCGGCACGCTCGCCACGCCGAACCGGTTCGAGGCCGCGACCCTCGCTGGCATGGACGAATGCCTGGATGTCGGCGACATGCAGGAGGCGGCGACCCAGCTGCTCAAGCGCTACGGCTGCCCCATCCTGGTCACCGGCGGCGGCTTCGAAGGCAAGCATGTCGACTTGCTGGCCGCCATGGATGGGATCAGCCACTACGAGAGCCCGACCATCCGCCGCGGCAAAATCGTCGGTGCCGGCTGCGCGCACAGCGGTGCGATTACCGCACTACTTGCCAAGGGCGACAGCTTGCGCGAAGCGATCCTCGACGCCAAAGGCTATGTCACCGGAGCGATCCATGCCGCCCCCGAACTGCCCGGTGGACTTGGCGTGCTGTGGCACGGCATCACCGTGCGGGAACAGGTGATGGCCGACGTCACCGCCCAGGTGCTGAGCGCCAAACCCCTGGCGTGACCCCGCGCATGCGCTTGAAGGCGCGCACGAATACCGTCGCGTCACGATAGCCAACCAGGTTGGCGATCCTTGCCAGCGGTAGATCTGTGGAGGTCAGCAAGGCCTCGGCCCGGCTCTGCCGCTCTCGTTGCAGGAAGGCGCCCGGCGACGTGCCACGCAGATGGCGATAGACTTGGCAGAACCGTGAACGTCCGAGTCCCGCAGCGACGGCGAACGCCTCCAAGCCAAAATCTGCATCAAGACGGTGACGGGCGACCGCTTCCGCCCGGACGATGCGATCCTCGTCTAGCGGGCCGGCAGCACCGCCGCCCGAACGCCAGTGCGCGTCGACCAGTGCAGCCAGTAGAGTCGTCAGCCGGGCAGTCGCATCGAGCCGGGCTGGAGGCGTGCCGATCTTGTGCCGGGCCACCAATGCCGGCACGTCGACACGAAATCGTGGGGCCAGCTCGGCGGGCACCACAACCGGCAGATCGATCCCCCAGACCGCCTGCGCAGAGGGCTGCAGCAAAGCGGCCCGCTCACCTAGGTCCGGCTCAAATGCGTTGGCATGATGCCGGCCAGGGGCGGCACGGCGCGGGTCAAAGAGCACATCAAAGTGGACCCACACCGGTGTATTTCCGCGGCGTGATCCCAAGTCATGCAAGACGCCGGGCTGGATGATGTAAGTATTACCTGATCGGACATCGAATCCATTGCCTTCAACGACGATTCGCTCGTCACCATCGAGCGTAGTAACCATGAGCCAATACTCCAAACGACGGTTCTGAATCGACCAATCACGCCTTCTTGGCACATCGTCGCAGAAGTGGATGAATGGGGAGTACGGTGCGCTCCATGCCAGCGGGTTGTCAGGCATCGGATGAAAAGCATATTACTCGGGACATCTAGCCAACTGACAAGCAGAGCTGCCGGATACGATCACAGACGGAGACGACCATGAGCCAATGGACCACCCCCCTCGACCTCGTCCGCCAGGAATTCATCCAGCGCGGTGACGAAGGCTGCACCATCCCCCTCGCCCTGCGTGATCGCTTCGCACGCCTCCATCCGCGCAACGATGCCTGGAACATGGGCCTGCTGCAACCGATCTACGATGCCCTCGAAGCGCTCGATCCGGATGCCGATATGGCGGCACGCGAGCCCAACGACCTGGAGGCGATCCGCGCCCTGCGTCCGGTCGGGCCACGCGACCTGAAGTGGGCCCCGACCAAGGAGGAGGCGATCGACCGCTTCCACGGCGCCTGGCTCGGTCGGGCCAGTGGCTGTGCCCTCGGCAAACCGGTCGAAGGCATGGGTATGGGGCACCGCAATGGCCGGCACACCGGCCGGACCGACATCAAGCGCTACCTGAGCAACCGCGGCGACTGGCCGCTACGCGATTACTTTTCGGGTCGCGACGCCAAGGACGGCATGAAGATTGCCTGCGAGGCCAGCTGGCGCGAGAACATCGCCTACATGGAGCCAGATGACGACATCCACTACAGCCTCATCGGCGTGCATATCGTGCGCAACAGCGGCCCCGGCTTCTCGTGGGTCGATGTCGCCCAGGCTTGGTTGAACCACATCCCGTTCGGAGCCATCTGCACCGCCGAGACCCAGGCCTACCTGAACTACGTGAATCGCACCTCGCGTAGCGGCCCAACTGGCTGGGGACCGAATGAGTTGAACACCGGCACCATTCCGGCCTTCACCCGCCGGCACTGGAACCCCTATCGTGAGTGGATCGGCGCGCAGATCCGTAGCGACGGCTTCGCCTGGTGCTGCGCCGGCAAGCCCGAACTCGCTGCCGAGTTCGCCTGGCGCGATGCCAGCTGGACGCATGAGCGCAACGGCATCTACGGGGAGATGTTCTGTGCCGCCATGCAGGCCGCGGCCTTCGTCGAGCATGATCCGGCCAAGCTGGTCGCGATCGGCCTGTCCGAGATACCGGCCAATTGCCGCCTCGCCCAGGGCGTCCGCCAGTGCCTCACGTGGATCGACGCTTCGCCGACCTGGGAGTCGTGCATGGACAAGCTCGACGAGGCCTACAAGGACATGAGTGCTGTCCACACCATCAACAACGCGCTGATCTGTGTGCTGAGTCTGTTTTACGGCAAGATGGACACCGTGCAGGCGATCACCGTCTCGGTGATGGGTGCTTTGGACACCGACTGCAACGGCGCAACGGTCGGCTCAATCGTCGGCGCAGCGGCCGGAAAGAAGAACTTCCGCATGGATCTCGCTGGCCGACTCAATGACACGGTAAAACCGAACATCACCGGCTATCAGCAGATCACCTTCGCCGAACTGGCGGTGCAGATCCACGAGGCGTGGATGAAGACCGACGCCTACTGGCGCGAACGCCAAGGCACCACGCTCACGGCAGCAACCGCCGGTTGAACTCCGCCGGATCGACCTGTTCGACCCCGTCGGGGATACGCAGTGCCATGCGTTCGGCGCTGATCTCTGGCGGGGTGTCGAGCGATTTGATGCGGATCGTCGTGGTGTCGCCGTCAGCACGAAGCGTCACCTGGGATGGGCGCTGCAATTCCTCAAAGGCCTGCCAGCGAGCATAGGTTAGGCCGCGTACTTCGACCCCAGCCTCCAGCAGTCGCTTGGCGGTAGGCAGTCCGTCTGACCCCACGGTCAGCTGAGCGTCCCAACCCAGCGGATCGCGCCAAGTCCATCCGGTCGCGTCTCCGGCCACCACCACGGCTGGCGGAAGCGGCCCATAGCGCAGTTCGCTGAGCAACAATCGGAGGTCACGTAGCACGACCGGATCGTCGGCACCGCCCAGCGTCCCACTGGTGGCGATACGTTCACGCACCAGCAGCGCCTGGTAAGCCCCGTCGGGACGGACCAAGGCCTCGAGGAAATCGACATCGAGCTTCTGGGCCCGCAGTCGCACGGATCCGTCCGCGGCTGCCCACACACGCAGCGTGAAGAGCTCGCTGTCGCCCTGGGCTGGCTGCATGCGTACCAGCAGGCTGGCCGTCACGATACGGGCTTGCCCCAGTCGCTGGACAAGAGCCTTGGTATCCGGAACTGCCGGTCTGACCGTGGTGCCACAGCACGCGCACAGCATGAAGCAAACGACGATCAGCGCAGATCTCGACAGCCGGAGGATCATCAAGGCGCTGAAACTTCGGCGACCAGATCGACACTCTGGGTGCCAGTGACACGGACGCGCGCCCACTGGCCGACCTCCAGCGTTTCGCTTTCAACCAGCGTGACGTTGTCGACGTTGTGCGCTTGGCCGTAGTGACGACAGGCGAAGACGCCGAAATCCCGCTGGGCGTCGACTAGCACGGTCAGCTCGCGGCCAACCCAGCGCACCAGCCGATCGATATGCAGCCGGGCCTGTTGCTCGCTGAAACGGCGGTGGCGGCTGGCGATGGTGCGCGCCGGCAACTTGCCGGACATCTTCGCCGCCGTAGTCCCTTCTTCATCGCTGTACGGAAAGGCGCCGACGTGGTCGAAGGGCTGCTCACGGGCGAATGCCATCAGCCGATCGAAGTCTTCTGCCCGTTCGCCCGGAAAGCCGACGATGAAGGTGGTGCGGATGGTGATGTCGGGCATGGCCGTGCGCAAGGCATCGAGCCGCTCGGTGATGTGCGACAACTTGGTCTTCCGCCCCATCTGCGCGAGAGTGCGGTCGCTGGCATGCTGGATCGGCATGTCGACGTACCGGCAGACATTCGGCGTCTCGGCCATCGCGGCGATCAGTTCATCACTGAAGTCGTTGGGATAGCAGTAGTGCAACCGCACCCAGGCCTTGGGCGCGGCGGCCGCGACCGCGCGGACCAGTTCCGGCAGGCGCATGCGTCCATCGACATCGCGGCCATAGTAGTCGAGGTGCTGGCTGATCAGCACGATCTCTTTGACCCCACGCTTGGCGTAAGCGCTCGCCTGGGCGACCAGTTCGTCGAACGGCCGGCTGATGTGCTTGCCCCGGAACAAGGGGATGGCGCAGAAGTTGCAGGTGTTATCGCAACCTTCGGCGATCTTGAGGTAGGCGAAGTGCGGCGGGGTCAGCTGACTGCGCTGGTCATGGCGAGCCCGGTGCGTCTTCAGTCCGGGAAAGTGATCACGGACGACGGCCGCGAAACGGTCGTAATCCTTGAAGGTTACCCACTGGTCGACCTCGGGGATGTCGGCCTGCAACTCGGTCAGATACCGCTCGGTCAGGCAGCCAGCGACGAACAGCTTGGCACCCGGTTTGCGGTCGCGCGCCGCTTTCAGGATATGCTCAACCGATTCCCGCTTGGCGCCTTCGATGAATCCGCAGGTGTTGATCAGCACCAAGTCGGCCTCGGCCATCTGATCAGTCAGACCAACGCCGACCGTCTTGAGGGCGGTGACGAGATCCTCGGAATCCGACAGATTCTTCGAACAGCCCAGGCTGATGAGGGCGGCCTTCGGTGCGGTCATCAGAGGGAGTGTCTGGCGGATCCAGCAGCGCCAAGCGGCAGTGTTGCGACCTTGCCCCGTCAGAACGACCGGGCGGCGCAGGGACGGATCCATCCTCGCAGGAGAGATACAGACTATAGCTGCCACCTTGCCATCCTTTATGCGCACGGGATCATGCCCGTGCACCCCAGGAGCGCGATGTGGCCAAGAAGGAAGTACCAGGTCTGACCCTGCGCATGGCGACAGTCGACGATGCCGAGGTGCTGACCGAGATGATCTCGGCATTCGCCGCCTACGAACGACTGCCCAACGCTTCGAATGTCGACAGTCTACGCGCCGAGTTGGGACGCCCTGATCGGGTGTTCGAGGCGGTCATCGCCTTCCTAGATGGCCGCGCCGTCGGCTTCGCGGTGTTCTTCCACACCTACGCCACCTTCATCGCCAAGCGCGGCCTCTATCTTGAGGACATCTACGTCCGTGAGGAATACCGCAACAAAGGCGTGGCGACGGCCCTGCTGAAACACATCGCCCGGGTCGCGGTCGAACGCAATCTTGGCCGGGTGGAATTCACCGTCCTGCTGTGGAATACTGTCGCAATCGAGTTCTTCGAGACGCTCGGCGCGACCCCTAACAGCGCCTGGACGACGTATCGACTCAGCGGCGAGTGGCTGCAAAAGCTGGCGGGTGATTAGTTCGCGGGTGGTTAGCTCGCGGGTGGTTAGCTCGCGGGTTGTTAGCTCGCGGGTTGTTAGCTCGCGGGGCTCTGCCCCGCGGCCCCGCCGGGGGACTTCTCCCCCGGAGCCCCCGCTCGACACGCCGCGCTCACGCGCGGCGATTCGGGGTGGCGAACGTGCACGTTCCAGTCTCGCTGGGCGCTTGTGGCTCTTCCACACGGCAGGCACCATGTCGACCGCCACGCGCTTCGGCGCTCGCTCCACGAAAG
>JBBQCI010000043.1:0-32717 GCA_038318565.1 Planctomycetota bacterium
GTCGACTGCTCGGACCTGCTGCGACCGCCTTGGCATCGATGCCGTTGTTTGGCGGACGGCGATCAGAGACGGCGGCCTATTCCAGGGCGTGGCAGTCGGAAACCGCACAGCACGAGCAGCGTTCGCTGCGACCCAGGGCAAGAAGATTATCGCGGACAAAACAGGTGTATGGGCAAGTGATGGGTAAAGGTAGTGTGTCTAGTTAAGCGAAGCGATTGGCAAGTGATGGGTAAAGGTAGTGTGTCTAGTTAAGCGATTATGGGTAAAGGTAGTGTGTCTAGTTAAGCGATTCCACTAACCTCTAGTTAAGCGATTCCAGTTAGCGATTATGGGTAAAGGTAGTGTGTCTAGTTAAGCACTAACCGAAGGTAGTGTGTCTAGTTAAGCGATTCGTTCACCGCGCAGGCGCGGCGGGTCTACGCCTATTCGGCTGCGGTAGCGGCAAGCGCGGGCTGAGAGCGCTCAGCCGGTCAGTTCGAGGTGCTGGCCAGCGTCGGCGACGATGACTGAGCCATCCGCCAGTTCGACGCGGCCGGGACCGACGCCGCTGGGCACCTCGACGCTGACGAGCTGTCCCCCGTCTGTGCGCCGGCTGCGCAGGCGGAAGCAGCCGCCGACGGTGTGCGCGTCGAGCTGGCAGTCGCCGAGATCGGCAAGGCGTGGGCGCAGGGTCCAGGTGGCGTAGCCGGGGCTGGTTGGACGCAGGCCGAACAGATCCTGGATGACGGTGTTGGCCGGGGCAAGTGGGCAGTGGCTCCACTCCTGCCCGGCATCGGGCTTGGCGACCCAGTCCTCCTGCAGCGTCCCATTCTGCTGCACGCTGGCCATGCCGGCCCAGCGCGTGCGCAGGTCGTGCACGACCACGTCGCTGCACCCCAGGCGAGCAAGGGCAGCGAGGCGGAAGCCGGCGTTGGCGGGATAGCTCCAGCCGCAGCGCTCGGGCATTTTGGCCAGCTCGGCGGCGATGGCGTCGCTGCGCGGGGCGAGGTCCCACAGCACGGCTGTGGCCAGGGCGCGGTCGCAGGTGCGCGGGGCGCCCTCTTCGGCAAGCCACGGACGGTTGTCGACGAACAGGCCGAGAGCCGGATCCCAGAACACGGCAACGGTCGCGTGGTGCAGCCGCTTGGCGAAGGCCTGCGCCTCTGCCGCAACCGCAGGTTCGGCGAAGGCCGTGGCCAGTGGCGCCATGGCGTGGCGCAGCATGGCAGTAACGTAGAGGTTGAAGGCGCAGCGTTTGTGGCGCTGGCGCTGGAACGAGATGTGGTCGATCCACACCGAGGGGATGCCGAGGTCCTCGACCGGCAGCAGGCCGTCGCCGCGTACCAAGCCGGCGAGATAGGCCATCTGCCGCTTGAGCCGCGGCCAGGCCTCGCGGCTGGCCTCCAGGTCGCCGGTCTCCAACCAGTGCTGGTGATGGTCGAAGACGAAGCCGATGCCGTGGTCGAGGATCGGCCCCCACTGGGTGAGGCCGAGCTGCCGTTGGGCCAGGCGGTTGAGCCGGTCGTAGGCCGGCCAGCAGTCGAGGAAATAGCCGTCTGCGGTCTGCCCTTCCGACCAGGTGCGCAGATAGCGCGCTGGCAACTGCCGGTCGCCGAGGAGGTGGCGCAACGCTATCAGCTGATGGCCGCAATCGCCAGAGTACTGCTGCCGTTCGCGACCCGAGCCGTCGCAGATCTGGTCGTGCGCACTGTTGTGCAGGGTCTCGACGCAGGCGGCGAACAGTCGGTCAAGCGCCGGTTCGGCGCAGCGCAGCACCGGCGTCTGCGGCCAAGGGAAGCGGCGCCGGCGCAGACCCGCCCGGTGGATGCGCACCGGTCCGTCTGGGCTGCGCACGTGCAGCTGGATCCAGCGGCAGCATTCGTAGTCGAAGGCCTCGAAGGACTGCCGGCCGCCGCGCGCGGTGATCCGGCTCCAGCAGTGGTGGTAGGTCTCCAGCCAGGCCGGGCCACCGACTGGATCGTGGCTCTCCTGGGTGATGAGCTCGATGATCGCGCCCGCCGGAGCGTCGAACTCCAGCTCCGGCCAGCCGAGCTGTTGGGTTGGCAGGGCCAGGGTGAGGAAGCGACCTTCGTTTGCGACCGTCGCCGGGATGTTCCAGCAGCCTGTGACCGCCGGTGCCGCGCCACGCTGGGCAGTCAGCGAGCCGGTCATGCGGAACTCGAACCAGTCGTCGGGATGGCGATGCCAGTGGATCGTACCGGCCTCGACTGCGCTGGCGTCGATCAGCACTGATTCGTCGAGCAGCGGGATGGTGCGCGCGCGCAGACGCGGCTCGACCAGGGCCTGGCCGTCGGCGGCAAGGCCGGCGTCGTAGAGGTAGTCGCGCGCTCCGGCGCACAGCGCGGGCCGGTCGGCGCGGCCAGGCAGTTCGGCGGCGGACAGCCAACCGCTGTCGTCGAAGCCGGCGTGCTCCCAGCCGGCGGGATGCAGGCGGGTGTCGACGATCTCCTGTAGGGCGCGCAAGTACCAGCGCTTGTAGCGGCCCGGCATCCACGCCCGGTCGACCTGGCAGCGCCAGGCAGCGTCGCTGACCAGCACCTCGCGCCGGCCGTCGCCGTGCTCAAGCTCGAGGCGCAGCAGCAGGCCGGGGCTGCCGAGCGGCCACGTACCATCGCCGGTGCCGTAGAACAGCACCTCGACGGCCAGGACGTTCCGTCCAGGACGCAGCAGCGCGGTGAGGTCAAGCGGATCCGCCTCCTGGTCGCGCGGGTCGCACGGCGCCGGCCCCCACTGCGCGCGGACGCCATTGACCATCAGGCGATAGCGGCTGTCGGCCGCGATTCGGCCCAGCGCCGAATGTGGCACCTGGTCCAGCGTTATCTCGCGGCGGAACAGCACCATGGTGTTCTGCAGGGTACGCTGGCAGGGTAGCCAGATCCAGCGGGCAGGGGCGAGGTCGAGGTGGTCCGTGTCCATGGTCGCAGTCTCGGCTGGCGTCGGCCTGGGGCCATGGATGATCCGTCCTCGCCTGGACGTTTCCGCATGACCATCGACATTCCCGATCTGCCGCCAGCGCCCTGGTTGCGTCTGGCGCACGTCGCCCGCTTCGCCGGAGCGGCCGAGACCCCGGCCGGCCTGCGCCGCCTGCGCGACTGGGAGCTGCTGCTCGTCACCGCCGGCCGGACCTGGCTGGCGGTGGAGGGCGGCGAGGGCCGGCTGCCGCTGCTGCCCGGTTCGGCCGTGCTGATGCCGCCAGGTCCGGTCTTCGACTGGGGCGTCGACGAGCATGTTCACATCGCGGTACACTTCGAGCTGCACCCATCGGCCCGCCCGACCACCGGGGCGGGCATCGCCTATCTGCCGGGAGCCCTGCCGGCCTCTCCGTGCCGGCGCCTGCCGACCTGGACCCTGCGCGACCGGCGGCACCCGGTCGAACTGCCCTTCGTGCGCAGCGGTCCGGCCGTGGCCGAGTGGCCGGCCCGTTGCGCTCCGCTGCTGCGCCTGTGGTCGCACGGCGGCGCGCGCACGCCGACCGACCGTCTGCGCGCCGCCGCCATCATCGCCGGGTTGCTCGCCGACTGGCTGGCCATGGGCAGCAGCGTGGGCGAGGACCGCGTGCGCGATCTGCTCGACCGGCTGGCCGCCGAGCCCTGCGACCGCGCCGTCGCCATCCCCGTCCTGGCCCGCCGCTGTGGCCTGGGCGAAGCCGCCTTCCGCAGTGCCGTGCTGGCCGCCACCGGCCTGACCCCGCGGCGCTGGCTGGAGGCGCGACGGGTGGCGGCGGTCGCCGAGGTGCTGGCCGATCCGCGCGTGCCAATCGCCCGCGTCGCCGCCCTGGCCGGCTACGCCGATCCATTCCATTTCGCACGGGTGGTGCGGCGGGTCACCGGCAAGGCCCCGATCCGACACCGGCTCGGCTGATCAAGCCTCCAGCAGGCCGGGGATAGCTGCCCGCCGCCGACGGCTGGTATCTGAACCACGATGATCTACATGATTGCATCGAGCAAATCTAGCTGGTGCGATCATGGGTTCATGGATTGCTGTACTTCAGATGCTGTCGCCGAGTTCACCGTTGACCCAGACCACAGTCTTTTTGGGGCAGAGAATAATAATCAGGATATATATATCTTTATGCCCGGTAATTGGATGTTCCGGCAGTCAGTGGACACTTGTGTCGGCCGATCCGAAATGGATGAATAGGGAGAATGTCCTGCCCATGTCGGAAATAGCTCCTCCTGACCAGCCGTCTTCGGCTGGCACGTCTGTTCCTCCGCAAATTTCGGAAAGAACGGCAGCGGCCGCTCCGTCCGACGCAGGACCGGCAGACCTGTCTGGTCGCGAACTGACTATGCAGACACCAGCTGCCGGCCTATCTGGTCGCGAGCTGACGATGCAGACGCCGTCGGCGGGCCTATCTGGCCGCGAGCTGACGATGCAGACACCAGCTGCCGGCCTATCTGGTCGCGAGCTGACGATGCAGACGCCGTCGGCGGGCCTATCTGGCCGCGAGCTGACGATGCAGACACCCGCCACGGGGATCTCCGGTCGGGAGATGACCCTGGAAACGGCGGGCACCAGCGTCACCGGCCGCGAGATGACGCTGGAGACGCCGGCGACGGGGATCTCGGGTCGCGAGATGACCATGCAGGGGCCGGCGACCCCGACCCCGGCCACGATCGGGTCGAAGCCACGCACCGACCACACCCTTGCCGGCTTCAAGCCACGTACCGGCGTGGGTACCTCGATCGCCTTTGACGACGCTTGGCATCTGCAGGGCCGCAAGGGCCCGCACACCGGCCAGACCTGGGGTGACTTCGACCTCGGCGGCATCCTCGGTGAGGGTGGCATGGGTGCGGTGTACCGCGCCAAGCAGCGTTCGCTGCGCCGCCGCGTCGCGATCAAGGTACTGCCGCCCAACCTCTCGGCCGACCCGCGTCTGTTGCAGCGCTTCCAGCTTGAGGCGACCACGACCTCGAAGCTGCAGACCCCGCATGTCGTGCAAGTCTACTCCATCGGCGATCACGAAGGCAACCACTTTTACGCGATGGAATACGTCGAGGGCAAGGACCTCTACGACATCATCAAGGATCGGCGCGAGCAGCAGAAGCCGCTCACCCCGGACGAGGCCTGCGGCTATATCCTGCAGGCGGCCAAGGGTCTGGCCGAGGCTGGACGCCACCAGATCGTGCACCGCGACATCAAGCCGCCGAACATGATGGTGACCAAGGACGGCATGCTGAAGATCGCCGACTTCGGCATCGTCAAGGTGCTGGGCGAGCACAACCTGACCATGACTGGCCAAGCGGTCGGCACCCCGGCCTACGTCTCGCCCGAGCAGGGCCGTGGCGACAAGGAGGTCGACTGCCGCAGCGACCTCTATTCGCTGGGCGTGGTCTTCTACGAACTGGTGTGCGACAAGAAACCCTTCGACGGCAGCACGCCGAACGCCCTGATCTACCAGCATTGCTACGAAGAACCCAAGCTGCCCAAAGAACTGAACGCGGCGGTCTCCGACGAGATCCAGGCCGTGATCATGCGCTGCCTGCAGAAGAAGGCGGAGAACCGCTACCAGTCAGCCGACGACCTGGTGCGCGACCTGGAAGCGATCCGTACCGGCTCGATGCTGAAGTCGGCGATCGCCAACTACAAGCTGGGCACCGGTGCCGACGAGGCCAAGCGCGAGCAGATGAATTGGGTGCAGCGCAACCTGGTCAAGCTGGCGCTCGCCGCTGGCCTGGTTGTCGCACTGGCCGCTTTTGCCGGCTGGTATTTGCTGGAGAAGCGCGGCGCCGAACGCAGCGCGCAGGAACTGGTGAAGAAGGCGGCGATCGAGGCGGCCGAACGCCTGAAGAAAACCCTCGGCGACTATCGTGCCGCCGCTCCGGTGCCCAACGAAGCTGAGTCGATGCTGGTCGAACTGGCCAAGGCCTCGCCGGAGGGCGAGAGGGATGGCTTCATCATCGGTTGGCGCGCCAAGCTGATCAAGGTGCGGCCACTGCAGACCCAGCTCGCCGCGCTCGACCAGGAACTGACCCGCGAGCAGCGCGTTGCTGGCCCCGGCCGCCTCGACACCTACGAGGGCCTGGTCGGCACCGCCGATAACTCAGCCCAGCGCTGGCGCGGCCGCCTCGCTGAAGCACAGAAACGGGAGGATGCCTTGCGCGGCAAGCTCGGTGTGCTCGACCAGACCGACCTCACCCTGCCGGTGCGCGAGCAGTTGAACCCGCTGCTCGGGCAGCTTCTGGCGATGGTCGATGAAAACGACAAGCAGGCATCCGGCTGGCGCCGGCTGATCGCCGACTTCGACGCCCAGATCGCCGGGCTGACCGGCGCCCTCGTCGTGCTTGACGACGGCAAGACGAGTATCACCGAGAACCTACGCCTGCCGCTAACCGGCAAGCTGGCGCAATTCAAGATTAAGGCGGGGGAGACCGACGAGCGCTACCAGCGCTGGAACCGCCGCCTTTCTGAGGCCGGCTTCCTGGTCGAGCGCCTGCGCAAGGGCATCGGGGCCAAGCTCGATCCGATCGACCGCCCGTCCCTGCCGCTGCAGGACGCGGTCGAGCTCGACCTCGCCCAGGTCAGTGCCCTGGCTGGCGAGGACGATCCCGACCTCAAGCGCTGGCGCCTGCAGATCAAGAGTGCCAACGACGCCATCACCAAGCTGCGCGAGCGACTTACCCCGCTCGACCAGGTTGCCAAGGATGACCTACTCGAGATCGCTCTAGTCAAGCCGATGCGCGATGGCGTCGAGGAACTACGCCAGCTCGCCCGCCCCGGCGACGCCGAGGTGCAGCGCTGGGAGCGCGTGGTGGCACGCAGCGAGGACCAGGTACGCGAGTTGGGGGCCCAGTTGCGCCGCCTCGATCCGACTCAGGCCGAGCCGATCACCGTGCCGGCGCAGGCCGTACTGATCGCAGCCCTTGCGCGCTTCGATACTAAAGGTGGCGTCACTGGCGAGCAGCGCACGGTGTGGCAGAAGCGGCTCGATGATGAGCAGCGCCGTGTCGTCGCCAACCGCGAGCGGCTCAAGGCCTTCGACCAGCCGGTGTCGATTGAGGAGCACCGCTTGGCACTCGCCCGCCTCGCCATTGACGTTGGCGAGCCCGATTCCGACGTGAAGCGCTGGCGCGGCAAGGAGGCGCGGGTTGACGACCTGCTCAAGAAGCTCGCCATTCTCGACACCCAGTCCCCGGTACCGCCGGATGCCGGTGAGTTGTTCAAGCGGCTCAAGGGCGAGGTCGGCGAGGAGGACGCAAGTGTGGTGCGCTGGAAGGGGAAGGTACGCCAAGTTGACGAGGTCACCGCAGCGCTGGCCCCACTCGATCGAGTGACGCCGATTCCGGCTTCGGCGGCTGAGGATCTGAAGCGCCTGCGCACCCTGGTCGGAGGCAACGAACGTGGCTACTTGCGTCGCCAAGCCAAGTTCGACCGCGTCGGCGAACTGAAGACGGCGCTGGCGGGTCTCACGGCGACGTACGGCCAGTCGCCGGCGGCCAACGCCCGTTCGCACAAGCAACTCGAGGAACTTCTCGCCCTGGTCGGCGCCGAGGACGCCAACGTTCCGGCCTTCGCCCGCAGCCTCGCCCTGCTCAATGGCCCCGGCAAACCGGCGTGGGCCAGCGATAGCGGGCGCGACGAATATGGCCCATGGGCTCAGGTGGCGCTCGGCGGCGAGGCCAGGATCCGCTTCCGCTACGTACCGCCCGGTTCCTTCCTCATTGGCAGTCGGCTTGGCGAACCGGGCCGCGAGTCCGACGAAGATCAAGTCGAGCTGACTCTGCCCAAGGCGTACTGGTTGGCTGACCAGGAGTGCACGCAGGAGCAGTGGATGGCGCTGCAGCCGTCGAATCCCAGCCTGAGCCGTGGCAGCAGCAGGCCGGTTGAGCGCGTCTCGTGGGGCGAAGTCAATGCCTGGGCCGAGGTCTTGCGCAAAGCCGTGCCTGGACTCGAGGCCCGCCTGCCCAGCGAGGCTGAATGGGAATATGCAGCCCGCGCTGGATGCGCCGCGCCATGGGCGGTCCAGAACGCCAGCGCCGGCGAGGTCGATGCCGTCGCCTGGTACGCTGGCAACAGTAACGCCAAGACCCATGAATCGCGGCAGCGCTTCCCCAACCCGCTCGGCTTTTACGACCTCGCGGGCAACGTCTGGGAATGGTGTGCCGATCGCTACGGACCGTATCCGACTACTGCCAGCAGTGACTACGTCGGCCGCGACGGCGACCGGCGCAGCGTGCGTGGTGGCAGCTGGGGTGACCCGGCCGCCTCGACCCGCGCCGCTAACCGTCAGGGCGTACGCGAAGAGCTGCGATCCGCCTACATCGGTTTCCGCCTAGCCGCCGAGGTGCATTGGGCAAACCCGCCTGATGGCAAGGCTTTACTCGCAGGCGCCACAACGCAGCGGCGCCGCGTAGTCCTGAATCTGGGCGGTTCGCAGGTGGCCATCGAACTCCTTAGTGCCGACAGCCAGGCCCAAACCAAGCCATGAGCGGATCATCCTCGACATGCCTTCGACAGTCCGCAGCCGTCTTCCGAGTCAGCCGATGAACTTCCTTCGCCGTTGGCCTGTCTTGCTGATCATGCTTGCCCTTGGCGCGCAGCTGCCGGCTGCTGTGTCCTACGTCGACGCCGCCGCCGTCGGCACCAACACCGGCGCCAGTTGGACCAACGCCCGCACCAGCCTAGTCGCAGCCCTCACCGCTGCTGCCAGCGGGGACGATATCTGGGTCAGGGCGGGGACGTACAAGCCGACGGCTACAACCACCCGCACCATCTACTTCACGCTCAAGTCCGGGGTTGCGGTCTACGGAGGCTTTGCCGGCGGCGAGGTCTCCCGCGGCGAGCGCGACTGGCGGCGCAACGCCACGATCCTCAGTGGCGACATCGGCGTGGGCACTGCCGATAGCTACCATGTCGTCGTGGCACCGGCCAGTGGCAACGCCGTGCTCGACGGCTTCACCGTTCGCGACGGCTACGCCGACGGCACGGCGCCGCTCAACGAGGGAGCCGGCTTCTTTGCCGCCGCCGGTGCCGGCACCGCCACCCTGCGCAACATCTTTTTCACCGCCAACCAGGCGCCGAACTTCACCGGCGGCGCCGTTTCCATCCGTCTGGGCGGCAACGTTGTCGAGCAGTGTATCTTTCAAGGCAACTCCGCCAAGTTTGGCGGTGGCCTCTACGCTGACAACGCGGTCTCGGTGTCGAGTTGCATCTTCGTCGGCAACACCGCCACGACCGGCGGCCTCGGCACTGCCGTCTACAGCAGTGGCGGCATCACCCTGCAGAACGCAACCGTGCAGGGCAACACCAGCGGCACCATCTCCGCGCTCTTTGCCGCCGGCAGCCTGACCGCACGCAACTGCCTGGTATGGGGCAACAGCGTCCCATTCGCCGGCGCCGCCGGCGTTATCAGCTACAGCCTCATCGAAGCGGCGACTTCGCCATGGGCCGACGGTGGCAACAATTCGAACACCAACCCGGCCTTTACCAACGCTGCGGACCCGGACGGTGCTGACAACCTGTGGGGCACCGTTGATGACGGCCTCATCGCGACGGCTGGCGCCGCGTTCAACAGCGGCACCACCACCGGCATCCCGGCCTTCGATGTGCGTGGCGCACCGCGCAACCAGGGTGCTGCCCCAGAGCGCGGCGCCTATGAGAAGCGCGCCACGACCATCTACGTGAAGAAGGCTGCCGTTGGCAACGGCAGCGGCGACAGTTGGACCAATGCCGTGCCGGAACTGCGCGAGGCACTCTGCAGCGCTGATGGCCAGCAACTCTGGATCTCCTCCGGCACCTACAAGCCGACCAGCGGCATCAACCGCAGTTTCGGCTTTGTCCTTAGCACCGGCGCAAAACTCTACGGCGGATTCGCCGGCACTGAATCAGCCCTGAGCGAACGTGATTGGTGGGTCAACCAGACCATCCTCAGCGGCGAGATCGGGTCTGCCGGTGCCAGCGACAACACCATGGGCGTGGTACAGGCCAACACGGTCACCGGCATCGTTCTCGACGGTCTGACCATTCGCGATGGCAACAACATCACCAGCGGTGGCGGTTTGGCCCTCACCAGCACTACCGGCAGCATCACAAACTGTGTCATCACCGCCAACACCGCCAGCTATGGTGCCGGCATGTTCAGCGGCAGCGGCAACCTGGCCATTGATGCCTGCGTCTTCAGCGCCAACTCGGCCGGCGGCTTCGGTGGGGCCGCCCACCTAGTGAGCGGTAGCGGCGCGGTATTCACGAACTGCGTCATCCAGGGCAACAGCGGTTCTTTCGCCTCCTACGGCGGTGGTGGCATCTTCCTCGAATCGCTGACTGCATCGACAACTAAATTCTACAGCTGCACCTTTCAGGGCAACACCGCTACTGGCAGTGCTCCGGGTGGGGCCCTGGTGGTTTACAGCACGGGTTCGCCACCATTGAGGAATTGTCTCTTCTGGGGCAACACCTCAGGCACTGCAGGCACCGCCAACATCTACCACGCAAGCAGTGGCTCGAGCAGCGCTGATTTCTGTGCCTTTCAGGGCGGCCTGCCCGGCGGCACGACCAACAGCGGCAGCAACGTCGCCACCGACCCGTTGTTCTTCAACGCCACCGATCCGGATGGCTCGGACAACCGCTGGGGCACCTCGGACGACGGCCTCATGCCGGGCTACAATGCCAGCAGTCTCGGCGGTGGCACCGCCACTGGCACCCCGATTATCGACATCCGTCTGCAGGCCCGCGATACCCCGCCGGACATAGGCGCCTACGAGCGCCGCGGCCGGGTCTACGTCGACAAGAACGCTGTCGGAACCAAGGACGGATCGAGCTGGGCCAACGCCTACACCGAACTGCGCGACGCGTTGGTCGATGCTGGCGGCGAGGTGTGGATCGCCGACGGCACCTACAAGCCGACCAGCACGACGACGACGACGATCAGCTTCGTCCTCGCCTCTGGCATCAAGCTGTACGGCGGCTTCGCCGGCGGCGAGACTCTGCTCAGCCAGCGCAACTGGACGGTCAACCAGACCATCCTCAGTGGCGACCTGGGCGGCGGATTCAAGAGCCAGAGCGTGGTGAAGGCGTCCAGCGCTGCCGGCATCGTCCTCGACAGTCTCACCATTCGCGATGGTGCCGGCAGCAACGGCGGTGGCATCAACTTCAGCGGCGCCACCGCTTCGCTGGTCAACTGCGTCATCCGTAACAACAGCGGCTTCACCGGCGGCGGTTTGAGAAGCAGTTCTGGCAACCTGACGGTGGATTCCTGCGTCTTTCAACAGAACAGCGCCACGCAAATTGGTGGTGGCATGTACCTCGTGGGTGGCGCAGGTGGCGTGTTCAGTAACTGCGTCTTCGACGGCAACACGGCTGCCTTTTCAAGCACCTATGGCGGTGGTGGGGTGTTCCACGACACGCTGACGAACAACACCACCAAGTATTTCAACTGTACCTTCTTCAATAACCGGGCGACGGTGACTGCTGGCGGCGCGTGTGTCGTCTACGGCACTGGCAACCCCGCCTTCGCCAATTGCATCTTCTGGGGCAACACAGCTGTCGCGGCGAACACGGCCAGCATTTATCACAACACAGGATCGACCAGTGTCTCTACCCGTTGCGATTTCCAGGGCGGCCTAGCCGGTAGCACCGGCGGCACCACCACCTCGACCGATGGCGGTGGCAACCTCGCCGCTGACCCAGGATTCGCCAACGCGGCCGATCCGGATGGAGCAGATAACGTCTGGGCCACCGCTGACGACGGTCTGATTCCATCCACTGCTAGCTCGACGCTCAATGCCGGATTCGCCGCTGGGTATCCGATCACTGATCTGCGCAAGGCCACGCGCGTCGGTCTCGCAGATATGGGCGCCTACGAACGCGCCGGCCAACTCTATGTCCGTCAGGCGGCGGCCGGTGCCAACAACGGCAGTTCGTGGACCGACGCCTACAATGAGATGCGCGACGCCTGCGCCGCCCTCAACGGCGGGGCGGTGGTGACCGGCGCCCAAGTCTGGGTCGCAACCGGCACTTACAAGCCGACCGGAGGCACCATCGACCGCAACGCAACCTTCGGTATACCCGCCGGAGTCGCCGTCTACGGCGGATTTGCCGGCGGCGAGACCGCCGTGGGCCAGCGCGCCCCAGCGACCAATCTAGCGACACTGAGCGGCGCGATCGGCGGCACCGGCAACACCTATCGCGTTGTAACGATCAACGGGGCCGGCTGTATCCTCGACGGGTTCACGGTCAGAGACGGCAACGGTGGCAACGGCGGCGCGGGTATCTACGGCAGCTTCAACGGCACCTTCACCCTAGCCAACTGCATAGTGCGCAACAATAGTGGCACCTACTGGGGTGGGGGCATCGCGCTGTACAATTGCGCCCTGACCATGAGTGACTGCCGGATCCAAGACAATACCGGCAGCGGTTACGGCGGCGGTATGGTCTACCAGGGGGCGATCGGCTCTCCCACCATCGACCGCTGCGTCTTTAGCGGTAACTTCGCCACCAGCGGTAACGGCGGCGGCGGCCTCTTCCTGTACAGCGGCGTCGCGGTGCAGGTGCGCCACTGCCTCTTCACCGGCAACATCGCCTCCGGCAGCGCCAGCTTCGGCGGCGGCGCGGTCTTTGACTTCGACAGCCCGTCGGTCTTCGTAAACTGCACTTTCCAGGGCAACTCGGTCAGCAACGTGGGTGGCTACGGTGGCGCGATGCACATCGGCAGCGGTACGGCCACTGTGGCGAACTGCATCTTCTGGGGCAATAGCGCCACCAACGGAGCGCAGGTCTACGGCTCCGGCACCGCCTATTCCTGCGACTTCCAGGGCGGACTGCCGGCCGGCATCACGGCCGGAAACGTTAGCAACATCGCCAGCGATCCGCTCTTCGCCAACGCCGCCGATCCGGACGGCGCGGACAACGTGTATGGCACCTGGGACGATGGTCTCTTCCCGATGAGCAGCAGTCCGACCCGGGATGCCGGCAGCATCGGGTACGGCACCGGCCAGGCGGATCTGCGAGGCATTTGGCGTCCCTCGGGCGGGGCGATGGACATGGGATGCTACGAACGTCGAGTCTGGTATTTCAACCTAGCCGGCGGCGGGGACCAAAGCGGCGGCAACTGGAATGACGCTTTCGTCTCCGACCTGCCAAACGTCTGGGCCAACGTCGTGGTCTCGGGCGATGAGCTGTGGGTGCGGTCGGGGACATTCACCCCGACTGTCGCAGCCGACCGGACGGCCTCGTTTACCATGCGTGCCGGTTGCGCCTACTACGGCGGGTTCGCTGGCATCGAGACGGCTCTGTCACAGCGCGTCATCGCCAGCAATTCCACCGTGCTCAGCGGTGACATCGGTCCGACTTTCGGGCCAGCCAACTGGGCCGACAACAGCTACCATGTCGTCGTCGGTGCCAACTTGTCGACGCTTGACGGCTTCGTCATCAGCGGCGGCTGCGCCAACGGCGCCGCCGCCGGCCAGAACACCGGTGGCGCCATCTACTGCAACGCCTCCTCACCTACGGTGCGCGGTTGCTTAATTACCGACAATCGGGCCGGCTTCGATGGCCCCGCCATCTACTGCGCTGCGGGTGCCAATCCGACCTTCGACAGTTGCGCCATCGTCGCTAACCTGAGCAGCACCAGCGGCGTCTACGGTGGCGCCCTCTGCGCTTACAGTAGCTCCCCGATCCTGCGCAACTGCCTGATAGCCAGCAACAATGTCAGCGGCCTCGGCGGTGCCATCTTTCTGAGCTCGGCAAGTCCGCAGCTGTGGAACTGCACGATCGTCGGCAACACAGGCTCAAGTGGGTCGGCGCTATATGTCAACGGCGGCACGCCAGCCTTCTACAACACCATCATATGGGGCCACTCCGGCACCCCCATCACGGTGAGCGCAGCAACCCCAACCTGGCAGGACTGCAATGTGCAGGCTGGAATCAGTGGCTTCGGTACCGACAATGGTGGGAACATCTCTTCAGATCCGTTGTTTCTCACCCAGAGCGACCCCGACGGCGCCGACAACCTCTACATGACCATTGATGACGGACTGCGACTGACCACCGACAGCCCGAGCCTCAACCCTGGCAGTTTAAGCGACGCTCCGGATGGAGACCTCATTGGCGCTGTTCGTCCGCACGGCGGCCAGGACGACCATGGCTGCTATGAGGGCGAGGCGCCGCGCGTGCAATTCGCCCTCGCCTCCTCCAGCGGAAACGAGGCGGTAACCACGATCAACCTCAACGTCAGCTTGAGTGTGGCCAGCGGTCAGACCGTGACAGTGAACTATACTGTCACTGGCGGCACGGCAACAGTGACCAGCGACTACACCATCGGAAACCAGATCACCTTCACCCCTGGACAGACCAGCAAGTCCGTCGTTCTCACCATTGTCAACGACCAGGTCTGCGAGAACGACGAGACCGTCGTGGTATCGCTGACCTCGGCGGTCAATGCCCGCGTCGGCCCCATCTCGGCGCACACCTATACCATCCTCAACGACGATGTGCGTGGGGTCACCGTCTCCGCAATCAGCGGCAACACCACAGAGGCCGGTGGCACCGCCACTTTCTCCGTGGTGCTGACATCGCAGCCGACCGCCACCGTCACGATCAGCCTAGCGAGCAGCAACACCGGAGAGGGCACCGTTAGCCCAGTCTCGTTGATCTTCACCAGCGCCAACTGGAACACGGCCCGCACCGTCACCGTCACTGGCGTCGACGACTTCGTCGACGAGGTGACGGACCCGATGCCCTACACCATCATCACCGGTGCCTGTGTCAGCGGCGACCCGTTCTACTCCGGGTTTGGGGTCAATGACGTCTCCTGCGCCAACCTCGACAACGACACCGCCGGGGTGACAGTGTCTGCTATTAGCGGCCATACCACCGAGGCCGGCGGCACCGCCACCTTCACCGTCCGGCTGAACAGCCAGCCCACCGCAACAGTGAGCATCCCGGTCTCCTCCGACGATGCGACCGAAGGCACGGTGTCGCCTGTCACCCTCATCTTCGATGCTGGCAACTGGAACACCAACCAGACGGTGACCGTAACCGGCGTGAACGACGACGTCGATGACGGCGACATCACCTACAACGCCGTCCTGAGCGCCGCTAGCAGCACCGACACCCGCTATGGCGGCCTCAATCCTGCGGACGTCACGGTGATCAACGACGACAACGACGCCTCGGGCTTCACCATCACCCCCGCCGGCACAGTGACGGTGACGGAGGCCGGCAGCACGGCCAACGTCACGATCAAGTTGACCAGCCAGCCGACCGCCAACGTGGTCATCCCGGTGAGTTCGAGCAACATCGCTGAAGGCACGGTCTCCCCGGCGACGCTGACCTTCACCAGCGTCAACTGGAACGTGGCGCAGAGTATCACCGTATCTGGAGTCAACGACGACGTGGACGACGGCGACAGTTCGTGGACGGTGGTATTGGGCCCCGACGCCTCGACTGCGGATCTGGGCTACAAGAACCTCAACCCAGTCGACGTTCCGGCCACGACGACGGACGACGACACGAAGGGCTTCACCATCACGCCGACCAGCGGGCTGACCACCACCGAAGCGGGTGGCACGGCGACCTTCACGGTACGTCTAAACAGCCGCCCAACGGCCGGGGTGGCCCTCGGCCTGAGCTCGAGCAACACGGCCGAGGGCACCATCTCACCAGCGAGCGTGAGCTTTACCACGATTGGCACAAACTGGTCGACCCCGCAGACGGTAACGGTGACCGGGGTGGACGATGCGATTGTTGACGGCGCGCAATCCTACTCCGCGGTGACGGCGGCGGCGACCGGCGGTGACTACGCCGGCATCGACCCGAGCGACGTATCGGTGAGCAACAGCGACAATGACGTCGGCGTGGTGACGATCGCCGAATCCGGCGGTTCGACGGCGGTGAGCGAGGCGGGTGGCACTGACACCTACACCGTGGTGCTGGGCAAGCAGCCGAGCGCGACGGTTACGGTGACGATTACGGCGGACGCTCAGACCACGCGCAATCCGGCGACGCTGACCTTCACCACCGCCAACTGGAACGTGGCCCAGATCGTGACTGCTGGCGCGGTCAACGATAGCGTCGACGAAGGTGCGCACAGCGGTATCCTCAGCCACAGCGCCAGCGGCGGTGGCTATACCGGGGTCGCCATCACCTCGGTCACGGCGTCGATCACCGACAACGACACCGCGGCGGTGACCGTTGGCGCATCGGGCACGGCGGTGGAGGGTGGGGCCACCACCACCTATACCCTGGTGCTGGCAACACAGCCAACCGCGAACGTGACCATCGCCCTGTCTCCCGACGCGCAGGTCGCAGTCAGTCTGCCCTCGCTGACCTTCACCACTGCGAACTGGAGCACGACGCAGTCCATCACCGTGACGGCGGTGGACGACACCGTGGCCGAGGGCGCGCACAGCGGGACGGTCACGCACACAGCAAGCAGTTCTGATCCGAAGTACAACGGTCTGGCGGTGGGCTCACGAGTTGTCTCGATCACCGACAACGACGTCCCCGGGGTGACGCTCGGGGCGTTGTCGGGCGGCATCGCCGAGGGTGGATCGACAGCGACGTACACGGTGCGTCTGAACACCCAGCCAACTGCCAGCGTGGTGGTTACGCCGTCGCCAAATGCGCAGTGCACGGTGTCGCCGACCAGCCTCAACTTCACCACCGGCAATTGGAATACGAATCAGACGATCACGGTCAGTGCCGTCGATGACCTGGTGTCGGAGGGGGCGCACACCGGCAGCGTCACACATTCTGCCGCCAGCTCGGACCCCAACTACGCCCTCGGTAGCGCCGGGACCCGTACCCCGGCGATCACCGACAACGACACGGCCGGCTACACCATAACCCCGGGAACGACGCTGACTGTCACCGAGGTCGGTAGTACCGGCGCGGTGACGGTGCGGCTAAACACCCAGCCCACCGCCGATGTGACCCTCGCCGTGACCTCCAGCAACACCAACGAAGGCACGGTGTCGCTGGCCAGCTTGACCTTCACCAGTGTCAACTGGGCGACTCCGCAGAGCGTGACGGTCACCGGGGTGAATGACGACGTCGACGATGGGGACAGCTCCTGGCTTGTTGTACTGGGGCAGCCCAGCGGAAGTGCCGATACCGTCTATGCCGCGCTTAACCCCGCCGATGTGACGGCTGCCACCACGGATGACGACACCAAGGGCTTTACCATCACGCCGACGAGCGGACTGACCACTACCGAGGGAGGTGGCACTGCAACCTTTACGGTGCGTCTCAACAGTCGTCCGACCGCGACGGTGACGCTGAGTCTCAGTTCGAACAATACCGCCGAAGGAACCGTCTCGCCGGTAGCTCTAACCTTTCTGGCGAGCGGCGCCAACTGGTCAACGAACCAGACGGTAACAGTGACCGGAGTCAACGACGCGATTGTTGATGGCTCGCAAGGCTATACGGTAATTACGGCAGCGGCAGCCGGCGGCGACTACGCCGGCGTCAACCCGAGCGACGTGTCGGTGACGAACACCGACAATGATGTCGGTACGGTTACTGTCACGCAGAGCGGCGGCACGACCACGGTGACCGAGGGTGGTGCTGGCGACAGCTACACCGTGGTGCTGGGCCTGCAGCCGAGTGCAATGGTGACGCTGACGGCCAGCCCAGATGCGCAGGTCACCGCCAATCCCGCGACGATCTACTTCGGCGTGGCGGCAACAGGAGACTTCTCTGGCAGCAGTCCTGCCAACCTGCGCCTGTGGAGCACCGCTGCCACCGTGACAGTGGGTGCGGTCGATGACACTGCGGTCGAGGGCACGCACAGTGGGGTTATCACGCATAGCGCCAGTGGTGGCGGCTACACCGCGGTGTCGATTGCCTCGGTCACGGCGACGATCACCGATAACGACAGTGCAGCCGTGATCGTCAGCGCCATGTCTGGTACCACCACCGAGGCGGTTGGCGGCCAGAAGACCTACACCCTGGCGTTGAGTTCCCTGCCCACCGCCAACGTGGTGGTCACCATCACTCCGGACATCCAGGAGACGGTGTCGCCCAGCACGCTCTACTTTGGCGCGGCAGCGACCGGCGACTCCTTGGGTAGCAGCGCCGCCAATCTGCGGCTGTGGAGCAACCCGGCGACAGTGACGGTGACCGCGGTGGACGATGCGGTCGCGGAAACCAGCCCGCATACAGGTCAGATCAGCCACACCTCCAGCAGTTCCGACCCTAACTACAATGGCATCGCGATCGGCCAGCGCAGCGTCCAGATCACTGACAATGATACGGCCGGCGTCGACTTCACCGCCATGTCCGGGTCCATCGCCGAGGGCGGCGCAACTGCGACGTATACCGTAGTGCTACGCAGCAAGCCAACCGCCACGGTGACCGCTACGCCCACGCCGGATGGCCAAGTGACGGTCCTGCCTGCGAGCCTGAGTTTCACCACCGGCAATTGGAACACGCAGCAAACCATCACCGTCACTGCGGTCGACGACTTAGTCGATGAAGACGACGGCCATCTCGGCGTCATCACCCACGCGACGACCAGCGCTGACGGATTCTACGTCATCCCCGTTGCCGGTAGCCAAACCGCCAGCATCAACGATAATGACGCAGCCGGCTACACCATCAGCACCACCGGACCGCTGACCCTGACCGAGGCGGTAGGCGTCAGCCGCAGCGCAACCTTCACCGTTCGCCTGAATACCAAGCCCACCGCCAACGTCACCCTCGGGGTGGTGAGCAGTGATGCCAGCGAGGGCACCGTGTCGGTGGCGAGCCTGAATTTCACCAGCGTGAACTGGGCTACGCCGCAGACCGTGACTGTCACCGCGGTGGACGACAGCATTGATGACGGTGATGTTGCCTGGAGCGTGCAGCTCAATGCCGATGCCGGGACCGCCGATGTGAAGTACCTTAATCGGGATCCGGCGGACGTCAGCTGCAGTACCATTGATGACGACATCAAGGGCGTGGTCGTGCAGGTCACCGACGATCAGACCAGTGAACTCAGTGGCGTGGCGACCTTCACGGTCCGTCTCGCTAGCCAGCCAACTGCCGACGTGACATTCTCGCTTCAGAGCAATGATGCCACTGAAGGCCTCGTCTCCCTGGTCGACGGGGTCGCCTCAGGTGCTGAACCGGTATTGCTGACCTTCACCACGGTCAATTGGAATAGCAACAAGACCATCACCGTGACCGGGGTGAACGACGCGCTGGCGGACGGGAACATAGCTTACACTATGCAATTGCTGGTGTGCGCCGGCGGCGACTATGCTGGGTATGACCCGCCCGATGTCGCCCTGGTTAACGTCGACGATGATACACAGACTGTCGCTGTCGCTCCCAGCAACCTGAGTGTCACCGAGGGCGGCGCGGCGGCGACGGTGAACATCACCCTCGGCGGCGGCGTCGATCCGGCAGCCAGTGTCTTCGTCCCGGTGGTAATCAGTGATCCCACCCAGGGCACCGTTAGCATGGGCTTGGTCACCATACCCGCCGGCAACGGACGCAGCGGTAGTTTCACCGTACAGGCGGTGGACGATGCCATAGATGATGGCGACAAGGCTCTGACCGTCACCGTTGGCAAGACCGTCAGTGCAGACGTGAACTGGAACGACAAGCCCGCCGCGGCACTTACCGTGGCGGTCACGGCAGTCGACAACGACAATGCTGGCTTCACCGTATCGCCCACCAGCGGCCTCAACGTGAGCGAGGGCCTGACCAGCGCGGTGTTTACGGTGCGCCTGAACAGCCAGCCGACCGGCAACGTGGTGGTTGACCTGGTGCGTAGCGACACCACCGAGGGCACGCTGTCGACCAGTCCGCTGACTTTCACCATATCGAACTGGAGCGTGTCTCAGGTTGTTACCGTCACGGGCCAGGACGACGATCTCGACGACGGTGACATAGGCTGGACAGTCCAGTTGAGCACGAACGTCGTCGGCACTACCGATCCGCTATACTTGGCGCTCGATCCGCCTGATGTCGCCGTCACCACGACTGACAATGACACCGCCGCGGTGGTGGTCACACAAAGTAGTGGCACGACCTTGGTGACGGAAGGAGGGGCGACCGATTCCTATAGCGTTGTGCTGGCGTGCCAGCCAACGGCAGACGTGACCGTGACGGTTACTCTGGATTCGCAGTTGTCGGCGTCGCCAAGCAGCCTGACCTTCACCCCGGTGAATTGGGCTACTCTGCAGACCGTGACGGTGACGGCAGTGGACGATCAAATCACCGAGGGTGCGCACAGCGGCACAATCAACCATACCGCCAGTGGTGGCGGCTATGGCGGTTTGTCGGTTGCATCGGTGACGGCGGGGATCACCGACAACGATCCAGCAGGTGTCGTGGTATCGGCATTGAGCGGCGGAGTGACGGAGGGTGGTACCTCGGCGACCTATACGCTGCACCTGAGCACTATTCCGACCGGTGACGTGTCCATCACAGTAACGCCTGATGCGCAATTAGCGGTGTCGCCTTCAAGCTTGGTCTTCACGTCGACGAACTGGAATACGTCGCAGACGGTAACGGTGATGGCGGTGAACGACGCGGGGGCCGAGGGTACACACGTGGGCACGCTGGTGCACAGCGCGAGCGGAGGCGGTTACACCGGGGTGTCGATCACGGGCCGGAGCGTGACGATTACCGACGACGACACGGCCGGAGTGACGGTGACACAGTCAGGTGGGACAACAGTCGTGGTTGAAGGTGGCGCGACGGACACTTACACAGTTGTGCTGACGTCCCAGCCGACAATGAACGTGGTGGTGACGGTCAGCGGTGATGCGCAGGCTGGTGTGGCCCCTGGCACGCTGACCTTCACCAGCGGCAACTGGAACATCGCCCAGTCGGTGACGGTGACTGCGGTGAATGACACCGCGGTAGAGGGTGCCGGCACAACGACGTTGAACCACAGTGTGGCCTCGGTCGACGGGAACTACAATCTGATCATCGTTGGTTCGGTGACGGCCTCGGTGACGGACAACGAGGTGCCAACGGTGACTGTTACGCAGTCGAGTGGAGCCACGGCAGTATTGGAAGGCGGCGCGACAGATACCTACACGGTGGTGCTGGTCGGAGGTGCTCCGAGCGGCGAGGTGGTGGTGAGCGCGGCTGGCAATGCGCAGGCCTCAGTCTCCCCATCGGCAATCCACTTCGGCACAGCGGCGACCGGCGATCTCTCTGGCAGCAGCGCCGGCAACTTGCGGTTGTGGAGCAACCCGGCGACCTTCACGGTCACAGCCATCGACGACAACGTGGCTGAAGGTGCGCACAGCGGCGTCATCACCCACACGGTCTCGGGTGGTGGCTATGGCGGCGCTTCAGCATCGAATGTGACGGTGGCCATCACCGACAATGACAGCGCCGGTTATATCATCAGCCAAGCGTCACTGAGCGTAGCCGAGGCCGGCGGTACCGGATCCTTTACGGTGCGCTTGACCAGCCAACCGACAGCAAACGTTACTGTTGGCGTGACCTCCAGTAACCTGAATGAAGGCACTGTTGCCCCGGCGAACCTGACTTTCACCTCGGCGAACTGGAACCTGCCGCAGGCGGTGACCGTGATTGGCGTGGTCGACGCGGTTGCAGACGGCAACATCCTCTGGTCGGTCAACCTTGTGGCTGACACGGGGACGTCGGATGCGGCCTACCTAAATTTCGATCCAACCGATGTCGCGGTGACAACGCTGGATGATGACACTGTTTCCGTTCTCGTGACGCAGCTTGGCGGATCAACGCTGGTCGCCGAGGGTGGCGCCACCGATAGCTACACCATGGTGCTGACCTCTCAGCCGACTGCGTCTGTGACGATAACAGTGGCTCCGGACGCTCAGTTATCAGTCTCGCCGAGCAGTCTGACCTTCACCACGGTGAACTGGTTTACCACGCAGGCGGTGACGGTAACGGCGGTTGACGACCAGATCACCGAAAGCGCGCATACCGGCACGATCAACCACACCGCCAGCGGCGGCGGCTACGGTGGCCTGTCCGTGGCGTCGGTGACCGCAGCGATCATCGACAACGACCCGGCTGGCGTGGTGGTATCTGCGTTGAGTAGCGGGGTGGTGGAGGGGGGCGCGACTGCGACCTACACCCTGGCACTAAGCACCATCCCGACTGGCGATGTGACCATCGCGGTGACGCCCGATGCGCAGCTGTCGGCATCGCCGGCCAGTCTGACCTTCACCTCGGCGAACTGGAACACGCCTCAGACAGTGACGGTGACGGCGGTGAATGACGCGGTGTCCGAGGGGACTCATGTGGGTACTTTGGTGCACGCCGCAAGCGGCGGCGGTTACAATGGAGTATCGATCACTGGCCGGAGCGCGACGGTCACCGACGACGACACGGCTGGGGTGATGGTGACGCAGTCGGGTGGGACGACGATCGTGGTCGAGGGTGGCGCGACGGACACCTACACGGTGGTGTTGACGTCCCAACCGACGGCGAACGTGGGGGTGACGGTCAGCGGTGATTCACAGGCTGGCGCGGCCCCTGGCACGCTGACCTTCACCAGTGGCAACTGGAACGTCGCCCAGACGGTGACCGTGACAGCGGTGAACGACACCGTGGTCGATGGCCCCGGCACAGCGACGGTGAACCACAGTGCGGCCTCGATCGACGGAAACTACAATCTGATCACGGTTGCTTCGGTGACAGCCTCGGTGACGGACAACGAGATGGCGACGGTGACCGTCACGCAGTCGGGTGGAACCACGGCGATGGTGGAAGGCGGCACGACGGACACCTACACGGCGGTGCTGGCCGGTGGCGCTCCGATCGGCGAAGTGGTGCTGAGTGCGACCGGTGATGCGCAAGTCTCTGTGTCCCCTGCAGTAATCCACTTCGGTCCTGCGGCGACAGGTGACCTCTCCGGCAACAGCGCCGGAAATCTGCGGCTGTGGAGTAACGCGGCGACCTTCACGGTCACGGCCATCGATGACAGCGTGGCTGAGGGCCCGCACAGCGGGACGGTGACGCATCTGGTCAGCGGCGGCGGTTTCGATGGCGCGACAGCGGCGAGCGTGACAGGCGGAGTGACAGACAACGATAGCGCCGGCGTGGCGGTCAGCCCGACCAGTGGTCTGACCTGCACCGAAGCCGGCGGACAGGCGAGCTTCACTGTTCAACTCAACAGCCGACCCACGGCTCAGGTCGATATCACCATAACCGGTTCAGATTCCAGCGAAGGTCTCGTCGCCTTTGTAGATGGCGTGCCCTGCTCGGATCCGGTGACGATCAGCTTCCAACCTGCACAGTGGAGCACCTCCCGCACCATCACTCTGGTCGGAGTCGACGACCTGATTGATGATGGCGATATCGACTGGGGCGTGGATCTGGCTGCGGCAGCCAGTGTAGATCCCCGCTACAGCGGCTTGGCAGTCCCGGACGTCGTGGTGAGTACGGTTGACAACGACAGTGCTACTGTGGTGATCGATGCCTCGGCCATCACGCAGGTTGCCGAGGCCGGCGCCACTTGGACTTCCTATGCCATCGCCTTGGGTACCCAGCCGACGGGTGATGTGCGCATCGGCGTCACACCGCCGTCGGGACAACTCACGACCGATAAGTCCGCCGTTTGGTTCGGCCCCACCGCCCTAGCAACTGGTAGCGGAGCCGATGCGGCCAACCGTCGTTTGTGGAGCAACCCCGCCTCTATCACGCTTACCGCCATCGACGACGACGTTGATGAGGCTGCGATTCACGGCGTCGTAGTTTCCCACAGTGCCGCGGGCGACGAATATACCGGTGTGAGTATCTCCGACGTGAGCGTCAACATCACCGATAACGACAGCGCCGTGGTCAGCGTCAGCCCCCAGGCTGGTCTGGTGGTTAGCGAGGCAGGCACGACTGTGACCTTCGGAGTCCAACTCGGCACCAAGCCAACTGCTGACGTGATCCTCACCTTCGCCAGCAACGACCCGGGCGAAGGCGTGACCAGCCCGACTACGCTGTCCTTCTCAGGCGCGAATTGGAACGTGGCGCAGACAGTCACCGTCACCGGTATCGATGATCAGGTCGACGATGGCGTGCAGGCATTTACCATCACTGCGGTCGCGACCAGCGCCGACGCCAACTACCAAAGCATCGCCGTGCCGACTGTGTCGGTGACGTGCAATGATGACGATAACGCTGGGGCGGTGGCCTCGGTGCCCGTCGGCACAACCAGCGAGGGCGGAGGAACCACCACCTTTACCATGGTGCTCAGTTCCCAGCCGCTGGGTGCGGTGATCATCTACCTCCAGAGTGCCGATGTTAGCGAAGGGCAAGTGACTGCGGTCAACGGACTTGCTGGTAGCAATCTGACTTTCACTGGCAGCAATTGGAACATTCCGCAGACGGTCACCGTGGCCGGCGTCGATGACGTGGTGATCGACGGTACGGTCGCGTGGCAGGTCACCGGTTCCTTCACCCAGGGGGATGGCAGCGCCTACACGGGCGCTACAACGGTGCCGCTGGTGACAGTGAGCAACACGGACAACGACAGTGCCGGGGTCACCCTGGCTTCGACCGGCGGATTCACCCAAGTCGCTGAAGGCGGCTTCACTGATACGTACACGGTGCGGCTGAACAGCCAGCCGAGCGCTGATGTGACGGTCACCATTACCCCTGACAGCCAAGTCACAGTGCCGTTGAGTACGCTGACTTTCACCAACGCGAACTGGTCCACCGACCAGACCGTCACCGTTTCGGCGGTCGACGATGCGGTCGCCGAGGGTCCGCACAACGCCACCGTCACCCACAGCCTTGGTAGCGCTGATGGCAATTATGCCGGCGCCTCGGCTCCGTCGCTGAACGTCAGCGTCGTCGACAATGACACAGCAGGGGTGCTGGTCAGCCTGATCTCCGGCCACACCGACGAGGGCGGGACTACCGCCACCTTCACCGTGGTGCTGAGTTCGCAGCCGACAGCCAACGTTGGCATAGCGCTGAGTTCGAGCAACACGGCGGAGGGAACGGTGACACCTACCGGGCTGAACTTTACTAACGTCAATTGGAACTCGGCCCAGACCGTGACGATCACAGGCGTGAATGATCAGGTCACTGATGGCAATATCACCTTCACCATAGTCACTGCCGCAGCGGTCTCGGTAGATACTCGCTACAACGGGTTCGACCCGGCTGACGTAGTGGTGGTGAACGACGACAACGACAGCGTCGGGGTCGACTGGGCCCACACCGGCGGCACCACGACTGTCACCGAAGGCGGCGTCGGCGACACCTACACGGTGGTCCTCCACAGCAAACCGTTCGCCGACGTCACCATCACCCTCACTCCTGACACCCAGGTGACGGTGGACACCGATGCTGGCGCGCTAGGGAACCAGACGACCCTGGCCTTCACCCCGGTCAATTGGAACGTGCCCCAGATTGTCGCGGTCGCGGCGGTCGACGACCTGGTCGATGAGAACGGAGCCCACGCCGCTTCAGTGGCCCACGCCTCTAGCAGCGCCGATCCAGCCTACGATGGCCTTACCATCACGCCGATCGGGATCACGGTTAGCGACAATGACGTCGCGGCCTTGGTGGTCTCGGTTATCACCGGCACCCCGGCCGAGGCCGGCGGAGCGGCCACCTTCACCGTCGCCATCGCCACCCAGCCTGCCAGCGACGTAGTCCTCCAAGTCGACTCCAGCGATACCACCGAGGGCTTGCCGACGGCCAATTCGTTGACCTTCACCCCGGCCAACTGGAACGTGCCGCAGACCGTGACGGTGAACGGGGTGGATGACTTGATCGATGATGGCGACATCCCCTTCACCATCACCCTCGACTCGATCGGTACAGATGCGCGCTATGCCGCCCTCGCCTCGGTGGTGATCAATCTGATCAATATCGATGACGATGGCTCCGGCGTGGTGGTGTCGCCGACCTCAGCCACGGTCACCGAGGCAGCGGGCGCCGGCCACACCGCCAGCTTCACCGTCCGCCTGGGCAGCGCCCCGCTCGACGATGTGACCATCGCCCTGGCCAGCGACAATGTTGCCAAGGGGACTATCGGTACTACCTCGCTGACCTTCACCCCGGTCAACTGGAACGCCCCGCAAAGCGTGATCATCACCGGCATCGACAACGCCGCCGACGATGGGGATGTGACCTTCCACATCGTGCTGTCGCCTGCCACTTCGACTGACGGCAATTATAGCGGGCTAGATCCCACCGACGTCACCGTCACCTGCCTCGATGATGACGGCGCCGGCTTTCTTATGGCACCGATTTCGCTCAATACCGTCGAACGCGGCGCCGACGCGACCTTCGCCACCAGCCTCTCCAGCCAGCCTACCGCAGATGTCACCCTCTCGGTATCGAGCGGAGACCTGAGCGAGGGTACGATCAGCCCGTCCTCCTTGACCTTCACTCCTGTCAACTGGGCCACCCCGCAGACCGTCACCATCACCCCCCAAGGCGATGATGTGGTCGACGGCAACGTCACCTGGACGGTGGTCCTTGGCATGGGCGGGTCGGCTGATGTCGCCTACGCCGCCCTCAATCCTCCGGATGTAACCGTCGTCAACCAAGACATCGATGCGATCGGCGTCACCCTGGTGCAGAGTGGTGGCGCCACCGATGTCAGCGAGAACGGCGCGACCGACCCCTACACGCTCAGGCTAAACACCATCCCCAGCGATGATGTGACGATGACCATCCTCCATGATGCCCAGGTGACCACCTCGGCGGCAAGTCTCATTTTCACCCCGGTCAATTGGAACCTCCCCCAGACCGTTACAGTTGGTGCGGTCGACGACGTGGTTTCCGAGGGTCCGCACAATTCAGTCATCAGTCACGCCATCAGTGGCGGTGGTTACGGCAGCGTCACTGTGCCCAACGTAACGGTGGCGATCACCGACAACGATACCGCCGCTGTTTTGGTTACGCCAACCAGCGGTCTCCAGACCGACGAGCAGGGCAGTACCGCGACCTTCACTGTGGTCCTCGGCAGCCAGCCCACCAGTAATGTCACCATTCCGATTGCCAGCGATAATCTCGCCCAGGATGCGGTTTCGACCATCTCGCTGGTCTTCACCAATCTCACCTGGTCGACCCCCCAGACGGTGACGGTGACCGGCGTATCCGACGACATCGCCGACGGCGATGTAACCCACGCCATTCTGGTGCAGCCTGCAAGCAGTAGCGATACCGCCTACAACGGACTTGATGGCGCCGACCCTCAAGTGACCAATCACGACGACGATGTGGTTGGTGTCGCAGTTACTCCGATCTTCGGCCTGGTGGTGGATGAGACCGGCGGAACGGCCGCCTTCACCGTCCGACTACGCAGTCGCCCGCTCGCCGACGTCACCATCGCAGCGGTGAGTAGCGATCCGAGCGAAGGAACGGCATCACCGGCCTTGCTGACCTTCACAGCCCTCAACTGGTCGACGCCGCAAATCGTTATTGTAACAGGTGTGGATGACGTCGTGGCGGACGGCAACATGACCTTCAACATTGTGACCACGGCGGTGAGCTCCGACCCTGCTTACAACGGCGTGGTTGTAGCCGACGTGGCTGTCACCTGTGCAGACGATGATGTACCGAGCCTGCTCATAGGGCAGAGCGGTGGTGGAACGACGGTGGCCGAGAACGGCGCCAATGACACCATCACCGTGCGTCTGGTCACCACGCCGGTACCCTCCGGCACCGTCACCGTCACTCTGATCGACGCCAGCGGAGCACTCAGCTTCACGCCTGCCACGTTAACGTTCTCGCCAGGCAGCCACTTCCTGCCCCAGACCGTATCGGTCAGCTCGGTTGATGACCTTATCGCGCAGGGTGCGCATACCGCCACGATCTCCATCGCAGCGGCGGGGGGCGGCTACGACGGCGTCAGCGCGGTGCCTGTGGTAGTCGCGATCACTGACGACGACCAGGCCGGTTTCGTGATCTCGCCCCAGTCTGCTCTGACGACCGGGGAGAACGGCAGCGCCGCTACCTTCACCGTCGTGCTTACCTCACAGCCGACGGCAAATGTAACCGTGGCCGTAGGCTCCTCCAACGCCTTGGAAGGCGCAGTTTCGCCATCCGCCTTGATCTTCACCGCAGCGAACTGGTCGACCCCGCAGACCATGACCGTAACCGGCATCGACGATGTCGACATTGATGGCGCCACTGTCTGGCAGGCCCAGCTGGCTTCTGCGATCTCTGCGGATATGGCATACAACGGTCTCGACCCAGCAGACGTGTCGGTGACCAATCAGGACAACGACACCGCCGGCGTGGTCGTGTCACCAACCAGTCTGGTGACCACTGACATCGGTGGCAGTGCGCAATTCTCCGTGGTGCTCACAGCCCGTCCAACTCAGCCGGTGACCATCCCGGTGGTGAGCAATGTCCCAGGCGAGGTGACGGTTGTTCCGGCCAGTTTGGTATTCACCGCAGCCAACTGGAACAATGCGGCAGCCCATACGGTCACCTGCACCGGCGGCGGCCTCGGAGGAACCAATGTCATCATCGCACTTCAGCCGGCGACCAGCATCGACACGGACTTCAACGGCATCAATGCTACCGATGTCACTGTCTATAACCAGGATACCGACACCCCGGCAATCATCGTTGAACTGAGCGGTGGGCCCCTGGTGCTCAGCGAAGGCGGCACCAGCCGGACCTATATCGTCCGTCTAAGCGTCGCCCCGACCCAGCCCGTCACCGTCGCTCTTACCGGCAATGGACAGGTCACTGTGGTTCCGCCGTCGTTGACGTTCGGCATTGGTGACCTGGCGACCCAGACGGTGACGGTGACGGCGCTCGACGATGCCGTCGCCGAGGGTGGCCATATCGGCACCATCACCCACCTGGCAACCAGTACCGACATCAGCTATTCGGCTCTCGCCGGTCCCACGCTCGAAACCGCCATCAGTGACAACGACGTCGCCGGGGTGGTGATCGACACCGATCCCTCGACGCCGGGGATTGCGGATGCCGGTACCTTGGTCGTCACCGAGACTGGCGGCACGGCCTCGTTTACGATCCGTCTGCTGAGCGAGCCGGCTGCGCCGGTAACACTGCTGTACGCCGCCAGCGATATCACCCAGTCGAGCTTCTCGCCGGCCAACGTGGTGCTGAATAGCAGCAATTGGAGTACGCCTCAGACGGTCACGCTCACCGGCCTGAAGGACGTTAATGACGGCGACACATCCTTCAGCGTCCTGCTGAGCTTCTCAACTGCCGATGTCAGCTATTCTATCATTAATCCAACTGACCTGCCGGCGATCAACCAGGGCGTGAACAACCCACCGACCATCGACGCGTTGGCGCCGATGACCTTGCTTGAGGACGCCGCAATGCAGACCGTGGTCGCCACCGGCATCGGGCCGGGGCAGACCGGCGAGGCGCAGGTGGTAAGCATCTCCGCCGTCTCGACGAATCCGGCGATCATCCCCCACCCGACGGTCAGCTACGTCACCCCATCGGCCATCGCCAGTCTGACCTTCACCCCAGTGCCCGAGTCCTCCGGCGGGCCGGTGACCATCAATGTGACGGTCAACGATGATGCCGGTGGTAGCACCATCCGGTCGTTCACCGTCAACGTGACGCCGATCAACGACGTGCCGGTGCTTGATGTAAACACCGGATTGGCCGTGCTTTTTGCTGAGCCGAAGAAACCGATCACCACCACCGCACTCAGTGCCAGCGACATCGATTCAGCGGTTGATCTGACCTATCGCCTGCTGCTTGCGCCGAACAAGGGCCGCCTGCTGCTGAGTGTGCTCGGCACAGATGTGGAACTTGGCAACAACGATGTGTTCCACCAGTCCGACCTCGTCGGCGGCCTACTCACCTACTTGCATGCCGGTCAGGTGGCCGGAGGCGACGGCTTCGCCTTCACCGTCAGCGACGGGAGTGCGACCAGCGAGGCCAAGGTCTTCAATATCACCATAACCGGCCTGTCCCCACCGGTCATTGCGGTGACTGACAACATCGTCGTGCCAAGCGCGATGCGATTGTTGAACTACGTTGAGAACGGCCTTCCGCTGCGGATTGACCCTGCCGCAACCGTAACGGACGTTGACTCACCCAATCTCAACGGTGGCTACCTGCGTCTAGCTTTTGTCGTCAACGGTGAAGCTAGCGATGTCCTTGAATTGCTTTCACCGCAGATCGCCTTTGGGCCGGATGTCGCCGGCACCAGGACGCTCGAGTACCTCTTGCAGCCGATCGGCACGGTGAGCGGCGGGACGAACAACACGCCGCTGCTCATCAACTTCACCTCGAACAACGCCACCGCCGCAGTTGCCTCGGCCCTGCTGCAGAACGTCTACTACCGTAACAGTAGCGAGAACCCGGCTGCGCTCCAACGCACCCTGCGCATCACGGTCAAGGATGAAACCGGCGGCGGCGGCATCAGTGCCAACGAGGACATGTACATTGATGTCATCTCGGTCGACGATCCACCGCTCGCCTCGACGCCCTGGTTTTCCACTGTGGTGGACCTGCCGATCACTCGCAGCGTCAGTGCGCCCGACCCCGAGGGCACGACGGTCGTCTTCGAGTTGTGCGACGCTAACGGCACGCCGCTGGGTCTCACCACCACCGGATTCGGCCTGGGGACAGTGACCCTCGTCCCGACCACTGGTGGCTTTACCTTTACACCCGCATCCGGCATCTCCTCGCAGGACGGCATCTTCTATGTCAACGCCATTGACGCTAACGGCGCTGGGTTGAAGACCCGCATCGACGTCCGTCTCCATGTCAGCGGGTCAGACGAAGTCGACGCCCCGCGCGCCCTGACCAACGCGCCCATGCGTGGCTACGACTACGGCAATCTGAACTACCAGGTGCAGGTCCAGGCAACTAACCCTGGATCGCTGGTATGGCGCCTGGTCAACGTTCCGGCGGTCAACCCACCGACCATCGACGCCACTGGCAACGTCTTCTGGGACATCAATCCGCTCGGTGGCCCCGACTACCAGTACTACGAATTCGGCATTCTGGTTGAGGACACGACCGCGCATCGCGCCTATCTCCAGCCGGTCTATCTCAAGGTGATCGCCACTCCCGCGGGGAACGGATGAGCATGCCACAGTCCACGATCACGACAAAGGACTTGTCCATGACCAGGCTTGTTGTCCTGATCCTCCCACTTCTCCTGCTTTGCGGCTGTGTCCCTGACCTCGGACTGTCGACCGGGGGCGGGAAGTCCGCCAACGATGGCGAGGGGCTGAACGGAGTGATCGGCTTGGCGACCGGCCCATTCTTGGTGCTAGACTTGTCCAGCGGTGCGGTGACCAGCCTTGCCGAGGCTGTGCCTAGCGCCGTCGAGTACAAAGGTACCAAGATGTTGTTCCGCCGCATCAGCAGCAACGGCAACGACTTCTTCGTCGGTGTGTTCGAAGTCACCCAGGGCCAGTGGTCCCGGATTGCCGGCACTGCCAGCGCGCCGTGGACCACAGTGACGCCGGCACCGTCCTGGCTCGCAGCGGCGACTGCGCCGACCAAGCCAGCCTTCAACCTCAGCTCGGATGCTGTGAACGCGGCTGTCACCTCCTTCAATGCCGCTCATGGCACGCAGCTCGGGATTCCGAGCGATGGCGAGTGGACCTTTGCCTGCGCCGCCGGTTCCTCGACCACTTGGTCGTGGGGGGCGAATACCGGCACGCCGGCAGTTCTTGCTGGCCGGGCGGTCGTACGCGAGAGCCAACTCGGTGTGGTTGGGCCGCGCGTGGTTGGCGGCACGGCGGCGAACGGCTTCGGCCTCTACGATATGCATGGCAACGTCTGGGAATGGACCGGAGCTGGCACGCATGTACGGGGTGGGTCCTGGTACGATCCTGCCTGGACCGCACGTACTGCCAACCAGGCTGGGGCAGACGACGATGCAGACCTCTACAGCAGCGTCGCGCACGTGCTTGTTGGTGTGCGCCTGACGATCAAGCCCTGAGACCATACAGATGAGCAGTGGAACTCGCACCTTACCTTTACGCGCTTGGAATTCAGCGACCGGGCGCAGGAGAACTCCGACGTGAAGTGCCTCCTCGCCCTCGCCGCCCTTTTCGCCATGGTGCCGGCCATGCCCGCCGCAGAGTTGGTGGTGCGCGACCTCGAGCTCTCGCTCTCCGTCCTGCCAGTCGGCTTCAACTATACGGTTACGTCCCCGACCGTCTCGGGTTCAGGCAATGACGCCTTCACATCCGGTACGGAAGTTTCATTCGGTGGTCGCTATGCTCTGGCCCGGCCCGGCGACTCGCTCGGCTTGGTCTTCGGAGCCGGCCTCATCTCGGACGTCTGGACCTACGGCACCAGCGGCAGCCTGGTCGCTAATGGCGTGCGCGCTTCTGCCGGCCTGGGCTGGGCCATTTCCGACAACTGGACGCTCCTTGTCGAGCCCGGATTCCGCTATGGCCTGAGCACCTTCAATCTCCCGTCGTCGACGACCGGCCCTGATTATTCGGCAACCGGATCATTCAGCGGTTACGAGGCGCGGGTTTCCGCCCTCTGGCAGGTGTCCCAGGGCCTGCTGGTCGAAGGCCACGGCGGCTGGTTGTCGGTGCAGCATTCCTCCACGAGTGACAACATCGACCAGACCATCGACTTGAGCGGCCTCTATATCGGCATCGGCGTGGTGTGGCGCTGGTCGTCAGCCCCGCCCCGCATCGAGTAGCCCGACCGTCGATGCCGGGATCCAGTACAGTTCTGACCGTAGCCTCTTGGCGGCAGGGATCGGATACAAATGAGGACACCTGTCCGCCTACCGGACGGTTTTCCTATCTCGGGCGGATGGATTATCAGTTCTTCGACAAGCCCTTCAACAGGGCATCGAACTGGGTGCTGGTGACGGCGTACTCGTCGAAGAGGCGGTGGTATTCCTC
>JBBQCI010000044.1:0-32342 GCA_038318565.1 Planctomycetota bacterium
GACGCCCGGCGAAGGCAAGCGCATGAAGATGTGCGATCCGACCGAAGACAAGGTCATCAAGTACAGCCGCCGTCCCGTGGTCAGCGGCATTGCCGACATCCGAGTCACCGCCGCTGGCGCAATCGGCCCGATCGCGTTCACCGCCACCGACCCGGACGTCGATGCCACGCCGCGGCTGCCGACCGCTGCACCCGAAACCCTGGTTGTCACCGCCACCAGCTTCAACTCCAGATTCTTCACTGCAGGCGCCCCTGCGGTTGTGGCAGCGCCGAACGGTTCCGGCTCGTACACTCTGAGCGGCATGGTGAACAGCGGCTCCAGCGGGTTCGCCTTGGTGAACGTCTACGCCACTGACGGCGTCACCACCACGGTCAGTTCCTTCCGCGT
Source organism: Planctomycetota bacterium (assembly GCA_038318565.1). Lineage (GTDB taxonomy): Bacteria > Planctomycetota > UBA11346 > UBA11346 > UBA11346 > UBA11346. The sequence continues at coordinate 388 of JBBQCI010000044.1, forward strand.
GATCATCCCCAGCACGCTTGACTCGTCGGGTTGCGGTGGCGGCATGGGCCTCGCCCTGCTCGGCATCCCCTTGGCTGTGTGGTTCATCCGCCGCCGCCGTCAGGCCTGACAGGCTGGTTCGCCGGCTACAGCAGCCGCTTAAGGAACCGCCCGGTGTGGCTTGCCGCGACCCGCGTGATGTGCTCGGGCGTGCCTTCAGCGACCAGTTGGCCGCCGCGCGCGCCGCCTTCGGGGCCAAGGTCAATGACCCAGTCGGCGGTCTTGATAATGTCGAGGTTGTGCTCAATGACGACCACGGTGTTGCCGGATTCAACCAGGCGGTCGAGCACGGTGAGCAGTTTACGCACATCCTCGAAATGCAGGCCGGTCGACGGCTCATCAAGAATGTACAGCGTCCGCCCGGTGTCGCGCTTGGCCAGTTCGCGCGCCAACTTGATGCGCTGGGCCTCGCCGCCCGATAGCGTGGTCGCGCTCTGGCCGAGGGCGATGTAGTCGAGGCCAACGTCGATCAGCGTTTGCAGCACGCGTGCGACCGGCGGGTGAGCGCGGAACAGTTCGAAGGCGGCACCGACTGGCGTGCCGAGGACATCGGCGATCGACTTGTGGTGATACTTCACGCGCAAGGTCTGCTCGTTGAAGCGCCGGCCATGGCACACTTCGCACGGTACGAAGACGTCAGCGAGGAAGTGCATTTCGACCTTCCTGACGCCATCGCCCTCGCAGGCCTCGCAGCGGCCACCTTTGACGTTGAAGCTGAAGCGGCCTGGGTTGTAGCCGTATAGCTTCGACTCGCGCATGCCGGCGAAGACTGTGCGGACATGATCCCACACCTTGGTGTAGGTCGCCGGGTTGCTGCGCGGGGTGCGGCCAATCGGCTGCTGGTCGATGCGAATGACTTTGTCGATGTGTTCTAGCCCAGCGATCGCCCGATGCGGACCGACTTCCTCGACCGAGTCGTTGAAATGGTTGGCCAGGGCCGGGTAGAGGATGTGGTTGAGGAAACTGCTCTTGCCCGCGCCGCTGACCCCGGTGATGCAGGTGAAGGTGCCGAGTGGGATCGCCACATCGATGCCGCGCAGGTTGTTGGCTTTGCAGCCGGTCACCGTCAGGTGAGTGCCGTGGCCGGGACGGCGGCGGGGCGGCACCGCGATTTTGCGACGGCCCGAGAGGAAGTCGCCGGTGATCGAGCCCTCGACCTGTTCGATGCCGGCCACCGATCCGGCATAAACCACCTGGCCGCCATGCACGCCAGCCCCAGGCCCAAAGTCGACGACGTGGTCGGCGGCGCGGATGGTGTCCTCGTCGTGCTCGACCACGATCACGGTGTTGCCGAGATCGCGCAGCTTGCGCATGGTGCCAATCAGTCGTTCGTTATCGCGCTGATGCAAGCCGATCGATGGCTCATCGAGGACGTAGAGCACACCCGTCAGCTCTGACCCGATCTGCGACGCCAGACGGATGCGCTGCGCCTCGCCGCCGGACAATGTCGGGCCGCCGCGATCCAAGGTGAGATATTCCAAGCCGACATTGAGGAGAAAGCCGAGTCGCGCCTGCACCTCTTTGAGCACCCCGGCAGCGATCTGCGCCTGGCCGCCGACCAACTTGAGGCCTTTGAAGAAAGCGTGGGCCCCTTCGATGGTCTGATGGCACAGCTCTGGCAGAGTCTTGCCCTCGATCGCTACTGCGGCGCTTTCGGGCTTCATGCGTCCGCCGCCGCAGGCCTGGCACGGATGCTCGGTGAAATACTGCGCCAGCTGGTCGCGCCGCCATTCACTATCCGTCTCGGTCTGGGTCCGAGTCAGCCACGGGATGACGCCGTCGAACTTCGTATTGAAGGTGCCGCTACTGTTGGTCGTCTGCCAATCGACCTTCACCCGCTCCTCGGCGCCATACAGTACCAGCTGGCGCTGCTTGTCGTTCAGCTTCTTCCATGGTTTGTCGAGCGGGACCTTGATCTTCTCCAGCACGTTGCGGCGGTACTCGACATGCCACGCGGTGCGCTCCTCATCACCCAGCGCGCCCCAGCAAGCGATCGCGCCATCGTCGATCGACAAATCGGGCTGGATCAGCTTATCGAGGTCGACCTCGCTCTTGATGCCCAGGCCGTTGCAGGCAGGGCAGGCGCCGACCGGCGAGTTGAACGAGAATGAGTTCGGTTCGAGATCGGCGAAGCTGAGATCGCAATGGTGGCAGTAGTTGTGCTCGGACATGAATTCGTCGGCGACTTTCCCGTCGGCATCGGCGATAATCATCTTGCCGTCGCCTTCACGTAGGGCGACCTCGATCGAATCGGCGAGGCGTGAACGGATGTCAGACTTGATCACTAGGCGGTCGACCACCACTTCGATGCGATGCTTCACCTTCTTGTTCAGGGTGATCGGCTGGTCGAGGAGGTGCTCTTTCCCATCGATGCGCACGCGGGTGAAGCCCCCCTTCTTCGCCTTGTCGAGGACGTCGGCGTGCTCGCCCTTGCGCTCGCCGATCTTGGGCGCCAGCAGCAGGATGCGGCCGCCTTCGGCCCGCTTCATCACGCCATCGACGATCTCGTCGGCGCTGCGCCGGCCGACCTGGCGGGCGCACTGGTGGCAGTGCTGCACCCCGATGCGGGCCCACAGCACGCGCAAATAGTCATGCACCTCGGTGATCGTGCCGACCGTCGAACGTGGATTGCGCGCCGACGATTTCTGCTCGATCGCGATGGTCGGGGCAAGGCCGCGGATACTCTCGTACTTCGGCTTCTCCAGCTGGCCGAGAAATTGCCGCGCATACGAGCTGAGCGACTCGACATAGCGACGCTGGCCCTCGGCGTAGATGGTGTCGAAGGCGAGCGAACTCTTGCCCGAGCCGCTGGGGCCGGTGAACACCACCAGCTGGCGTTTCGGCACATCAAGATCGACGTTCTTGAGGTTGTGCTCGGCCGCGCCGCGGATCTGGAGGGTGTGCAGTTCAGCTGCGGCGAGGGCGGTTGGGTCAGGCATGGCCCAAGCAGCGTGGTGCCGCCTACGCGTCGGCAATCCGCAGGAGCGTATCCAGATACACGCGCAGGTCCGGGTTGGTCCCGTCCGGAGCGGTCAGTTTGCGCACCACCAGATCGCCACCACTGGCGACGATCTGCCGGCTGCCCGAGGACATCGACGAATAGCCGATGATGATCGGGGTCAGCGGGGTGTGGATCGCGCGCAGACGCTCGGTCACTTCATCGCCCCGGGTATCGCCGAGGTAGAAGTCCATCAGGATGACCCGCGGCAACTGATCTGCTGCATGTGCAACACGATGGGCGAACTCGGCCACCGCCCCATCGCCATTGAGAAAACTTTCAAAACGGAACACCGGCAGCGCCGCCACTGTCGCGGCGGCAACGCGCTGATTGGACGGCGCATCATCGACCAGCCAGATCAACATGGCCGTCGTCCACAGTCCCTGCTGATGCGCGGTGATCCGGGCATGCGCGGGAGCTTGGTATCCGTACGCCAGCGCCAAGCTGGAAGCCACGATGCTGCACGCGCCGACTCAGGAACCGGAACCGACGACTCCAGGGCGGACCCAGACTTCCGTGGTCGTGATCGGTGCAGGCCTCATCGGGCTGTCATGCGCCCTCCATCTCGCCCGCGACGGCCACCGCGTGGTCGTACTTGATGCATCACGCGAGCCGCAGGAGAGCAGCTGGGCCGCGGCCGGCATGCTCGCTCCGCACCATGAATCCGAGCAACCCTCGCCCTTGTGGCAGCTGTGCGCCGATAGCCTTGCGTACTGGCCGGAGTTCCTTGCCGGCATTGGATTGCCACGCGCAGCGGCCGACTGGCACGATGGCGGCGGCTGGATCCGAGCCCGCAGCGTGGCCGAGCTGGACCAGCTTGAGGCCAGCCTGCGCTGGCTGCGCAGCACCGGAACAGACGTTCTGCGCCTATCGCCTGCCGCTTACTCGCGCGCCTGCCCGGGGGCCGATCCCGGCGTCGGAGCCCTCTGGCTGCCTGGCGCCCAGGTCGATCCGCGCCTCGTTCTGCCATCGTTGCGAACCGCATGCCGGGCTGCCGGCGTGGTCGAGCAGTGCGGCTCGCCGGTGGTCGCCCTGGAGGCAAATGTCGTCACCACGGCCGACGGACTCCACCATGCCTGCAACGAAGTGCTGCTGGCGAGCGGCGCGTGGACCCCCGCGCTCGCCGCGCTGACCGGGGTGCGACTGGGAGGCGCGCCGGTGAAGGGCCAGATGGTCCGCCTGAACGGGCCGTGTCGGCTGCCCGGATTCGTCCGCGAAGGCCATCGTTATCTCATGAGCCGTCAGGACGGCAGCGTAGTGGTCGGGGCCACCATGGTCGAGGCAGGCTTCGACCGCAGCGAAGACGCCGCGGCGATCAACGAACTGGCCGCGTGGGCCGCCGAAGCGGTGCCGGCTCTGCGTACATCCACGGTCAGCGAATCGTGGACCGGGCTGCGTCCCCGCCTGGCCAGTGGCATGCCGGCTATCGGAAGGGTTCGTCCAGGCCTACTACTCACCACCGGCCATTTCCGTAACGGCGTCCTGCTGGCCCCGATTACCGGATCGATCATCTCTTGTCTGATTTCCGGCCGCGATCCTGGAGTTCCGGCTTTGGTCTTTGACCCATCTGCCGCAGTGGGCTAGACTCTACGACGGAGACCCAGGTGCCAGACATCCTCATCGTCGAGGACAATCCTGTAAACCAGAAGCTCATAGCGTTCCTGCTCGCCCGCGCCGGCTACTCGTACGAGATCGCGGACAACGGGCTGGCCGCGTTGGAACGTCTCCGTGCCGCGCCGTACCGCTTGGTCCTCATGGACATGATGATGCCGGTGATGAATGGATTCGACGCGACGCGGGCCATCCGCAACGACCCCAAGTTGGCTGCCCTGCCAGTCATCGCTCTGACCGCCAACGCGCTCAAGGGCGAAGACGACAAATGCCGTCTGGCCGGCTGCAACGACTACATCGCCAAGCCGTATTCGAAGGACCAGGTTCTGCAGGCGATCAAGCGACTACTGTAGGCTCGGATGAAACCCTGGCTTGCTATCTCTGGCCTTACCTTGGCCACCATCGTGCTCGCGGCAGGCGGTGCTGCCGCCCTGACTGGCCGTCCCGGCTGGCTGTTGACCCCCTTTCAACGTGTCATCGCACCCAGCAATGAGCAGCACGACGCGATCAAGCTACTGCAAGATCAGCTCGCCAAGCTCACTGCCGAGAACGCCCTGCTGCGCGCCCGCCTGGCGCAGTACGCCTCGATCACCGGCGAAGGAGGCTTCCCGCCCGAGCGCGTGGTGGTGGCGCGTGGACGCATCGTCGGACGCACCGCCCGCACCGGACGCCGGTACATCGAACTGGACGCCGGCACTGCCGACGGGGTGGTGCGCGACCTACCAGTGGCCGACGGCTGGAATCTGGTCGGCCTGACCGCCGGCGTCCGCGAAGGACGCAGCTTGGTGCAGGACCTTGCCGACAGCGAGTCGCGCGTGCCGGCCTCGATCGTCGATGCCAGCGGGGTGATAGCTGAAGGCGTGCTGACCGGCGCTGGCGAAGCCGGCTTTGCCCGGCTGGACTTCATCGAACCGCGCGAGGGTCTGCGCATCAATGTCGGCGCCAATGTGGTCAGTGCCGGATCCGACGGTCGATTGCCACCTGGGCTGGCGATTGGCCGGATCGAAACCGCGGTCCGCGGCACCGGCAGCGAACACTGGAAGCTGCGCGTGCGCCTGAGTGGCGACGCCTCGGCTGCGGAAAGCCTGCTGGTCCTGCGTGTGCCGGATCACAAACCGGCCGAGCCAGTGGCCCCGGCGGCGGTAAAGTCGGGCGGGTGAAGGTCTCGCGCTTCGCCCCAACCGCTTCGGGCCGGGCTCATCCCGGGACGCTGCTCGCCGGACTGCTCTGCTGGCTGGATGCACGCAGCCGCGGCGCCCGGCTAATCCTACGCCTGGAGGATCTCGATCCGGACCGCTGCTCTCGCGCGAACGCTGACGGTCTGATTGATGACTTCCACTGGTTCGGACTCGATTGGGACGAGGTGGAACGTCAGTCGGACCACGCAGCCGGCCATGCCGCAGCACTCGACCGCTTGGCTGCTCTGGGTCGGCTCTATCCCAGTCCGGTCAGCCGGCGGGAGCTGGCTGCGCTGGGCCGCCGTGCGCCTGACGGCGGCTGGGCCTATGACAACCGCGACCGCGGCCGGCCATTGCCAGCGACCGGCTGGCGCAATTGCGACCAGCCGCTGCGCTGCCGCATCGACGACGGCCTGATCGGTCTAATCGACGGGTCTGGACTCGACCTCTCGCAGGATCCTGCCGCCACGGCCGGCGATCCACTGGGGCGCCGCCGCGATGGCACTGTCTCGTACGCCTTAGCTGTGGTGGTCGACGATGCGCGCAGCCGGATCGACCGCGTGGTGCGCGGCCGCGACATCGCCGCCGGCACCACTGGACAGGTCGCGCTGCAACGCGTCCTCGGTCTCAGTATGCCGGCCTACCACCACCACTTGCTGCTGTGGGAGCACGGCGCCCAGGAAAAGCTGTCCAAATCGCACGGCGTGATCGCCGCTCCGCAGCTGCGTGGTGCCTATCAGCCCGCCGAGCTGTGCGGTTTCATCGCCGCCTGCGCCGGCCTCGTTCCGCCAGGAACAGACTGCCTGCCCGGCGATCTGCTGCCGGCATTCGCTTGGCCGCAGGTGCAGCGGGACGATGTCGTGATCGAAACGGCAGGAGACCGGCTGCAGATCCGGCGATAGACTCCGAGGTCCTATGCCCGCTGCATGCGCGTCGGGGTGGCCCGCCATACCGTGTGCTCGACCGTGCTGAGCGGAGGTACGGTGATCGCCGGCAGGCCAGAGAGCGGATGAACGCCCAGCCAGCGGGTGCGCCGCTCGGTAGCATCTTCGGCCAGCAGCACCGGGGCGGCTGCGAAGCGCGTGGCGTTGGTCAGACGCAGCACAATGCGGTCGGGCGAGACGTGCACGATCTGCACATGCACGTGGTCGAGCACGGCCAGTTCCAACGTGTCAGTGGCGAGATGGATGCCCGGCACCTCGGCAACCGTGTTGAGGATGGCCGGCTCGCTCCAGCAGCTACCGCCGAAGATTTCGCCGACGCCGATCTCCTCCCAAGGCTCGCCGCGCACCTCCCAGTCGCTGAGATTGACACGCTCGTTGACCCAGCCCGGGGGCATGACCTTCCAGCGCTTGCCGGTTCGGGTATCCGGAATCGGACGGTCAGAACGCGAGACGTACTGCGGCAGACAGCGGGCGATGTCGCGAATCACATCCAGCCAGCAGGCCTCGCCGGTGGCGCGCCACAGCTTCAGCAGCGAAGCGCCAGACAACGTGCAGATGCCGGGGGCGGCGTGCTTGTTCTGCACATTGGCCCACACCGTCCCGGTGCTGAGCATGTCGAACTTCCCGAACGTGCTGTTCGGCGGGAAACGGAAGTCGTAGCTGGTCACCCAGGTGACGCAGTAGGCGGCGCAGCGGCGGGCCGCCTCGATCCATTCGGCCTGGCCGCCACTCTCCTCGATCAGTACGACGAAGCTCTCAAGCAGTGCGGCGGCGGATTCGCTGTCAACGTTCTGGGTGATGTCGCCTGGTCCGCCATTGGTCAATCCCTTGGCCAGGAAATGGTCACGGTAACGTCGCGCCGCGCCTTCGGCGACAGCGCGGTAGCGCGGTTCATCGAAATAACGTGCCGCCAGCGCCAGGCCGGCGGGTGCAAGGGCCGCTGCGCACGATCCGCCAATCACCGTCTGTCCACTCTGGCCGTCGACGTAGTGCGGCAGATGACCGTACTCGTCCCACACCTTGGCGAAGCCATCGCACAGGCCACGAGCCAGCGCCAGCCAGGCCGGTTTCGCTTCGACGTGTGGAGGCCCGACGCGCAGGTGCAACAGGGTCTTCATCAGGAAGTACAACGTGTCTGCGCTGTAACGTAGATAGCAGCGCTTACCGTCGTCCTTCCAAACACCGTCACCGAAGCAGCCGCGCAGGAAGCCCGACGGTGTGCGACTGGTCGCCACGAAATCCCAGGCGCGCAACGCGCGGTGGTAACTGACCTGGTCACCAGCGATCAGCAGTGGCCAGATCGTATTGCTGCCGCCGACCCAGCCGGTCTGCCAGTCTTGCGAGGGCGACTCGCGCATGCCCACCGACCAGTAGCCGTGTGGTTCGGTCCAACTTTCTTTATTGTGCTTGTCCTCGATCAGCTTGAACGCGCTGGCGAAGGGCAGATCGTGGCGTTCCCGGCTGGGCGCCAGTTCTTTGCGGCAGGCGACGAAGCGGGCGTACATCGCCTCGGGCGTCGCGGCTGCGAAGGTGTGCAGCACGACGCGGACGCTGATCGTATCACCGGTTGCCAGGGTGGCCCCGCGATCAGCCAGCCGACCCTTCCAGTTGTACTTGCCGCCCTGCCGCACGCCTGGGCTCTTGATCAGGATGCGAGCGGAGCGGCGGTCGTCGGACTCTTCGACATGCAGGCCCTGATCGCCATGCGCCCCGCCCTGATCCGTGATCAGCAGCAGGCCACGACCGGTCGCTGGACTCTGCACCCCGACACAGGGCGTGGAGCAATCGCCGACCAACACCTGAATGCGACTCGGGCCGCTGCCATGTTCCAAATGCGGGCAGCTGGTGATGGTCACCCAATTGTGCGGGTCCGGCCTGGCATCCGCGGTCTTCCAAAACGTGGGCGACAGCGCAGGGAAACGGTTGCCAGCGTAGACGCAGGCGGGCATGAAGACCCATTCGTCGACCGACCACTGCCCGAATTCCACCGCCACACCAACCGAAGCTTGGTCGAGACTGCCGGCGACCACGGTGAAGACGCAGTCAAGCCGCTCGCCGCCGGCCGACGTCATGGTCGTGGTGACCGCCACACGCAGGCGGGCCCCGGCCAACGCCAATTCGGCTCCATCGCGGCAGTCGACCGTCGCCTCGGCCGTGGGGACAGTGGCGTCATGCGCCACGGCGTAGAGCCGAAGGCGGGCGTGCTGCAGGGCGATATCGTTGCTCATGTTTATGGTATACCGTATTATCTATGATTGCGAGCGGTGGTGGAATGATCCGCGGACAGCGCGCGGAGAGGCGCCCAACTCACGGCGGAGCAGCTTGTTGAGGGCCTGACTGTCAGCCATCCCGACCTGCAGCGCAATCGTAGCGGCGGGGAGATCCGACGAGCACAGCAGATGCTGGGCGAGATGGGCCCGACGGGTGCGCACGAAGCCGATCACGGTGGTGCCGAGCGCAGCCCGGAACCGCCGATCGAGTTGGCTATGACTGATGCTCAGTTGGCGGGCGAGCGTTGCGACGCGCAGGCGGGTGGCCAGACGCAGCTCGATGAGATCGCGGGCCCGCTCGACCAGCGGGTCTCCATCGCTGGTCGGGACATGACCAGCGACCTCCCACAGGACATCCCACAACCGGGCCGCCGCACGTTGCGGCGCGCGTTGCAACCATGGCGCCGCGGCCGTCAGGGCTCGTTCGATCGATACAAATTGTTGCCCAAGATCGACCAGCATGGGCATCTGCACCAGATTACCCGCAGCACGAAAATGTACGTAGGTGTGCGCCTTCTGGGCAAGCATGCGGTAACGCATCACCGCCCCCGGTGGCGTTATGCCAGCCGTTCCTGGCCGGATATCCAGCTGTTCGCCAGCGATTTCAGCCTGACACGCGTATGGGTAGAGGTGCAGCTGCCACAGACCTGGCAGGGCATAGCGGCACAGTCCCGGTCCGTGCCCGGCCACCGCGATCGCGACGGGGATTGGAGCAGCGCCAAGCGGCAGAGCCAGCATGCGCAATTTGTACCAGCAGTGCGCAACGAAGGCAATAGCAGTCAACCGCACTTGGACATCCTAGCAGCATGCACCCAGCACCCGCCATCGATACCACCGCATTCGCCCGAGATGGTTACCTGGTTCTCCGCCAGCGCATCGAGCAGGCACGCATCGCCGCCATGCGCGCGGCCCTCGCCGCCGAGGTCGACACCATCCTTGGCGAGTTGCAGCGCGAAGGGCGCGTCAATGACACCCGGCCCGACCTACCCTTCGAACGTCGGCTGTGCGTCGCCCGCGAACACGCAGGCGCGCACGGCCGGAGCTGGACCGACCGGTTAGCCGTGCCCGCCACATTCGCACTGCACCAGGATCCCGGCCTGATCGCCGTGCTACATCAGTTGCTTGGTCCGGTGCTACATGGCCACAGGCAATTCAACGTCCGCCCCAAGCTGCCTGGCCAGGATCTGACCACCGTGCCCTGGCATCAGGACACTGGCTATTACGGGTCGCAGACTGCGCGTGACGTCATCATCACCGCGTGGATCCCACTCATCGAGGTCGATGGACGCAACGGGTGCATGCAGGTGATCCCGGGATCCCATCTGGCTGGCGCGATCAGCCACGTGAAGGCCAACGATGCCGGTGACTTCCTGCGCCTGGAGACCGCTGTCGATGAAGCCCAGGCCGTCACCCTGGCGATGTCGCCAGGCGACGTCCTGCTGATGCATAATCTGGTCTATCACCGTTCGACTGACAACCGCAGCGACGACATCCGCTGGTCGACCGACCTGCGCTTTTGGCGGCCCGACACGCCCAGTGCCGTCGATCTGCTGGCCGGATTCCCGCAGCCGTGGGTGCTGGAGGGTGGCCCTCCGACGACCTGCGACACCTGGATGTCGTGGTATCAGTAGTAGGTCAACAGGTCGTCTGACTTCACCCGCCCGTCCTGGTTACTCGGCCCAAGCTGACCGAACAATCCGAGCAGGACGAGATCCCGACGCGGCACAGCGCCAGCGCCGCGCCCCATCCACCAGGCGACGCAGACAAAGCAGGGCAGGCTGATCGCCATGCGCACGGCAAGCAGGGCGGTACCGTCGGCTCCGGCGTTGAGCGCATCCTTGATCAGCACGCCTTTGGCGGCGAATAGGATGGCGGCACCGGCGGCCAGCAGACAGCCCAGTCGATACAGGTCCATGGTGGACTCCACGCCGAGCGATGATGGTTATTCCCTGGCGGCCCGGCGCACGCCAGGGACCGCAAACACGTGCGGCCCGCTCGGTTGAGCGGGCCGCACGCGAGGAAAACTACGCGTCGATGCCGCTCAGGTGGTCCAAAGCGGAAAAAGCCAGGCAGCGACGACGGTATGCGACAGCATGGAAAGCATCATGCCGTGAAGACGTATTCGGGCAAGCGCGGTCAGGCGACGGCGCATTCGGCGCAAAGACCGCGCAGTACGATCTCGTGATCTTCAACGCGGAAACCAGTCGGAGCGATGCCCTGCACGCCATGCACGCAGCCGTCCACCTCGAAGACCCGCTGACAGGCGCGGCAATGGAAGTGGTGATGATGTCCGCGATCGGCGCTCTCGTAGCAGGTCGGATGACCAGACACCTCGACCGGCACGACCTGGCCGGTGTCGCGCAGATCCTTGATCGCGCGGTAAACAGTGGCGATGCCCAGCTGCGGCACATTGGCCTGCGCCAGCACCAGCAGCTCTTCGGGAGTCATGGGTCGGGCGGCGTGGACCAGGACATCCTCGATCGCCTTGCGCTGCCGGGTACTGCGTTCCTGAACCATACACGTAGCCTATCCGGTGGCCGAGCCGGCTCCAGTCAGAGCGCCGACCGCCGCGATGCAGGCGGTGGCGAAACGGTCGAGCTCGGCAGCGCTGGTCCCACGACCAATCGACACGCGAATAAACGAACGGGCCAGGGCGTCTTCGCCACACAGAGCGCGGGCGACATGGCTGGGTTCGCCTCGTCCGGCCATGCAGGCTGCCCCAGTGGAGATGGCAAATCCGGCAAGATCGAGACGCATCGCGAGGTGACGGCCATCGACTCCTGGATGGACCAGGCCCAGGGTGTTCGGCAGGCCGCCGCCAAGCCGGCGCAGTTGCGGCAATCCTGTCGACAACCGTGCCCAGCAGTCGGCAATCAGCGCAGCCTGGCGGGGACCTTCGCTGAACGCTTCGGTCGAGGCTTCAGCCAGAGCAGCCGCCAAGGCGGCGGCCAGAGCGGCATCTTCGGTACCGCTGCGCCGATCGGACTGCTGGCGGCCGCCCGCGATCAGCGGACTGAGGCGCACCCCCCGACGCAGCCACAACAATCCGACGCCCTTGGGCGCACCGAACTTGTGGCCGGCGATCACCACCGCGTCTACGCCAAGCGCGGACAGCACCAGGCCCGCCTTGCCGATGACCTGGCAGGCATCGACCAGGATGCGCGCCGTCGCGTTGCGTGCACGCACGGCTGCGGCCAAGGCCGCGACATCCTGTTGCGTGCCAGTCTCGTTGTTGGCCGCTTGAATGCACACCAGCGCGGCGCCGTCAGCGGCCTCGGCCAAAGCGCCCGGATCGATGCGACCAGTGACGTCCACCGCGACCAGACGCGGGCTAACCGCATTGCGCAGCACGGCACTGTGATCGATCACCGATGCAACCACCGGGCCGTCGGCCGCGCGCAGCACGCTCGCCAGCCCTTCACTACCGCCCGAGGTGACGACCAGCTCGTCGGCATGGCAACCCAGGCTTGCGGCGCACGACGCCAGGGCCGCATCCAGCATCGCCCGCGCCAGCTGACCGGTGCGATGCACCGAGGCCGGATTCCCCCACGCCACATCCTGGGTGTGCAGCCAGGCCTCGCGAGCGCAGGCGCGCAGCGGGGCGGTGGCGTTCCAATCAAGATAGACCGGGGGGTGATGGTTCACGGAAGACTACTGCGGTGGCGGGCGGGCAGCTGATCGTCGACCGCGGCGCGGGCGAGGAAGTCCCGTGGCGGACAGCCATAGCGTACACGGAAGGCGCGGTTGAACGCACTGTAGCTGCCAAAGCCAGCGGCCAGGGCGAGGGTCAGCAGATCGGCCCCGGGCTGCCACGCCGCGCACAATCGTTCCAGCCGGATCCGACTGCGATAGTCGACCAGGGCCAGGCCGGTCTGGGCCAGGAAAACCCGTCCAAGCCGATCAGACGATAGGCCTACCTCCTCTGCGACCTCCGCGAGCGACAAGCCCGGGTCAACGCGCAGCAGCCGGGCGGCCTGGACCACCGCCGGGTGGGCTGCGGCCACCGCCACATCTGCGGCGGCGGCAAACTCTTCCCGGCAGCGCCACAGCAGATGGACCGGGCCGCTGGCCAGGTGCGGTGATCCAGCGACATCAGCGAACAGCCGGGCGAGGCGTTTCGTGGCATCCGACGGCAGTTGCCGCAGCTCGATCGACGAGGGGCGCTCGCTCGCTGCTGCAGCATCAAGGCCGGCCTCGACCGCCTGCCGCACCAGCCGCGGACGCCACACCGTCAGCCACATGCGGTGGTCCACCGACGCGTCGCACAGCAGATGGTCTTCACCAGCGTGCAGGAACAGCATCGTACCGACGCGCAAGGACACCCGCCGGCCGTCGATCACATAGCTGCAGGTGCCCTCGATCACCAGATTGACTTCGAGATCGGCATGACTGTGCGGGCGGGCCATCGGGCGAAGCCCGGCACGATGGTGCCAGACCCTGGCTTCGCCTTCATAGACCAGCTGTTCCACGACGGAAAACGCTAAGTCATCGCCGCCTGCTGGGAAGCGCGGAGAACCACCCCACTGCACCATAGGATCAGGAGCATGATCATGGCCAGCATCGCCGACTTCGACTGGAACGCCCACCGGACCACCTGGAACCGCTGGTGGAACCACGATCTGGAACGACCGATTGTCATCGCGTCGGATGGCGGATCACCGTCCGACATGCCCTCCTGGTGGGGCTGCCAGCTCGGCGGTGTACCTGCCAGCGTCAGCCCAGCGGAGATAGCCGCCACCGCTGAACGCTCACTGGCTACCCAGGTCCTGCACGGCGACGCCTTCCCGACATACTGGGTGAACTTCGGTCCCGGGGTGCTGTCCGCATTTCTCGGCGGCGATCTGCAGGCCGATCTGCGCACCACGTGGTTCACTCCCGGTCTGCATACTGGCCAGGCGATCGCCGACGTCCGCATCCCCGATCGGCTGTCTGGACCCTGGTGGGATTACGTGCAGGCGGTGACCCGTGCCTGCGCCGACCGTTTTGGTCGACGCGCGGTGATCGGCACTACCGACATCGGCGGGAATCTCGACGTGCTAGCCGCACTGCGCGACGCCAACCAGCTGCTGCTCGACTGCATGGACGACCCCGCGGAGGTCGACCGGCTGTGCCGCGACATCACCCGGATGTGGTGGGCCTGCTACCAGGAGCAGCTCGCGATCACCATGCCACTCGGGCTGGGCAGCTCGCCGTGGGCGGCGATCTGGAGCGAACAGCCGTGCTACATGCTGCAAAGCGATTTCAGCTACATGATCAGCCCGAAGCAGTTTGCACGCTGGGTGGTGCCCGACCTCACCGACCTCTGCGCGCGCATCCCGCACGGTTTCTACCATCTCGATGGCAAGGGCGAGCTGCCCCACCTCGACCATCTGCTGGCAGTTCCCAACCTCCAGGGCGTGCAATGGATCCCCGGTGACGGCAATCCAGCAAGCGGCGAACCGCTGTGGTGGCCGGTGCTGTCGCGCATCCGCGCTGCCGGCAAGCTGGTCCAGCTGTATGGTCCGGCCTCGGCTATGTTGCAGCTGGCTGCCGGCCTGCCGACCGACGGCTATGTCCTGGCGACCTGGAGCGACCGGCCCGGCATGAGCAACGCCGAGGCGGTAGCGGCAATCCAGGCGGAGGCAGAACGCACCCGCCGCCGACTGCACACTCAAGTTGCCGTCGCCTGATCCGCTAAGGATTCCGGGATGCAGGCTTCCCATCCACGCACGGCCTGGATACTCGCCGACCTATGCGCGGTTTCCGGTGGCTTTGCTGTGTCCTTCTCGCCGTGTGCGGCACGACAGCCGAAGGCTGGCGTCCTGGCGACCATCCCGCCGAGGTGATCCGCCCGGTCGCCGGCCTGACCCGGCCGGTGCGCATGGTCGCCATCGCCGCCGAGGTGTCCGGTCGCATCAGCGATCCAGGTCCAGCGGTCGGCTCAGTCATCGCCTCATCTGCCGTGGTGCTGGATGATCGGCTGGCGCAGCTTGACCGCGCCACCAACGCGGCCGCCGTCGCTCAGGCCGACGCCGACAGCGCCTACCGTGAACGTGAGTCGCAACGCATCGTCAGGCTGTTCGTTGATGGCCGAGTCTCAGAAGGCGAACGTGACGCTGCCGCCCATGCGGCGCGAACAGCCGCCCTCGCCCTCGACCGCGCCAAGGCCGAACTGGCGCGCAGCGACGAACTGCTCGCCCGTCATCGTATCGCCCTGCCCGAGGGCTGGCGCGTGCTGCGCCGTCTGCGCGAGGTCGGTGCGGTGGTTCAGCCGGGCGAACCGGTGTTGGAGATTGGCGATCTGTCCGCCGTGGTCGCTACCCTGCACCTCAGCGAAGATGAGATCACCGTCCTGGCCAACGCCCAAGTCCTGTTCGGCGGATTGCCGGTGGCGGTGCGCGCCATCCGCACGACTGAATACGCCGATGCGCAGAGCCGCAAACGGCCGGTCGACATTGAACTGCCCGGCAGCGTTGGCGGCGGCCGCGAGGTCCTGGTCATGCTGCGCCTGCCCGATCCGTCGGGCGCCCTGATCGTGCCGGCAGCCCTGGTTCGTGCCGATCTCGATGGTCGCTTCGTGCAAGCCAGCGACGGCCGCTCTCTGGCGGTGACCATCCTGCGCACCCTCCCCGACGGCATGCTGGCGGTGCTGCCTGACGCCGTCCTTGCCGGGTCGACCCTGGTGGCGCAGGCCACTGCCCCGTGAATCCACTGGTCCGTTTTGGCCTGCGCCAGCGCGTGCTGATGAACCTGGTGTTCATCGGCTTGGTCGCCTTCGGACTCGGCTATGCGCTGCCGCGCATCCCGATCGAGCGCTACCCCAACTTCGATTTCGGCGAGGCCATCGTGGTCACGCCGTGGAGTGGAGCCACCGCCGAGGAGGTCGAACGGCTGGTCACTGTGCCGATCGAGGACGCCATCCGCGCGGTCGACAACGTTGAGTACGTGCGCTGCACCTCGCGCGACGGCACTAGTGAGATCATCGTCAAGTTCGAGGACGATACCGACTACAAGCGTCAGTTCGACGACCTGCGCTTCCGCGTCCTGTCGGCTCAGAACCGCCTGCCCAGCGCGGACGGCAAACCGCTGACGCCGATCGTCACGCGCATGGAAACCGACGTCTGGCTGCCGGTCATCCAGGTCAATCTGGTCGCCGGACCCGGATCCACTGCCGACCTGCATCGCCTCGGCCAGCTCGCCAACAGCCTGCGCGACACCCTGACCCCACTGCCGGGCATGAAGCGGGTTGATGTCGAAGGCATGCCCGCGGTGCGCTTCGAGGTCAGCCTTAACCCGATGGCGATGCAGCGGCACGGCATCTCTGCCGAGGAGGTGACCACCGCCCTGCGTGGCAGCGGCGGCAGCCAGCCGGCCGGCCGCAGCGCCGCCGGCGGTACCACCAAGACGGTGGTGGCCGAGTCGCGCTACCGCAGCCTGGAACAGGTCCTGGCGGTGCCGGTGCGACGCGATGGCGAGGGCCGACTGGTCACGGTCGGCGAACTGGCCGACCTCGCCGGCTGCGGTCCGCGCCTAGTCGAACGCGGCATCCGCGTGCATTGTGACGGCCAGCCCTCGGTGGTGGTGAAGATCCTCAAGGAACGCGGCGCCCAGGCCACCCGGTTGAAGGCCGAGGTGCAGGTCGAGGTCGACCGCTTCCTCGCCCAGCATCGCAGCGAGGGCGTGACCGCGATCTACAACCTCGACAGCAGTGAACGCGTCGGAGCCTCATTGTCGGTGCTGACCGGCAACCTGTGGCAAGGCGCCGTCCTGGTCGTCGCCGTGCTGCTGCTGTTCCTGGGCTGGCGCATGGCGGTGCTGGCCGCTAGCGGGGTGATGTTCGCGTTCGTCGGCGCCCTGGTGGTGATGTACCTGAGCGGCCAGAGCCTGAACGAGATCACCCTGCTCGCCCTGGTGCTGGTCGCCGGCATTCTCGACGACGACGTCATCGTGGTGGTCGACAACATCCAGCGGAAGCGCGAGGAGGGTTTGACCGGGACAGACGCCATCATCGCTGGCGCATCCGAGGTGTTCTGGCCGCTGGTCGCGGCTTCGGCGACCACCATCGGCGCCTTCCTGCCCCTGCTGCTGATGACCGGCACCACCGGCCAGTTCTTCAGTCTGTTGCCAATCACCGTGGTGGTGGCGCTGGCAGTCAGCCTGTTTGAATGCATCTTCATGGTGCCGACCCATATCGACGATCTTGATCGCTGGTTCGGCCGCGGTCGCATCCCCACCCTGGAGGGCGGCACCGAAACGCGCTATCTGCAGCGCACTGGCCTGACCGGTTCGCTGGCGCGGGGTTATGATCGCGTCCTGCGGGTGACCCTGGCCCGGCCCTGGGCGACTCTCGGCGCGGTTGGCGTTCTGCTGCTGCTCGCTCTCGGGATCCTGGCACAGAGTGCGATCGGCCCATCGATCGGCCAGCGTCCCATCCTGCGTCTGGCCTTTTTCCCCGAGGACCTGCGGGTGGTCAACGTCACCATCCGCGCGCCTGCCAGCACCCCGCTGGAGGCCACCGACCGCATCGCCCGCGGCATAGCCAGCGAACTGGCCAGGGACAAGACGCAGATCGCCGCGGTTAGCGGCCTGAGCGGCCTGTACATCGACACCAGCTACAAGCCGGTGTGGGGCGACAACCATGCCCTGTTGCTGGTCGAGCTGCGCATCAACGGCTCAAGCGATGCGGATGCCCAAGCCACCCTGGCCGGCATCCGCCGCACCGTCGAGGAGCGCTTCGAACGCGACGGCGTGCAGATCGAAGTCGGGGCCCAGAAGGACGGGCCGCCCACCGACCTGCCACTGGTCGTGCGCTTCGCTGGTGCGGACGATCCGGCAGTAATGCGCGCAGCCCTCGATCTACGCCGGCATCTTGCCAGCTGCATCGCCGATGGCTCGCTGCGCGGATTGACGGACTTGCGCGACGATGCCGCGGCGTCGTCGGAACGCCTGGTCTTCCGGCCCGATGCCGAGCGTGCAGCGCGCTTCGGCCTGACTCCGTCCCAGGTCGTGGCCTTCGTCGCCGGAGCCAACGAGGGAGCCTACGTCGGCGAATTCCGCCAGGCCCTCGATGACATTCCGCTGGTCGTCCGACTGTCCCGACCGGTCGCCGAGGATCCCTCGCTGCTGGCCCAGGTGCCAATCGCGTTGGCCCCGGACGGGCGCAGCCTGCACTACGCCGATGTCGGCACCATGACGACCGAACGGCGACCGGCCCAGCTGACCCGTCGCGACTACCGCCGGACGGTGACGATCAGCGGCGACCTCGCCCCGGACAGCCCGCTGTCGGCGATCCACCTCGATACCGCGGTGCGCGAGTGGTGGCGCACCGCGCAGGTCACGCATCCCGGCGTCGACCTCGCGCTTGGCGGCGAGGCCCAGGCGACCGGCCGTAGCTACGCTAGCCTGCTCACCGCGCTGATGGTGGCGGTGTTCTTCATCTACGCCGTCCTGGCGATGCAGTTCAACAGTTACCTACAGCCCGGCCTGATCATGAGCAACGTCCTGTTCGGCTTCATCGGCGTGACCCTGATGATGGGCGTGCTGGGCCTGTGCGCGATGCTGCTGCCGGAGGGCTGGGTGCGCCCGGAACGCGCCATGCTGACGGTGCAGACGTTCATCGCCCTGGTCGGTCTAACCGGCATGGTGGTCGGTGAAGGCATCGTTCTGGTCGAGTTCATCAACGCCCGGCGCGGCGACGGCCTGCCGCTGGAGAGCGCCCTGATCACCGCCGGCCATCAGCGCCTGCGTCCGATCCTGATGGCCACCACCACCACGATTGCTGGCCTGCTGCCGATGGCGATCGGCATCCCGTCGTTCTCGGTGGCGTGGAGTCCGATGGCCACTGCCTTCGTCGCCGGTCTGATGATGAGCACAGCCCTGACCCTGGTGGTGCTGCCGGCCGGCTATCTACTCCTGCTGCGCAGATCGCCAACGGCCAATCGTGCAGTCAAGCCATCATGACCCTGCTCCCCTACTGGCACATCGCCCGCCTGACCCTGCTGCGCCTGATGGCGTACCGCATGCGCTTCGTCACCGGCATCGCCACGTATGCGATCTTTGTTGGCGGACAGTGGTTCATCTGGAAAGCAATCTTCGCGGCGCGCGGGGCCGGGTCCGAGATCGGCGGCCTGGCCTTCGCCCAGCTGACCACCTATCTGGCGATCGGCTACATCGCGCGCAGCGCCTACTTCACCAACCTCGACAGCGAGATCGCAGGCCGATTCCAGAACGGCGACGTTGCCCTCGACTTGCTCAAACCAATCAATCCGCTCGGCCAGTGGCTCGCTCTGGCAGCCGGCGAATGCGCTTTTCGTACCCTATTCTTCGCCCTGCCGATGGCCTGCGTACTGGTGCCGGTGTTCGGCGTGTTGCCGCCGGGCGAGCACGGCTGGTGGCAGTTCCCGGTGCTCTTCCTGCTCGCCTTCCTGATCAACCACGAGCTGAATGTCTCAGCCGGCATCGCCTGCTTCTTCCTCGAGGACGTCACCGCCCTGACTAGCCTGAAGCGCAATCTGATCATGCTGCTGTCGGGTCTGATGGTCCCCCTTCATTTCCTTCCCAGCTGGCTGGCCACTGCCACTGTCTGGATGCCCTTCGCCCTGATCAGTTACTGGCCGGTGATGGCCTGGGTCGGCGAGCTGGGCCAGCACGGCCATCCCGGATTTCTCCAGGTCGCCGGACTCGGAGTCGGCTGGCTGGCCGTTCTGCATCTCGGCAACCGCTGGCTGTGGTCGCGGGCTCGCAGCCGGCTGGAGGTCCAGGGCGGCTGATCGCCGACGGCGACGTGTGTCGCTACAGGTTGCAGCAGGGCGATTGGCCTGACCATGATCCCTGATGGGTGAACTGCTCGACAACCTGAAGCAACTGGTCGATCTCGACCGCACCTTTGGCATCGAGTTCCAAGGCAAGCCGGCGCCGACTCCGTTGCTGCCGGTCTCGAAAGCGCTGTTGACGCACGTTGCTCCAGTGCGCCAGTCGGTTTCACCGCCCGCGGCACTCAGCTCTGCTCCGCGCCTGGCGGCCTCTCTTCCGGCCGCCTCGGGCCTTGCCGCCGCCGACCTGGACGCGATCGCCGCGACGGTCGCCCGCTGCACTGCGTGCGGGCTGTGCAGCGGCCGGACGAAGACGGTACCCGGCGAAGGTGCGACGTCCCCCGAACTGGTCTTCATCGGTGAGGGGCCGGGCGCGGACGAGGACGCCTCGGGTCGGCCATTCGTCGGCGCAGCCGGGCAGCTGCTCGACAAGATGATCGTCGCGATGGGCCTGCAGCGCTCGGATGTTTTCATCTGCAATGTCGTGAAATGCCGACCACCTGGCAACCGGGCACCCGAACCGGACGAGATCGCCGCCTGCCTGCCCTACCTGGAAGCCCAGTTGGACGCGCTGAAGCCGAAGGTGATTTGCCTGCTCGGCGCAACACCGTTGAAGGCGCTGCTCGGCCTCAGCGGCATCACCAGGATCCATGGCCAGCGGCAGGAATGGCGCGGCATCCCGACCATTCCGACGTTCCATCCCGCCTATCTGCTGCGCAATACCGAGGCCAAGAAACCGGCCTGGGATGACCTGAAGATCGTGTTGTCGCTGCTCGGCCGCGAAACGCCGAAACGTTAGTCAGACCTTTTCAGAAAGCCGCACCCAGGCGGATGAACACGCCGTACATCCATGTGGTCAAGTTGCTGTTGAGCACCAGGGTATCGTAGTCGGGCTGCTGCCCCTCGGGTGTACTGTTTCCACCGGTGCCAATCCAGGCCACCCGCGCGCGGCCACCAACCGCCAGTTCGATCATCGCCCCGTGCCAGGCGAGCGCGCCGCGAACCCCCAGAGCCGCCTCGCCTTGCGCGGAGAAGACCAATCCGCCGGAGTCGTCGTAGGCGTAGCCGTAGCTACTGGCCAACCGCTCGACTGAGCCTTTGTCATAGCTCAACTGACCCAGGCCAAGGCCAATCCGGCCTTCGTACAGCGGACGGATGCCGGTACGCCGCTCGACCAGGACGGCATTGGCGTTGTCGATGCCAAGAACGAACGAGACGGTGCGCCAATGCGTGCTGTCATCGAACAGCGCGACGACCTGACCATCCGGATCATCAAGGCTGTAGTTCGAAGGCATCTCCAGCTCTTCATACTGCAGGCCCCACACCAGCAGCGGGTAGTAGCGGCGTTCGATCGCGATGGTGCGCCAGTGGGTATCGACCTGCTCCTCCAGACGGTTGCCGCCGGCATCGGCGGTGGTGGCGATGCCGCGCAATCTGGCCCACGACAGCGACGCCTGCCACCAGCCGCCATCGTCCACCGGATAGTATTGCAGCGCCAGTGACAGAAGTTCTCCTGCTTCTGGTTCCAGCGGATCGCTGGCGTAACCAGCCAGCACGCCCCACTGGTCGACCCGGCCGGTGCCCGAGACCCTGGTCATGGCGAACGGCTCGATCTCGTAACCGACCTGAAAGTCTGTGCCGAGCGATCCGCCGCTGGCCGAGGCCTGGGTGCCGTTGTCGATCGCCACGCCATACCAGCCGCGTTCAACCGACACAACGACATGCGGCAGGGTGGCGCCTTCGGGCAGCGGTTTGATGAACGGTCCAGGCGACGCTGGCTTGACCGATTCCTCGGTATTAGTCGAGCCATCGGCCACCGCGGTCTGGGTCGACGACGATGGAGCCGCATCAGCGGCCGGTGCGGCCTCCTTCGGCTGGGATTCCTCATGCCGGTTGCGCGTCGCCTCGCGCCGGGCCCGGACATCATCTGCCGAAGTCAGTTCGCGCGCACCATCAGCAGCCTCGATGCAGGACACGGCAGCCAACAGCAGTAGCGAGAGACGCATGCTGCGAACATGCCGTTACCGCCAGAAAAGGCAAAAGGCCTACGGCGCCTCGACAAGCACCGTTAGCGTGAACCGATGACCAGGCGGTAGACGCGGCCGGTCTCGTCAGTGAATATCGCCACATTGCCGTCTTCAACCGCGGTCAGGGTCCAGCGCCCGGCCTGTTCGCCGGGCTTCATCAGGTGGGCCCGCGATTCGCCTGGCAGATTGACCAGCACCACCACGGCACCATCAGCCTTGCGGTTGAAGCCGACCACCTTGGGCGCGTCGCCACCGCCAGATTTGGCTGGTGGCATGACCAGCTTGGGTGCCTCGACCGTCTTGATGATCGTTTCTGTCCGTGGCGGCCTGATTACCACACCGGTCGGCTGCTGTAGTCGCTTCTTTTCGATTTCGCGTTCGCGCCAGGACACAAACGGATTGTCGTTGTTGACGTAGAACGTCTTGAAATCACCGATCGGCGGCATGCTGGCCGACAACGGCATGAAGGGCGCACCCTTGTAGCCAGGCACCGGCGCCCGCGGCGGTTCGAGGACAGTCAGGTACCACCAGGTGCCAACCCCGACCAGGGCAAGCAGCGCCACGACGGCAACGATCGGCTCCCAGACGCCCTTCCTCATGGCCGCGCCTTCATTGCATCGGCCGAAGGCTTTCCTGAAGTCGGTTCCGCTTGGTCACGACCGGCGTCCGTCAGGAAGGCCATGCCGGCGAGTTCGAACACCGCCTCCAACTGCTGCACATCGTCGCGCGCCTTGGTGTTTGAACTGGAGATGGTCAAGCCGCGCAAGATCAGCGGATAGTCGCCCTCGGCGGTGGTGCCGAAGCGATGTAGGATCTGCAGGACGGTCTTGAGCGAGCCGCGGACCTTGAGCGTCAGCGGGTACTCGGCGAGCAGCGGCGGCCGCGCCAGCGGTCCGGTCTCGTACGGCTTGCCGTGGCCGATGTCGAACCATTCGACCGGATCGTCCGAATCCAGCACCACGGTCAGGGCCTTCTCGGTCAGCTGCAGCATGTCGAGCAGCGGCTGGGCCTCGGCGTCAGGCGGCACCCGGTCATCGGGCGGAAAGCCGAGACGCTCATCGCTTTCGACCCGTCGGTTGTTCGCTTTTTCGCGCAGGGCCTGGCGCACCTCGACGAAGCGGTTGAGGAAAAACTTGCCCGGCTCGCGCTCGCCCGGCGGCACCTTGAAGCGATCGGCGACGATGAAGCCTGCCTGCTTCTTGAGCGCGGCAATGTTGGCACGCAACTCGACATTGGCGGCACGCTGCTTGTCGACGCGTTCGCGCAGCACTTCCTTACCGCGGATTTTCTCGGCCGCGGCGCGGGCCGTCACCAGGCGTTCGTCGGTAGCCGGCTGGTCCGACCACATGTACCAGACCATGCCACCGGCGATCAGCACCGCCGCGCACATCGCGACGATGCCGCCACGTTGCGCTGACGTTAGGTCGGGCGTCATGGTTTCGTCTCGACGGCTGGAGCTTCAACAGCAGGTGCGGCAGGAGTCGCCGCTGGCGGCTTGCTCTCAGCCGACTTCGCCTCGACCGCAGATTCCACCTCGGCGGTCGGAGCAGCGGGCAAGGTCGCCGCGACTGGCGCAGCCGGTACAACGACATCGCTATCCAGGCTGGTAAGCGGGAAATAGCAGCGGAAGCGGAAGGGGAACTCGCCGGCATCCGCCGCCGGCGTGGATGCCGGACGATCGAAGCGCTCGACTTTCGTATTGGTCAGGCGGACATCGCGGAACAGGCGCACGCCGTCAGGCGTCGACCAGTCGGACAGCGCCTGCTGGTAGCGCTCGCGGAAGGCGACCATCTGCGGATCGGTCTTCTTGACATCGAATCGGATCCGTCCGGCGACGTCGACTGCCCCGCGATCGATCAGCGAATCCTTGCGTACCGCGGTCGCCTTGGCCGAGCCGAGCCGTCCGCCAGTTGGGGGAGTTACGGCCGCGGTCTGGCCATCGTCGCGACCGACGCCGACCGTCTGCAACGAGGTGACCCACAACTCCTTCGACTCACGGGTCTGCTCCTTGAGCGCCCGCACGGTGTACAGCAGGTCTCGGGCGGCGTGGATGCGTCCGGCGACGGCACGCAGATCCTCACGTGCCGCATCGCGTTCGCCCTCCAGCTTGACCAGCTCGGCGGACAGGCGCTTGTGTTCGTCGACGGCGCGCTCCAGCAGCTCGGCTTCGGTGCGGTCGCGCTCGACATGTTCGGACAGGGCCAGCGAACCCAGCACGCCGGCCGCCAGCAGACAGGCGGCAGCGACCCACGGCCAGACCAGGCGGGTTCGCCAGGCCTGCTTGAGCAGTTCGGATTCGGGACGCAGGTCGATCCGTGGCACATCGGCGGGCGAGGCCGACACAGCCAGCCCATAGGCCCGGGCCCACAGCCACGGTTCAGCCGTTGGAGCGCCTTCCATGCCGGCAAACGGGTCCCAACGGGTGACCGGGGCGGCGAAGCGTCGCTCGAGGTACGCCTCAAGCGCGGTCAGCCCGGCCCCGCCACCGCAGATATAGATCCGCGCCGGCGCAAGTTCGGAGCGCTTTAGCTGAGCCTTGAAGAAGGCCAGGGTGGTCGTGATCTGGCCGTAGAAGCCTTCGGCGGCGCGGGTCAGGTGCGGGCCCAAAGTCAGCGAAGCCATCTTCACGGTCGTTACGCCCGGTGACTTGGGCATCCCCAGATCATGCGCTGCGCCGGGTTCGTCGTCGAGCTCGAGTTCTAACTCGGCCTGCGGTTCGGCAGCCGAGAGCGGCGGCGGAACCGGCGGCATGTCCAGGCTCAAGCCGTCATCGATCTCCGGCAGGCTCTCGGCGACCGGCTCCGGCGGCAGCGCTGCTGCAACAACTGATGGTTCGGACTGGCGCGGCGCCAGGGCCTGCGGCAGGATCGGTGCCGCAGCGCGCTTGGCGTGCTCAGCCTCGCTGGCGGTCATGCCGGTCTCAATCAGCACCTGGGTGAACTGGTCACCGCCATAGGCCAGCCGACGGCAGGCCAGCAGCCTGCCATCGCCGACCAGGGCGACATCAGTGCCGGCTGCACCGATGTCGACCACCAGGGCCAACTGGTCGCCGACGAGCGGCAGCCGGGCCGCTGCCGCAGCCAGGGCAAGCGGGCCCCACGAGATGCTGCGCGGACGCACGCCACCACGGGCCAGTTCGCCCTGCAACAGCCGCACCGCGCCGGTGTCGACGACCAGCCCGAGATAACACACATCGTCGCCCTCGACCGCCAAGCGTACCCGGTCGATGGTTTGCGGCGGGCCGTCGTCGTTGGACAGTTCTAGGCGGATGATGCGGTCGAGCCGCGCCGTCGGCAGCGGTGCGACATGCAGGAAACGGGCCAGTACCTCAAGTTCGCTGGAGGCCACCGCGCCCGGGCTGGCCAGCGGCATCGCCGCAGCCAGCTCGGCAATGACGGTCGCTAGCGAGCGTTCGGTGCCATCCTCGGCGCGACGCGGTACCGCGGCATGCGCCGCAACCGTATTGCCGCGCAGGGCAACCGCCCGGACGTGATGCGTCCCGATGTCGAGTCCAACCGACAGCGCCATGCGGACCTAGCGGCGGGCGCCGGTGCGGCTGGGCGCCAGCGCCGGGGTCGGCTTGGTTTCAGCAGCCTTGGCCTTTGCCTCGGCGTCGGCGGCGCGCACCGTCTCGGCCTGGCGGGTGGTCGCCTCGGCCTGACGCACCTCCTCCGGCATGACCACCGCGGCGGTGTCGCGCAAGCGGATGATGTCTTCACCGATCTTGGCACCCGATGGGTCGATGATGTAAGCGGTGACGAAAATAAGCAGATTCGAACGCTTCACGCTCGAACTCTTGCTAGAGAACAGCCGGCCAAGAAATGGAACCGTGCGCACCCCGGGGACGCCACTGTCGCCGGTGGAGGTATTGTCCTGAGTCAGTCCACCCAGCACAACGGTCTGCCCGTTGCGGATGTGCAAGGTGGTCGCCAAGGTCCGCGTGCGGAAGTCGGGATTCTCGACGTTGAGTTCCTGCTGGGAAGCCACTCCAGTTCCGGTCTGCGCCGTGATCGTCGTAGTGTTGCGGTTCAGCAGTACGCGGACGGTGGGCTGGATTTCGAGAGTGACGACATCGCTGTTGCGCGCGATCGAAGGACGAATGCGCAGGGTGATGCCTTCGTAATCCTTGCCCCACTCTGGCTGGGGATTTGAATTCGAAATGTTGGTGACATTGCCATTACTGTCGGTTTGGTTCTGACTCGACGAGTTAGAAAAGGTGTAGCTCTTGATGTAGCTGACCGACTGGGTCAGGCGGATATTGCCTATCGCATTATTCAGGGTCAGAATGCGCGGCTCCGCCAACTGCTCAGCTTTCTCCTGGGACTCCAACGCCGAAATGGCCGCCTTGATCCCAAGGCTGCCGGTGGGCGAGAAAAGCATGCCCAGATTCAGTCCGCCGCCGCCAGCTGTGCCAGCGGCTATCGGGGTGGCCACATTTTCGAAGGTTAGACCCGCGGGCGGGGTCTGGACGCCGCCGCCCATGGGTCCGCCAAGGGTGACTCGGCCGTTGCTGCCGCCGACGCCCCAATTCACGCCAAGATTTTTCTCGGCTCCTTCAAGGACTTCAACGAAACGGGCTTCGATCAGGACCTGCGCGCTTTGGTAGTCGAGCGAGCGCAGCAATCGCTTCAGCTCGCTGAGCGCAGCAGGCGTGGCCCGTGCATACAGGGTGTTCGATTTGCGTTCGAGGTACAGCTTGCCCGATTCAGGCCAGCCGGCGACAATATCCGGCACTTTCTCCAGAAAGCGTTCGAGGTCGGTCGCTGCAGCGGCCCCACCTTGACCATTTGGCCTGTTTGGGACGGCCGGGGCTGCCTGGCCACCACTACCACCGCCGCCGCCATCCGCTCCGCCAGACGGCTCCATCACCTGCAACTCGGTAACAACATCGGTCAGACCGCTGGAGAGTCGGATCACCTCGCTGACCATCACCTCACTGTCAGCCGCGCCGATGAACACCGTATTGGCCGAGTAGTTGTAGCGCACGTCGACCAGCTTGGCGATCGTCTTGAGGGCATTCTCGACCGTGTCGTCGACGAGGTGGAGGGTCAGTGTCTCGGTCGACAGGGCACGGTCGAGGATGACATAATTGATGCCGGCGATAGCAAACAGCGGCTTCAACACTTCGCCTACAGCGACGCCGTCGTAGTTCAGGGTCACCTTCTCCTGCAGCCGGACCTTCACAGCCGCGCGATCGGCCTCTTCGATGTCCTCGTCGAACACCCACACCGTGCGTGCGATCCGCGGTCCCTCTTTGGGGATGATGAGCCTGCGATCAGCGTCAGCCATGCCCTCTTCAGCGCGATAGGCCCGCTCACGCTCAAGGATGGCCCGCTCACGCTCAACCATCGACATAAGGATGCGGTATTTGATGCGGACTGTGGCCGGTTCGTGCGGGTGGTCGCGCAGGATGGCGTTGCAGGCGTCGACGGCGCGGTTGTAGTCGTTGTCAGCTAAGTGGTACTCAACAACCTGCAGACGGCGGCGAACGTCATCGGTGGCACGCGCCTTGGCAGCGGCGTAGTCGGGCGATGCTGCGGCGCCGGCTGGACCCGCAGCCTTCGACTGTTCGTCCACCAGGCCGCGGATCTCGGCTTCCAGGGTGTTGATGCGCTGGCTGTACACATCCTGCTGCTCTGTTGTTGCTGCCGGAGCCGGCGCAGCATCACCGGCCCACAGGCCGGCGGCGAGGATCAACAAGGCAGAGGTCAGACGCACGTACACTCCTTGCGGGGTTGCCCGCGGGACGAAGCTGGTACGCCCGCCCTGGCACCAGTGTTGCCATACCTTCCGCAGCTGAAAGGCCCTATATGCCCTCCCGCACCCCCCTGTACGCCGCCCAGGCTGCCGCCGGCGGCAAGATGATCGACTTCGCCGGCTGGGACATGGCGGTGCAATTCGCAGGCATCCAGGCCGAGCATATCGCCGTGCGCACCGCCGCCGGAGCCTTCGACGTCTCGCACATGGGCCGCTTGCACCTGAGCGGACCGGGCGCACTGGCGTTCCTCTCGCGCCGGGTCTGTCGCGGCCTGACCGACATGCGCGCCGGTCAGGTGCGCTATGGCATGGTTCTGGCCGAAGACGGCACGGTCGAGGACGACGTGCTGGTCTCGCGCGAGGGCGACCAGCAATTCCACGTCGTGGTCAATGCCGGCAACCGCGAGAAGATCCTCGGCCTGTGGCGTCCGGCTCTCGACGGGACGGTTTCGCTGCGCGACCTCTCGGCCGAGCAGGCGATGATCGCGGTGCAGGGGCCCAAAGCCCCCGCGATCCTAGCCGGACTCGGTTTGGACCCATCACTGCTCGCCAACTACGCCTTCCGGGACGCCGTCTGGGACGGCACTCCGGTGCGGGTCAGCCGCACTGGCTATACCGGCGAAGACGGCGCCGAGGTGTTCCTGCCCGCCGAACGTGCCGCCGATCTGTGGCGAGCGCTGCTCGCGGCCGGCGTCGCGCCGTGCGGCCTGGGTTGCCGCGACACCCTGCGCCTGGAAGCGGCCATGCCGCTCTACGGCCATGAACTCGACCGCACCGTCACCCCGGTGCAGGCCGGGCTGACCTTCGCGATCAACAAGGCCGGCGGATTCATCGGCGAAGACCGCATTCTGACCGAGTTGCGCGACGGCCCGGCCAAGCGTTTGGTCGGCCTGCGCATGCTCAGCAAGCGGGTGCCGCGCCAGGGCTACGCCGTCCTTCACGGTGGGACGGCGGTGGGCGTGATCACCAGCGGCACACTGTCGCCGACCTTGGGCGAGGCGATCGGCCTGGCCTACGTGCCGGCCGCCCTGGCGCAGGCAGGCACGACGGTGTCGGTCGATCTACGTGGCCAGGCGGTCGATGCCGTGTTGGTGGCGATGCCGTTCTATCGCCGGACGCGCTGAACGGGCCATGCCGGGATCCGGCCCCGTCGTCTGGCTGACCGGGCTGTCAGGATCAGGCAAGACCACCCTGGCCCACGAGGTGGCGACCCGACTGCGCGCAGCCGGGCGGTGGGTGTGCATTCTCGACGGGGATGAGCTGCGCGCCGGGGTGTCCCGCGACCTCGGCTTCAGTCCGGCTGAACGCAGCGAGCACCTGCGCCGGGTCGCCGAGATCGCCCGCGTCGTCGCGCACTCTGGAGCCGTGGTGTTGGTTGCGACGATCAGTCCTGCTGCCGTCGACCGCGCAGCAGCTCGGCGCATGGCGGCAGGCCTGCAGTTCCTGGAGGTGCATCTCGACGTGCCGTTGGCGGTCTGCGCGGCACGCGATCCCAAAGGGCTGTACCGACGCGCGCGCAGCGGTCAGCTGACCAAACTGACCGGAGTCGACGCGCCTTACGACGTCCCAGCCGCCCCCGACCTCCGCATTGGCGTCGATTGCTCGCCAGCGGAGGCCGCCGAGATCATCATTGCTGCGCTCATCAACGGCGATCATATCGAATCCACATGAAGACCGCACTCATCACCGGTATCACCGGCCAAGATGGATCCTACCTCGCCGAGCTGCTGCTCGCCAAGGGCTATGCCGTGCACGGCATCAAACGGCGGGCTTCGTCATTCAACACCGAGCGCATCGACCACCTCTACCAGGATCCGCACGCCACCGACCGGCGTCTGCATCTGCATTACGGCGACCTGTCCGACGGCGGTGCCCTGCTGCGACTGATGGCCGAGGTCAAGCCTGACGAGATCTACAACCTCGGCGCCATGAGCCACGTCGCGGTGTCGTTCGAGCAGCCCGAGTACACCGCCGACGTCGATGGCATCGGCACCCTGCGCATCCTCGAAGCGATCCGCTCGCTCGGCCTGCCCTCGCGCTTCTACCAGGCCTCGACCTCCGAATTGTTCGGCTTGGTCCAGGAGATCCCGCAGCGCGAGACGACCCCGTTCTATCCGCGCAGTCCGTATGCCTGCGCCAAGCTGTACGCCTACTGGATCACGGTGAACTACCGCGAGTCCTACGGCATGTACGCCTGCAACGGCATCCTCTTCAATCACGAGAGCCCGCGCCGCGGCGAGACCTTCGTCACGCGCAAGATCAGCCGCGCGATCGCGCGCATCAGCCTCGGCCTCGACGACTGCCTGTACCTTGGCAATATGGACTCTAAGCGCGACTGGGGCCACGCCCGCGACTATGTCGAAATGCAGTGGCGCATGCTGCAGCAGACCACCGCCGAGGACTTCGTCATCGCCACCGGCCGCCAGGAGTCGGTACGCCGCTTTGTCGAGCTGTGCTGCCAGCACGTCGGCCTGACCGTGAACTGGGAAGGCAGCGGCATCGACGAGTGCGGCGTCACCGCCGACAAACGCACCATCGTGCGGGTCGACAAGCGCTACTTCCGCCCGTCCGAGGTCGAGACGCTGCTCGGTGATCCGACCAAGGCCCACGCCAAGCTCGGGTGGAAGCCAACCACCACGCTGGAACAACTGGTCGACGAGATGATGGTTCACGACCTCGATCTGGCCAAGCGCGAACAGGTCCAGCGCAAGGCCGGATTCCAGGTCAACGCCAGTCGTGAGTAATGCCCAGGGCTTGGTCTTTATAGCCGGTCACCGCGGCCTAGTCGGCTCGGCACTGATGCGCGCCTGCGCCACCCGCGCCATCCCGACGGTCGTCCGCACACGCCAGGAACTCGACCTGCGCAATCCGGCGGCAGTGACCGATTTCATCGCCAGCGCCAAGCCCCAGACCGTGATCATCGCCGCCGCCAAGGTCGGCGGCATCCTCGCCAACGACACCTACCGCTACGACTTCATCGCCGATAACCTGGTGATTGAGCTGAACCTGATAGAAGCCTGCCGCGTCCACCACGTGCCGCGCGTGCTGTTCTTGGGCAGTTCGTGCATCTACCCGAAACTGGCGCCCCAGCCGATGCGTGAGGACTGTCTGCTGACCAGTCCGCTGGAGCCGACCAACGAGCCCTACGCGATCGCCAAGATCGCGGGGGTTAAGCTCATCGAGAGCTGCAACCGCCAGTACCGCACCGACTGGTTGTCAGCGATGCCGACCAACCTGTACGGCCCCGGCGACAACTTCGACCTCAACGGCAGTCACGTCCTGCCGGCGATGATCCGCAAATTCCACGAAGCCAAGCTGGCCGGCAACGCCCCGGTTACGCTGTGGGGCAGCGGCACCCCGCGCCGCGAGTTCCTACACGTCGACGACCTCGCCGACGGCTGCCTGCATCTGCTGGCCAACGTGCACGCCGGCCAGGTGCCGGGCGATCTGGTCAACCTGGGTTGCGGCAACGACGTGACCATCCGCGAACTCGCCGAACTGGTTCAGCGCATCGTCGACCATCGCGGCGAGATCGTGTGGGACGCCTCCAAGCCGGACGGCACCCCGCGCAAGCTGATGGACGTCAGTCGCATGACCGGCCTCGGCTGGACCGCCAGTACCCCATTGGCCACCGGCATCGCCGGGGCCTACCGTTGGTTCCTGGACAACCGCGAACACCTCCGAGCCTAGACCTATGCCGTCCTACGCAATCCGCCCGCGCATCCTGGTCACCGGCGGAGCCGGTTTCATCGGTTCGCATTTGTGCGAACGCCTGCTGGCTGCCGGCAGCGACGTGCTGTGCGTCGACAATTTCTTCACCGGCACGCATGACAACATCGCGCACCTCTCCAGCAATCCGCACTTCGAGCTGATGCGCCATGACGTCACCGAGCCGTTGCGCGTCGAGGTCGACCGCATCTTCAACCTCGCCTGCCCGGCAAGCCCGGTGCATTACCAGTTCAACCCCGCCCAGACGGTGAAAACCAGCGTTCACGGCGCGATCAATATGCTTGGCTTGGCCAAGCGGACCAAGGCACGCATCCTGCAGGCGTCGACCTCCGAGGTTTACGGCGACCCCACCGTGCACCCCCAAACCGAGGAGTACTGGGGCAACGTCAACCCGATCGGACCGCGCGCCTGCTACGACGAAGGCAAACGCTGCGCTGAAACCCTGTTCTTCGACTACCACCGCCAGCACGGCGTCGAGATCAAGGTCATCCGCATTTTCAACACCTACGGCCCGCGCATGCACCCCAAGGACGGCCGCGTCGTCTCGAATTTCATCATGCAGGCCCTACGCGGCGAGGACATCACGATATACGGCGACGGCCTGCAGACGCG
>JBBQCI010000045.1:0-31194 GCA_038318565.1 Planctomycetota bacterium
GGCACGCATCTCATCGATCGTCTTCGTATGGATGCGGGCAGCGCCGGCGTAGCCGGTCTTTGTGGCGATGGCTTTGCCACCAGCCAAGCGGGCCTGTGCCGCGGCGATGGCTAGTTCGTACTGCGGCAGCCACGTCTTGCCGGCGACCAGCATCTCATCGACCATCTGCCAGATCTCAGGCGGGTTGCACACTGCGCCGACCAGCGGATCCATCAAGAACGCCTGGCGCAGCAGCTGATCATCACCGGTCACCGCCGCATGGACGGACAGGCGCTGCACGCTGATCGACTGGTTGCACACCGCGGCGCAACCCATCGGCAAATCGCCGACCGAAGGGATATTCACGCCATTTCGATCGACGTATCCGGGCACCTCGACGATCGCGTCGGGTGGCAGGTTGGTGATGGTCGTGCCGTTGATGACGTTGAAGTGGCCGCGGTAGACCTGACCGGTCTCCAAACCCTCGATGATATACGAGCCATGCTCCTCGCTGCGCTCCTTGCCATCGAACGACTTCGGCGGCTGGGCCAGCCATTCCGGGAACTCGGTCTCGAACCAGTTGCGGCCCTCGGTGCAGACACGCAGATAGCCGCCTGTCTCACCGTTGATCCAGCAGCCGGTGTCGATCCAGCGCTGGATCTCTTCCGGGCGCTTGCGGTACCACGCCACGTATTCGCTGAGATGGCCATTCGATTCGGTCGAGTAGTTGCCGAAGCGGCGGAGCATGTCGATGCGCACCTTTTCGGTAGTGGGGAACTGCGGGTGCCCTTCGAATAGTTCCAACATTTTCGGGATCAGGTCGATACCGCGCCAAGTCGCCTTGACGTACCAGGTCTGGTGGTTGATGCCGGCACAGATGATGTCGACGTCCTGCTTCGCGACCGTCTCCTCGGCGCCGATCAGGCCTTGCTTGCGCGCCCAATGGGTGGTGCAGTCGGCGATCTGGTGGTGGCCGCCCTGCACGCCATGGCACAGACCGACGGTCGGCACCTTGCCAAAGACATTCGCTGCCCAGGTCAGCATGACCATCGGATTGGCATAATTGAATAGGCGGCAGCCGGGCTTGGCCACTTCGCGGATGTCCTTGCAGAATCCCAGGATCGCGGCGATGCCACGCTGGCCATACATGATGCCGCCAGCGCACAGGGTGTCGCCGACGCACTGGTCGACGCCGTAGGCGAGGGGGATGTCGACATCGGTGGCGAAGGCTTCAAGACCGCCGATGCGCACCACGCAGAAGACGTAGTCGGCGTTGGCGATCGCGGTTCGACGGTCGGTGGTGGCCTGGATGGTCACCGGCACGCCATTGTGATCGAGATCGCGCTGGCACAGCTGCCGCACCATGTCGAGGTTGCGCGCGTCGATGTCAGTAAAGGCGATCTCGAAGCGGGTGCGCAACTCGGGCACGCACATAAGATCGCGCAACAGGGTGCGGGTGAATCCGATCGATCCGGCACCGATGAAGGTGAGCTTCTTGGTGGCGACGGTCTGGGTGCTGGCAGTACTCATGGTTGGTATTCCTGGCCTGATCATATGATCACGGAATATGGCAGAACAGGACGCTGGTGCTAAGCATGGTACTTCTGTGCTGGGCCGACTGGATGCCCTCGGCCTGCATACTGGCGGCCCCGCCTATGCCGGCCGGCCATCCCTGCATGCCGTTGTCACCTCAGCGGGTTACGAGCAGTGTCCCGCCGGCTACGACTGGCACGGCCTGAAGCGCGGCAGCGCTGAATTCTGCCTGATCCAGTACACCGTGTGTGGGCGAGGCCAGCTCTCGTGCGCGGGGACCCGCTATACCGTCGACCCGGGGCAGGCGATGCTGCTCTATTTTCCTTTCGACAACCGCTACTGGCTGGCCAGCGGCGATGCGTGGCACCACGTCTACCTGTGCCTGACCGGCCGCGAGGTCATGCGCGCCTGGCGCAGCGTGACGGCCAGGCACGGGCCAGTCGTGCGCCTCGATGACGAGTCACCGACGCTCAACACACTGATTGAGGCGGCCACCGCCAGCATGACCGGGATGATCCGTGACCCGTACACCTCGTCGTCGTGGGCCTATCGCGTGGCGATGGCGCTATGCGCCGAAATGCTCGGCGATCCCGCCGCCCGCCAGCGGCATCCGGCCATCGAATCAGCCAAGCGTTGGGGACGAACACATTTCGCCGATGGCATCGGGGTCAGCGACCTCGCCCGCGAAGCCGGGATGAGTCGCCACCATTTCGCCCGCATCTTCGCCACCGCCGAAGGCAACTCACCGTCGCAATGGCTAGCCGATCTGCGGGCCCGCGAAGCGACCCGCCTGCTGCGCGAATCCACCCTGACCGTCGCTGAAATTGGCACGCGCTGCGGCTATATTGATCCAGCGTATTTTTGCCGCGCTTTCCGCCGTCTCGTTGGTGTCAGCCCGGGGGAGTTCCGCAGTTCGGGCATGTACTGAACCCCGTCATACAGACGGTTGCTAATCCCGCTGCTTCGATCGGCGTGCCAACTCGCGGTCGACGTCGCGTTTCTGCGCCCGGGCCACTAGGTCGCGACGCTTGTCACCCTTGTCTTTGCCGCTGCACAGGCACAGCTCGATCTTCACCCACGGTCCCTTCCAGAACAACTTCTCGGGGATCAGGGTCAGACCCTTGGCCGACATCTTGCCGTGCAATTTTTCCAACTCGCGCTTATGCAGCAAGAGCTTGCGCGGCTGCAGCGGCTGGTGCCCGAAGGTGCCGGCCTGGCGGTATTCGCCGATATGCAGGCCGAACAGGAATAGTTCATGGACGCGCTCATCAAAGCGGGCGTGGGCATCGCCCCACTGCACATCATCGGCGCGCAGGCTCTTGGCCTCGCTGCCCATCAGCACCAGTCCCGCCTCGTAGCGGTCGAGGATGGTGAAGTCGTGACGTAGCTTCCTGTTGTAGAGGATCTCACGGATCTCGTTCTTGCTCGAGGCCGTCGCCTTGTCCTTGGGCTTGGCACTGACCGTCGGCTTCGCCTGCTGCTTGGCCATGATCAGCCCACGAACGCCAGGACGGCAGCCCGGTCGGAGCACAGCGCCTCGACCAGCCGACCGATGTCCAGACCGGCACGGAAGCGGATCAATGTCGGAATGCGTGCGATGCGGAAGGCGGGATGGACGCGGTAAGGATGCTCCATTTGGCCTTTCCAGGCACTGCGCTCGCCAACCGGACATTCGTAGACGGTCAGCTCCGGTGCCGCCTTGGCCAGGGTGGCGCGCAGTACGGGATCAGCAGTGACGCAATCCGGACACCACGAGGCGCCGGTGGCCGGATCCTCAGAACCGAAGAAGAGGAACAACGCATCGCTCTGGCCTTCGACCACACGGTCGAGAGCAGCCAGGGCATCGGCTGGAGAGGGACAACGGACGAAAGGCATGGACAGACGATAGGGATCAGCGGCCGGCGCAAAGGCGTGATGCGCTCAATCGCTCCCGACGTAGGCCAGTAGTCCGGCCGCATCGACCACCCGCGCCCGTCCGTTGCGCAACATCAGCACCCCAACCCAGGCACAGCCGACCGCGGTAGCGGTCAGCGACCAGCCGAGCCACCACGACTGCTCGGTCAGCAACCATATGCCCATTCCTGCCAGCGGCAGCGCAGACGACATCAAGGCGATGCCACCGGCGTAGCCGCTGGAACTGCCGACCCTGATTGTGCAGCTCGGTGGTAGACGATTGACTAGGCAGGCGAGGAACCAGCGGAAGGCGTCGATCTGGTTAACCGGCATCTTGCCGAAGCCACGCGCAGACATGCTGGTTACCCCATGCACTTTGCCGTCATCGCAGACGATCTCGGCGCGCATGATGCTCTGCATGCGTTTGGCCGGCATGAGTCCGAGGGCGATCAGGACCATGCCGGGCAGCGAAAAACGCCCGAGCAATCCGCTGACATGGCTGCGATTAATGCGCAGGGCACGCAGCCGGGTGTACGGGATGTCCGCGTCCTCGATCTGCATCGCGGTGCGATCGATGCTGAAGCGCTTGCCGCCGATGTCGAAATTGCTGCCGCGTCGCTGGTAATCGACCGCCATGATAATGGCGCCGCCGTCCATGCCTTCGCCAGGCTTCGCCACCGGACGCGACAGCAGACGACGCAACAACGATGGCTTCGACGCTCCGCTCATTTCTTGCGCCGCACCATCGAGACGAAGAAACCCTCATGCGCCTCGGTCGGCCACAAGCGCAGGCAGGCCGCGGTGAATGCCCCGTAGGTCGTGCCACGAAAAGCCGCCACGCCCGGCGCCGAGGCGTCGCCAAAGCGCTTCGCCCACGACGACAGATCGACTGGTTCCAACGGCGCGCGCAGGTGCAGCAGATGCTCGACGACCGCCTCGTTCTCGCGCGGATCCATCGAGCAGGTGCTATAGACCAGGGTCCCGCCGGGTGCCAGCAGACTGGCGGCCCGCTCGATCAGCGAGATCTGGATGCGTGCCCGCGACAGGACATAGGCCTCGTAATCAATGCCGAGATGTTCCCAAGTGCGCCGAATATCAACGCGCACGGTGCCGGTCCCAGTGCACGGCGCATCGACCAGGATGTGGTCCCAGGTCTTGTTGGTGATCATCTCCGGCGGCGTGCGCATGTCGCACAGCAGGGGGCGGGCCTTGGTCGCGCCCATCAGCTTGAGGGTGTGGCAGAGGATGCCGTAACGTCCCGGAGCACGGTCACAGGCGACCAGACCAGTCCCGCCCTCGCCCAGACGCATCGCCAGCAGGGCGGCCTTGCCGCCTGGCGCTGCGCAAGCATCCAGGACGCGGTCGCCCTCGCGCATCGGCGACACCAGGGCAGGCAGCTGGCTGGCCAGGCCCTGGCTGTACAGACGTCCCTCTTTGTAGGCGACCGTCTCCTTCAGCTGCACCTCGCCTTCGGGCGTGGTGGTGAACGACCAGTCCGACAAGGCGTGCTTGGTGAAGGGCACGCCGGCTTCACGCAACTCCTTGACTAGGTCGCCACAACGGCCTTTAAGCGTGTTCGCGCGGAACGACGGCTGTTTGGTCGTGGCGCAACCAGCCAAGGCGGCGTCGGCACGATCCCCGGCAGCGTCTCGAACGGCGGCAACGAAGGCGGGTGGGAGGAGCTCAGCCGGACTGTCGGTCATGCCGGCACGGTAGCACCAGACTCAGCAGTTGAATCTCGACCTGCCCGGTGATTATCATGGCCGTCGAACCCGGAGACCACTATGGAATGGATCAACTCGAACAGCGGCGCCCTGCTCATCTTCCTCGGTGGCTTCGTCGGCCTGCTCGCCCTGCTCGGCATCGGCGTTCTGGCGATGATCTGGATCGGCCGTGGCCTGCGTCGCCTCGCGGAGGTCCAGCTGTCGATTGCCAAGGTGAAGCAGGAACAGGCCATCGTCCGTGCCGCCACTCGTGGAGACCAAGTCGCCGCCCTGCGCAGCGAACTGAAGGAGACTGAGGTCAAACTGCGCGAAGCGACTATCTTGGCCAAGGCACGCGAAAAGCTGCTTGTGGCTCAAGATGAAAATCTGACAGCCCGCGCGCGCACCTTGGCCACGGGCGAGAAGGACACCGCCAGCGCCCAGCGTCGCGCCACCGAGGCGAACCAGCGCGCCGAGCACGCGATGGCAGAAGCCGCTCAGGTAAAAGCCGAACTCGAACAGCTACGCACGCAGTCGAACCAGTTGGAGCAAGCGGCCGGGCTGATGCAGCGTCAATTGGAAGGCCAGCAGCAGAACGCCGCCATGCTGCAGACCACGGTCAGCGACCTCAACGCCAAGCGGGACCTGCTGACCGCCGAAGTGCGGCACTTGCAGGAACGGCTGGAACAGGAAACGGCGCTGCGGGGAAGATAAGCGGAGCGCGGCCAGCTTGGCCGGGGTCGGTTGCGACTGTCAGGCAAACAGCGGCAGAATCTCCGCCGGAATACGCACCGGCTTGCCCGCCTTGTCGACCGCCGCGACGGTCACCGCTCCGGTGGCCAAAGGCTCGCCGCCACGACTAACCACGCTGGTGAACACGACACGGCTAGGGCCGGCGGCCTTCGCGGTGGTGACCAGTTCCAGGACATCGTCGAAACGGGCCGGACGCCGGTACGAGATCTGTACCTCAATGACCGGCATCATGATGCCCGAGGTCTCAATCTCGCGGTAGCTGAGTCCGTGTGAGCGCATCCAGGCAATACGCGCTTCCTCAAACCATGCGACGTAGGCGCTGTGGTGCGCGACCGCCATCTGGTCGGTTTCAGCATAACGCACGCGGATGCGGTGCGTCTGCGACGGCATTACTTGACGACTGCGGGCGGGGCAGCGGCAGGCAGCATAGTCGCGGCCTGGACGGCCGGCGCCGGCTTACCCAGGGGCAGCGGACGCGGCCAAGCCACCAGCGCGACAACCAGCACCGCAGACGTCGCCACACCCCAACGAGTCAGTGTCTGGATGCCGACGGCAGGCACATCCTTGGGTGAGCCGGCCCACAGCTGGACAACCAGCCGGAGGTAGGCTCCGGCACCGGCAACCGCTGCAACCAGACCGACTAGGGCGATCATCCAACCGCCATAGTTCACAACCTGTTGCAGGATCGAGAACTTACCAATGAAGCCGAGGGTCGGTGGCAGGCCGGCGAAGCTAGCCAGGAAGATGGTCAGGGCCAACCCATACAGCGGGGCCTGACGACCACGGCCATGCAATCCGGCGAGATCATCCTTGGCGTCCTCGGTCCCGGCCAGCGCAGCGACGGCAGTGAGAGCCCCGGCAGTGGCCAGAGCGTAGCCAACCGCGTAGAGCCACAGCGGACGCAGATCGATCGCTTCGCCTGCACCAGGCAGCACGAAGGCCAGCGTCATGTATCCGGCATGGGCGATCGCACTATAGCCGATCAGGCGGCGGACCGAGGTCTGCTTCAGGGCAGCGAAGTTGCCGACCACCATCGAGAGGATGGCGCTGATCACGATGAGCAACTGGAGCGGCTCCATCAGCATGCGGGCCTGAGCCGAAGGCACGATGGCGGCGTCGAGTGCTACCGGATGGCCAGCGGCAAGGCCGAGCCACAGGGCGCCAAGACCGGCGAAGCCGCCGACCTTGATGATGGCACCCATCAGACCGGTGACCGCCACCGGCGCACCGGTGTAGGCATCCGGCGCCCAGGCATGGAACGGCACCGAGCCGACCTTGAAGAGCAGGCCTGCCGACATCAGCGCTGCACCAAGCAGCGCGTAGGATTCGCGGCCGGCAATGATCTCGGCACCGAAGCGGGTCGAACCGGTCGCACCGTACATCAGGGCCGTGCCGTAGAGGAAAATGCCACTGAACACAGCACCCATGACGAAGTACTTGAGAAGCGCCTCGTTGCTTTCTGCACGATGACGGCGCAAGCCGACCAGGGCGTAGATCGCCAGGGCGGCGGTCTCGACCGAGACGAAGAACGCGATCGCGTCGAGGCTGGCGATCATGCCCAGCACGCCGACCGTGGCCATAGCGGCCAGCGCATAACTCTCTCCGCCGGCGAAGCGGTCGCGGCTGAGCGTCTGCTGGAGACCACCCATCGAACAGGCGGCGGCACCCAGCACGGCCAAGCTCAGCCAACGGCGGGCGTGATCGTTGGCGAACATCCCCTGCAAATGGCCGACCGGAGCGAACACCTCGGCGATAGCTGCAGCAATCATGCTGCAGGCGACGATCCAGGGCAGCCAGCGGTGCTTGGCCTCGTTCTGCAGGAACGGCTCGGCGGCCAGGGCAAGCAAGCCGCCGGCAAGAACGATGAGGATCGGGGCGAGCAGCGGGAACAGAGCAACGGGTTCCATGATCACTTCTCCGCCGTGGCGGGTGCAGCAGTCTCGACGGCAGCCGGCGTCGGGCCGGCCTTCAGCGCGGCAGCCGCAGCGCGGGCTGGTTCAGCCATCTGGCCAGCAGACTTGCCACCGTAGGCGCTGATCACCCCGGGCTGAAAGCCCAGCCAGATGCTGGCGGCCAGCAACGGCACAACGGACAGCGCTTCGCGTGTGGTCAGATCGGTGATTTCGGCACGGCCTTCCGGAGCGGTGCCATAGCACCACTTCTGCACCAGGGTCAGCAGGTAGGCGGCACCCAGGATGACCGAGAGACCGGCGACCGCGGCGATCCACGGTGCGCTCTGCCAAGCCCCGAGCAGCAGCAGGAACTCGCCAGCGAAGTTGGCGGTGCCGG
Organism: Planctomycetota bacterium; assembly: GCA_038318565.1. GTDB lineage: Bacteria > Planctomycetota > UBA11346 > UBA11346 > UBA11346 > UBA11346. Next base: position 8,151 of record JBBQCI010000045.1, read on the forward strand.
GCAAACCAGCAGCAGCCAAGGCCGAGATCACGAAGAGGATAGTGAAGAGCGGCGCCTTCGAGGCGAAGCCGCCATGATCGTCGAGATACGGACTACGCGTGCGTTCTTCGACTGCTCCGACCAGCAGGAACAGGGCCGCGGCGCTGAGGCCGTGGGCGACCATCTGAATCACCGCGCCATCAAGGGCGGCCTGCTGGAAGGTGAAGATGCCAGTGACGACCAAGCCGAGATGCGACAGCGACGAGTAGGCGAGCATGCGCTTGGCGTCGTCCTGGGCGAGGGCGACCACCGCGCCGCCGACCGCACCAACCACACCGAGCACGATGAACAGCTGGGCATGCTGGGCGCTCTGCTGCGGGAACATCGGCAGGACAAAGACCAAGAAACCGTAGACACCGAGCTTGGCCATGGCGCCAGCCAGCAGCACCGCGGCGCCACCGGGCACCTCGCTGTAGGTGCGCGCCTGCCAGGCGTGCAGCGGTACCAGCGGTACCTTGACGGCGAAGGCCAGGGCGAAAGCCCAGAAGAGCCAGTTCTGCGTGCCAGCGCTGATCGCACCGGAACGCAGACCTTCGATGGCCATGGCCAGGTCGGTGGTGCCGAGCTTGGCGATGATCACCCAGATCGCGACCAGCAGTGGCACCGAGCCAAGCATGGTCATCAGCACGAACCACAGCGCCGCCTGACGACGTTCCGGCCCGCCAAAGATGGCAAGCAGGACGAGCATCGGGATCAGCATGGCCTCGTAGCAGACATAGAAGAGGACGAGGTCGCGGGCCAGCACGGCTCCGAGCATCATCGCTTCGCAGAAGAAGATCGCCGCGACGTATTCGCGCATGCGGCCTCCAGCGACGCCGCGGCCGCCGAGAATGGCGAACGGGGTCAGCCAGGCGATCAACTGGACCATCCAGGCGGTGACACCGTTGGTGCCGAGTTTGAGATGGATCACCGCCTCGGTGCCGGGCACCGAGAACCAGGCGACGTCGAAGGCCCCGCCGTGGCCGAGAGCCAGCGGCGTGGCGAAGGCGGCGATGACCAGCGAGAGCACCAGGCCGAGGCGGTGGACCGCATCACCGGCCCCCTGGTCGGCATCCTTGCCATGGGCGAGGACCGCGATGACCGCGGCGGCGATGGGCGCGAGGAAGATGGCGAGCAGAAGCATTATTTCACCGCGAAGAGCAGGGCGGCAATAGCCGCGGCGAGGCCGAGCATGGCCAGGGCGAGCGAGGTGCGCAGGCGTGAGCGCTGCAGGGCGAGAGCATAGCCGTCACCCAGTGCACGTGAACCGGCGCTGACCAGCCAGCCGGCCACACCGAGGATGGCCAATTCGACCACCCAGTAGAGGCCGTAGGCGACGATCATAATCGGCTTGACCACCAGCCAGCTGGCGGCGGTATCGAAGCCGAAGGTCCAGCCGCCGCCGAATCCGGTCGGGGCAGTGCTGGTGCCAGCTGCAGGCACCGTCTTAGGACCTTTGCGCCAGATCCACCAGCCGAGGAACGAACCGAAGGCGGCGATCAGGGTGCCGAGACCGGCGACCGTCCAGGCCATCGCGTTGTGATCTCCATGCTCGACGCCGGAAGCCTTGGCGAGGACCTCCTGGGCTGGCCCGACGACCGGCGACAGCCAGTTGGCCAGGAAGGCCATGCCATTCTCGGGCACGCCCATCCAACCCATCGGCAGACCGACCCAGACGAAACCCGCGATCAGGCTACCGACGCCCAGCACCAGCAGCGGGATGGCCATGGTGATCGGGGTACCGTGGACGTGCGCCTTGACCTCGGGATCGACCCGGCTCGGGCTCCAGAACACCAGGGTAATGACCCGGGTCATGTAGACGGCGGTCAAGCCGGCGGTGACCAAGGCTATGGCGCCGACCAGCGGTGCGATGTTGAAGCCGAGGTGGACGTGGCCGGCGAAGGCGTGCTCCAGGATCAGGTCCTTGGAGAAGAAGCCGGCCGCGAACGGCAGGCCGGTGATCGCCCACCAGCCGTAGAACATCGCCAGGTAAGCGATCGGCAGATTCTTGCGCAGACCGCCCATGCGACGCATGTCCTGCTCGTGGTGCAGACCGTGGATGACGGCACCAGCCGAGAGGAAGAGGGCGGCCTTGAAGAAGGCGTGGGTGAAGACGTGGAAGAGGGCGACGTCGAAGGCGCCGCAACCGGCCGCCATGAACATGAAGCCGAGCTGGCTGACCGTCGAGTAGGCGAGGGCCTTCTTGACGTCATTCTGCACCAGACCGGCCACTGCACCCCACACCGCGGTGGCGCAGCCAATCACGAACACCACCGCCATCGCCTCAGGCGAGCAGACGAAGGCGTCGGACAGCCGGGCAACCAGGTAGACGCCCGCGGTGACCATAGTCGCCGCGTGGATCAGGGCCGAAACTGGAGTCGGGCCGGCCATCGCATCAGGCAGCCACGCCTGCAGCGGGATCTGTGCGCTCTTGCCGGCACAGCCGAGGAAGATCAAAATGCAGGCAGCCGTGATTAGACCGTGAGATGAAGCCAAGGCGCTGGCATCAGCGGTGCGGAACCACTCGCTAATCGCGGCGTAGTCGAGGCTGCCGGTGATCTGGAACAGGGCGAAGGCGCCGAGCAAGAAGCCGAGATCGCCAACCCGGTTGTAGATGAACGCCTTGCGCGCCGCATCGGCATATTCCGGCGTCTTGTGCCAGAAGCCGATGAGCAGGTAGCTGCACAGACCGACGCCTTCCCAGCCGAGGAAAGTGACGGGCAGGCTGCTGCCCATCACCAGGATGATCATCGCCGTCATGAACAGATTCATGTAACTCATGAACCGGGCAAAGCCGCGGTCCTCGCCCATGTAGCCGACCGAATAGAGGTGGATCAGGGTGCCGATGCCGGTCACGAACAGCAGCATCAAGCTACTCAGACGATCGATCGAGAGTCCGAACGAGAGGTTGAGCCCGTCGCCAGCGAACCAGGTGAACAGGTCCTGACGCAGGGCAGGAGCAGCTTCACCACCGAATCCACCCAAGCGGGCTGCAGCAGCGATGCTGAGGGCGAAGCTGATCGCCGGCATCAGCACGGCGAAGGTCGCGACGATCCCGCGTGGCGGGCCGTAGCCGTCCTTCGATCCGGCCAGCGACAGGCTGCCGTTGAGGATGGCGCCGAACAACGGCAGGGCGGGGATGAGCCAGAGCAGCGTGGAGTCCACGTCTTATTCCTTCATCGCGCTGAACGCGTCCGCATCGATCGTATCCTTGCCGCGCACCAGCAGGATGACCATGGCCAAGCCGACGCAGGCCTCAGCCGCCGCGATGGCGATAGTGAAGAGCGGGGCGAGCTGGCCGAGCAGCGAGGCGTCGCCGGCCAGGGTGCGGGAGAAGCCGATGAACGACAGGTTGACCGCGTTGAGCATCAGCTCGACGCCCATCAGCACGACGAAGATGTTGCGGCGGATCACGGCGGTGGTCAGGCCGATGCCAAACAGCATCGCAGCCAGCACCTGCACCGCGGCAGGCGTCATCAAGATGGTCTCAGTGGCCATGGCCTGCTTCTTCCTTGACCGGCTCCTCGGCCGGAGTGTCGAGATTGCGCTTGGCGAGCAGCACGGCGCCGACCACGGCGACGAGCAGGGTCACACCGACGGCGACGAACAGCAGCCACCAACCACCGACCTCGCCACTCATGGCGAACATCCGAGCGGCAATCGGCTCAGGCTCGCCGCGCACCGCGCCGGCGGCCGGGGCGAGCGGCAGCTTGGCCATGGTCAGCGCCAGGAGGGCGGTCAGAGCCAGTGGTGCCGCCGCAGTGGCGACGCTCCAGGCATCGAAGCGCGGCAGCTTGTCCTCACGGGCCCGGTTGAGCACCATGATGACGAAGATAACCAGCATCATCACCGCGCCGGCGTAGACGAGAACCTGCACGACGGCCATGAATGGCGCATCAAGCAACGCATAGATGCCGGACAGGGCGAGCATCGCCCCGATCAGCAGAACGGCGGCATTGAGCGGATGACGACTGGCCAGCACGCCGACCGCACAGCACAAAGCCGAGATAGCGAGACCTGCGAAGTAGACGTTGGCGAGGGTGGTGTTGAGTTCGGGGAACATGTCAGTGATCCGATCCCGACTTCAGCTCTTCGAGGGCCTTCGCGTTGAGCGAACCGCCCGGAGCCTTCTGGCTCTGGGTGTCGCTGGCCGGGTAGTCCTTGGGTTCCCAGTCCATCAGGCCCTTCTTGTCGATGACGAAGCCAGCGCGGTCACCGCCGACCAGCACGGCCAGCTTGGTGTCCATGCGGATCGCATCGCACGGGCAGGCCTCGACGCAGTAGCCGCAGAACACGCATAACAGCAGATCGATCTCGAAACGCACCGGGCGCTTCTCGATGTGCTTGTCCGGGCTCTCTTCAGCGACGATGTTGATGCAGCGCGCCGGGCAGGCGGTCGAGCACATGTAGCAGGCGACGCAACGCGGGCTGCCGTCAGCACGCTTCATCAGGCGATGCCGGCTGCGGTGGTCGCGCGGGATGTCCGGCTGCTGCTCGGGATAGAGCAGGGTCGGGAAGTGCGCCGGATTGGTCAGCGACTTCGCGGCGTGACCAAATGTGGTCATCAGACCCTTGAAGATCTCGCCGATGTAGAGGCGTTCCCAGACGCCGAGGTCGGGACGAGGGATGACTTTGGCCATGTCAGTGCACCAGCTTCACGATGATCGCCGTGATCAGCAGGTTGATCAGGGCGATGTTGAGCAGGACCTTCCAGCCCAGCGCCATGATCTGGTCGTAACGGAAGCGCGGCACCGTCCAGCGCACCCACACGAAGAGCCAGGAGACGAGCAGAATCTTACCGACCAGGACGTGGAACTGGGCGACCGCGGTCACCACGTCGACCAGTCCACCCCATAACGGGACGCCGCCAATCAGAGTGGCCGGCTGCGGACGCCAGCCGGCGACCAGGAACGCGCCGATCGCCATGGCGACGGCGGCGCCGCCGATCGCGCCGATGTAGAGCAGATACTCCTTCGAGCGCATAGCGGCATCACTGGCACCGCTGCGGTTATAGTGGACGCGACGGCCGTGAATCAGCCAGGCGAAGGCGGCCGCTCCGATCGCGCCGACCGCGAGCATGAAGGCACAGACGCCGCCGAGATTGGCGCGCATCCAGCGGTCGTCGAGGTCGACCATCGCACCGTCGTGGCCGAGCGGCAGTGGGATCGGCGACAGGTGATAGCTGCCCAGGAACAGCGTGCTGATCAGGGCCGAGGCGACGATAACGTGGAAATACTCGGCGCTCATCACCAGCATGAACCGCATCGCGCCATACTCGGTGTGGAAGCCGGCAACCAGTTCGGAGTCACCTTCGACCACGTCGAACGGGGTGCGATTACATTCGGCGAACATCGCCACGGTGAACAGGACGAAGCCGACCGGCTGGGCGACAATGCCCCAGGTGTGGGCGCCCTGCCAGGTGGCGATCTTGGCCAGATCGAAGCTGCCGACGATCAGGAACATACCGGCCGCGGCCAGACCGATCGAGACCTCGTAGCTGATCATCATCGCGCTGGCGCGCATACCGCCGAGCAGCGCGAACTTCGAGTTGCTGGCCCAGCTGCCCAGGACGAGGCCGTAGATCGACAGCGAGGAGAAGGCGAACAGGGCGAGCAGGCCGCTATGCGTGCTGATCGTGGTGCCGGCCAGTGCGGCCAGCGAGCCGCTGGAGGACTGGTACCAGATCGGCGCGAACATCGGGATGAAGGCGGGCAGGATCAGCGCCACCAGTAGCGGGATGAACGGGCCGGCGGCATAGTAACCGAACGAGGTCGCGAATTTCGGATCAAAGCGCTCTTTGACCGCCAGCTTCACGAAGTCGCAGGCGTTGTAGATCATGCCAAAGGCGCGCAGGCGGATGTTCAGGATCGGGATCCAGATACCGGCACGGTTCGGACCCGGCCGATCCTGGATGAAGGCGGCGCCGCGGCGCTCCATCACCACCAGCAAGGGCAGGATGTTGAAAAAGAGGAGTGGAATGGCTGGGACGAGAAGCAGGGCCGCCACCTCGTAGGGGTTGGCCATGATCCAATTCAGGATGGATTCAAACATCGCTCAGGCTCCCGCCGCCGCGAGGGCGGGCTGGGGAAGGACCGCGCCCATCGGGCCGATGGTGCGGTAGGTCAGACCGGCGAGACGGGGCGCGCGTGCACCAGCCGCCTTGAAGGCATCGGTTTCGCTCGCCCAGGTCGCCCCGGCCAGGCAGGCCAGGACACGCCAAGCCGGCTCCAGGGCGGGGTTGGGCACCACCGGACCGGCCTGCATCAGCTGCACGCGGTCCTTGCTGTTGACCATCGCGCCGCGGGCTTCGGTCCAGGCACGGATGCCGACCGCGATGGTGGCCTTGGCCACTGTCGCGTCGATCCAACTCGCCAGGACGATGCGCACCGGGATGCGGTCGAGCTTGGCGGCCTTGGCCGCGTCAGCCGCCCATAGGTCGTGATTGAACACCAGCACGGCGTCGAACTCACCGGCGCGTTCGGCCAGCTGGTCGAGGTTGTCGGCGATGCCGAGCAGCTTGACGCCAGCACGGTTGGCCACTGGGTCGCCGCTCAGGGCGATGCCGTCAGCGGAGCCGACGGGCAGCCATGAACCTCCGAAGACCTCGGCCTTGTCGCCCAGGCTATCCTTCAGGGCGAGCAGGGCGGCATTGTCTTCGATGGTGCCATGGCCGCTGGCGACCAGCGCGATCTTCTTGGCCGCGGCGAGGGCGGACTGGGCCGCCTTAACGCCCTCGGTGAGATCGACGTCCTTGCCGGCTATGCGCGCATCGGTCAGGCGGTCGACGGCCAGCTTCTGGTAGAGCAGACGCGTACTGTTGGCGATCCAGCTCTTGTTCACGTCCGGATTGCGCCGTGGCATCAGGCGCCAGACGCGTCCATTGTTGTATTCGATCGTCAGGTTCGCGCCAAAGGCGTCGCTGGGGTCGATCGACTCGACACTCTTGAGCGTCCACACGCGCTGTTGAAAGCGGAAGTGCTTGCCGGTGAGGGCGCCGACCGGGCAGATGTCGGTGACATTCAGGTCGTAACCGTGGGTCAGCGGTTTGCCCGGGAAGGTCGTGATGTAAGCGTGATCGCCGCGACCGGCGATGCCCAACTGCGAGCTCTTGGCGACCTCGTCCATGAAGCGGACGCAGCGGCTGCACACGATGCAGCGCTCTTGGTCGAGCAGGATTGTTGGGCCGAGGTCGATCTTCTTGCCGCCGCGATCCGTGCCCTTGGCGTCGATGAAACGGAAGTCGGCGCCGCCCTTGTACTGCTTGCCGGCTTCATCGGGCAGGCGGCTTTCGTGCCGGCCCTGACTCATGTAGTTCTCTTGCAGGGTGCACTCGCCGGCCTTGTCGCAGATCGGGCAGTCGAGCGGGTGGTTGACCAGCAGCGACTCCATCACGCCGCGGCGCGCCCACTTCACCTTGTCAGAGCTGATCTGCGTGCGCACGGTCAGGCCGGGGGCGGTCTGCATGTGGCAGGCGATGCCGAAGGCGAAGCCGCGTGGGCCGGCGAACTCGACCAGGCAGACGCGGCAGTTGCCGGCCACCGACAGGTCGGGGTGGTAGCAGAACGCTGGCGTCTCGACCTTCGCGTAGGTCCGCAGCGCTTCGATGAGCTGGATCTTCGGGGGGACTTGGACGTCCTTCCCATCGACATTGATCGTAATCAGGTCGGCCATGTGTGGATCACCAGAAGGCGCCGGGGCGGACTGCGACCAGGTCGCGGGCCTCGGCGTGCTTGGGGTTGCGCTGGATGTAGGCCTCGAAGTGGCTCTTGAACTTGGTCACAAACGACTGGACGGGCCAGGCGGCGCCGGGACCAAAGGCGCAGATCGTGGTCATCGGCTCGTACTGGTCGGCGAGCGACTTGATCAGGTCAGTATCGCCGGTGCGGCCATGGCCGTCGACCAAGCTGTCGATGACGCGGTCGACGTAGCCGGTGCCTTCACGGCACGGCGTGCACTGGCCGCAGCTCTCGTGCGCATAAAAGCGCGCGATGGTCTGCAGCAACAGGACTGGGTCGCGAGTGGTATTGAACGGGGTCACCGCGCCCGAGCCGAGCATCGACTTCGCTGCCGCCAGCGACTCGTAGTCCATCGTTGTCTTGGCCGTCTCCTCGGCGGTCAGCACCGGGGCGGACGAACCGCCGGGAATGCAGCCGAGGAGATCGCCTTTGAGACCGCCGCAGAGTTCAAAGAATTCCATGTAGGGCATCGCCAGCGGCACTTCGTAGACGCCGGGCTTGGCGATGTCGCCGCTGATCGAGAACAGTTTGCTGCCCGGGCTCTTGTCGGTGCCCCACTGACGGTAGGCCTTGGCGCCATGCGTCAGGATCCATGGCACTGCCATGATCGTCTCGACGTTGTTGACCACGGTCGGCGCGGAGAATGCGCCGCTGATTGCCGGGAACGGCGGCTTCAGGCGCGGCTGGCCTTTGAAGCCTTCCAGTGAATTGATCAGGCCGGTCTCTTCACCACAGATGTAGGCGCCAGCGCCACGGTGGACGTAGATGTCGAGGCTGTAGCGGCTGCCCGCGATGTTTTCGCCGAGGAAACCGGCGTCGTAGGCTTCCTTGATCGCATGGTTCAGCGCCTGGATCTGTGGCAGCATCTCGCCACGGACGTAGATGTAGGCGGTGCGCACGCCCAGGGCGTAGCCCGAGTTGATCATGCCCTCGATGAGCAGATGCGGGTCGCGCATCATGCACATGCGGTCTTTGAAGGTGCCCGGTTCGCCTTCATCGGCGTTGATCACCAGGTAGACCGGCTTGCCGCCGCCGCGCGGCACGAAGCTCCACTTCATGCCGGTGGGGAAACCGGCGCCGCCGCGGCCACGCAGGCCTGAATCCATCACCTCGTTGATGATCTGGAACGGGGCGCGGTCGAAGAGGACCTTCGAGAGCGTGCTGTAGGCGCCATGCTGACGGGCGACCGCCAGGGTGTGGCCGTCTTTGACGTCGAAAAGCCGCGAAAGCACACGGGGCAGATCCTTGCCCTTCCACTGCTTCGGCTGTGGGAATCCGTACATCATCGGACGGCCTCATGGGGGGTCTGGGGGGCGCGACGGAACGGAGCACGGGGGACAATGGAACATTCCCGGGCGTAGTTCCCCAAGCGCCCCCCAGGCAGACAGCGGAATCCGTACAGGGTCATGACTTGACCTCCACCACAGCGCTGGGGTTGGCGATGCGGGCCTTCTCGTGCACGATTACGCGGTACTTGGCCGCGGCGCCGGCGTCGAGCTTGTCGACCGCCTTCTGATCCTTGGGTCCGACCTCGGCGATCTGACGCCAGGCGTTGCCGCCGTCGTCGGAGCGCTCGACCACCGCCTTGGCAGTGTACGACGGATCGTTCGACCAGGTCACGGTGACCGTGCCGTTCTCGGCTTTGGCCGCGACCTTCAGCGCCGGGCAGGCCGGGAAGTAATCGGCCGGCAGGGTCTGCGCCGTGGCGCCGGCACCAGTGGGATGGCCCTTGGTGTTCAGCACGATGTCACCGATGGCGTCATGCTCGTGGTGGCGGCCCTGTGGAGCTGGCTGGGCGCGCAGGAAGTCGATCCAGGCGTCAACCACAGCCGGGGTCGGATGGAAGTCGGCGACTTCGAAGTGGCCTTCGACCAGCTTGCCGGCACCAAGGGCGTGCGGGATGGGTCCGATCGCCTGGTCGTCGATCATCACGCCCGGGCCGCTGCCGCAGAGGGCCAGGCATTCGACGCGTATAAGCGAGAAGAGGTGATCCTCGGTGGTGCCACCGCTGTGCACGCCGAGCTTCTTTTCCAAGTGCGCGATCAGGTCCTCGCTGCCCTGGAGGTGGCAGCACATGGTCTGGCACACCTGGATCAGATGCCGGCCGGTCGGGACCTGCCGATACATGGTGTAGAACTCGACCACGCTAAAGGCGTGGACCGGACTACATTCGCTGATTTCGGCGGCCCATTCGATAGCGACGCGGGGGACCCAGCCGTATTCCTGCTGGGCGAGGTGCAGGACTTGCAGCAGCACGGCGCGGCGGGTCGGATAGCGGCGCTTCAGCTCGGCGATTGCCGGGGCATAGCGATCCATGCGCGCGCGCACGATGTCGACGGTCAGATCGGAAGGCTGGACCAGGGCCGGATTCGCACACGAACTCATCGATCGAGCTCTCCAGCGATGATGTTGATCGAACCGAGCGATGAGGCCACGTCGGGCAGCATTGCACCGGTGAGCATGTCGGGATAGGCCGACCACTGCGTGAAGCAGGGCGGACGCACCTTGATGCGGTAGGGATTGGTGCCGCCGTCGCTGACGATGAGGAAGCCGAGCTCGCCGTTGGCGGCTTCCAGAGCGTCGTAGCACTCGCCGGCGGGCGGGCGCACGCCTTCGTAGACCAGCTTGAAGCTGTTGATCAGAGCTTCCATGTCATGGTAGACATGGTTGCGGCTGGGTAGCGACAGGCGCGCGTCGGCGCAATTGATCGGACCTGGCTTCAGCCGCGCGACCGCCTGGCGGACGATCTTGGCCGACTCGCGCATCTCGTACATCCGTACCATGATGCGGTCGTAGGTGTCACCGGTGGTGCCAACCACAGTGTCGAACTCGTAGGTTTCGTAGCCGTAATAGGGCTCATCCTTGCGCAGGTCGCGATCGACGCCGCTGGCGCGCAGACACGGCCCGGTCCAGCCAGCGCTGATCGCGCCGGCTGCCGACATGGTGCCGATGTTGCGCGTGCGGTCGACGAAGATGCGGTTGCGCTCGATCAGGCCCATCACCTCGGTAACGGCGTCCTCAATCACCTGCACCGCAGCCAGCACATCCTGCTCGAAGCCGGGATAGGTGTCGCGGTACATGCCGCCGATGCGCGTCACCGTGTTGGTCAAGCGGGCGCCGCACAGGCGCTCCCAGATGGCGTAGACGCGCTCGCGTGGATTGAAGAAGTACCAGAAGTTGGTCAGCGCGCCGAGGTCGACGAGGTTGGCACCGTTGCACACCAGGTGGTCGATCATGCGCGAGAGTTCAAGCAGGATCACGCGCAGGGTGACGCAACGCTCGGGCAGAGTCACGCCGAACATGGTCTCGGCCGCCTTGCAGAAGCCGATGTTGTTCATCATCGAACTGCAGTAGTTCAGACGGTCGGTGAAGGGCAGCACCATCTGGTAGGTGCCCTGCTCGACCATCTTCTCGAAGCCGCGATGCAGATAACCCATCTCGCCGACCGCGGCAGTGATGGTCTCGCCGTCCAGAGCCGCGAACAAACGCAAAGTGCCGTGCGTGGCAGGATGGCTGGGGCCGATGTTGATCGTCATCAGGTCAACGATCTCGCCGTCCGGTTTCTTCACCCTCACGATTGCGTCTCCTTCTGATGCATCGGCGTCAGTGCCAGACCGGCGCTTGCCACCGGCATCTCCAGCACTTCATAACCCAGTTGGGTCAGCTTGGCAGCCAACTGATCAATCATCGGATCGTTGATCGACAACTTCTGGCGCTTCTGGCAGGGGTAGTCTTTGCGCAGCGGATGACCGACGAACTCGTGATGATTGAGCAGTCGCTTGAGGTTGGGATGGTCGGCGAAAACGATGCCGACCTGATCCCAGCATTCGCGCTCGGCCCAGTCGGCGCTGCGAAAGAGGTCGTGCGCGCTGGGCACCACGGCGTCATCTTCTTCGATCAGTACCTTCAGTGTCAGGCGGTGGCGAAACACCGTCGACTTCAGCGGATAGCTGACGGCGAAGCGCTGGCCGCGCCAGTCGGGGTAGCTGAGGTAGTCGATGCCGCACACGTCGAGCAGCTGATCCATGCGCGTGCTCTCGCCATCGCGCAGCACAAGCAGCGCGGCGCGCAGCTGTTCGCGCGGCACCCGCACGGTCAGGCCCCAGCGGTCGGCCTCGTCCTTGGTTCCGCCAAGCGGCGCGAGCAGGGCAAGGAGCTGGTCAGCGGGCAGGCCCGGCTTGATCGCGTCGCTCATGAGGCGGCCCCAATCACTGCGCGCTCGTTGCGGCTCTCGTGGTCGATCTTCTTTTGCAGCTGGACGATCGCCTCAAGGAAGGCCTCTGGGCGCGGCGGGCAGCCGGCGATGTAGATGTCGACCGGGATGATCTCATCGATGCCCGGAACGGTGCAGTAGCAGTCGTAAAAGCCGCCGCTGGTGGCGCAGGCGCCGGCCGAGATGACCCACTTGGGCTCCAGCATCTGGTCGTAGATGCGGCGCAGCACCGGGGCCTGCTTGTAGGTCACGGTTCCGGCGATGATCAGCAGGTCGGCCTGGCGCGGGCTGAAGCGCACCAGTTCGGCGCCGAAACGCGACACGTCGAACACGCTGGAAACCATGCCCATGAACTCGATGGCGCAGCAGGCGGTGCCGAAGGGGAACGGCCACAAGCTGTTGCGCCGGCCCCAGTTCACTACGGAATCCACCGTCGTGGTGACGAAGGCGTCGCCGAGATTGATCTCGGAGGTGGCTGCAGCGGGGACGTTCTTATAGGTCATGACAGATCACCGTGCGTGGATGCGGCCGCCGGGCAAAACAGGCCTGAAACGCTCATTTGTCCCAATCCAACGCGCCCTTCCTCCAGAGGTAGAGGTAGGCGGTTTCAAGCAGGACAAGGAAGGCCACCAGCAGCCAGAGCATCTCCCAGCCGCCCTTGGTGAAGTGCAGCGCCCACGGGTAGAGGAACGCGACTTCGACGTCGAAGGCGAGGAAGAGCATCGCCACCAGGTAGAATTTGACTGAGAAGCGGTCGCCGGCCCCGCCAGTCGTGCTGGTCAGGCCGCATTCGTACGGCTGATGCTTGCCCGGATCATTGTCGCGCTTGCCCAGTGCCCAGCGCGAAGCCAGCCGATTGATGACCAGCAGGGCGGTAGGCACGGCCAGGCCGAGCAACACTAGGATAGTGAGCGGGAACACCCGGTCGAACATGCTTGGAGCGGCGTCCATGGAACCTCGTGCGCGGAGGGCGGGGTCTAGCATTCCCGGAGCGCAGCACCAGTGCTTCGCTGGGCATGTGGAAGGTTCTCATGCATACCAGTTGATAGGATAGTCGTTTAAACGAATATAACAGCCATGCCTGGCCTGCTTGTCCATGAACTGCGGATGAGCGTCCCCTTCGCTTCGCGCGAAATGGAAGCTGTCCTCAACTTGATGCGCACCGCCGACTATTTGCGGCGTGAAGTCGCTGAGCTGCTGAGTCCACACGGGCTCTCACCGTCTAGTTACAATGTTCTGCGCATCCTGCGCGGCGCCGGCACCGCTGGACTGCCATGCAGCGAGGTCAGCCAGCGCCTGGTCACCCACGATCCGGACATCACCCGTCTGGCCGATCGTCTGATGGCCTCCGGTTGGGTCGTGCGCGACCGCCAGCCCGGCGACCGCCGGGTAGTGGTCCTGCGTATCACACCCGAAGGCAGCGATTTGGTGGTGCGCCTGGACGTTGACTTGCAGGACCTGCATCGACGACAGTTGTCTCATCTTGGCCAAACCAACCTCGACATGTTCATCCGCCTGCTTGAACAGGCACGTCAATCCGAACCCGTCACCACCCCGGAGAATCCATGACCCGTTCCCTCCTCCTCATCGCCCTCGCCCTGCCGGCTTTTGCAGCCGATTACACGATCGACGACGACCATTCGTCCGCCCTGTTCCGCGTCCAGCACATGGGAGCTGGCTTTACCCATGGCCGCTTTGACGTCATGGCTGGTTCGCTCAGCTATGACCAGGCCAATCCGGCCGCCGATAAGATCATGGTCACCATCCAGGCCGACTCAATCAACACTGGCGTTGCCAAGATGGAAGGCCATCTGAAGAGCCCCGAGATCCTCGACACCAAACAGTTCCCGACTCTTGGATTCGTCTCCAAAACCTTCACCAAGAAGAGCGAGGGGCTGTACGATGTCGCCGGCGATCTGACGATTCATGGCGTGACCAAACCGGTGACTGTCAGCGTGAAGCGCACCGGCATCAGCACCCATGCGTTCAACAAGCAGCCGCTGATTGGTTTCGAAACTAGCTTTGTGATCAAGCGCGCCGACTACGGCGTCACCTATGGTCCAGGTGTGATCGGTGACGACATCACCATCACCCTGGCAATCGAAGCCACCGTCCCCAAGTGACCCCGACCACCTCTGCCGGCGCCGCCGGCAGAGGTGGATGGAATCCCCATGTTACCCATGCAACTTGAACCGGTAGCAGCCGTGCTGCCACCCGCCATTGCCGCGATTGTCGTCTGCCTACTGCTGGCACGCACGCGCCGCGGTCGTGCGCACGGCGCTCCGATAACTGCCGGCTGGGAAGGCATAGCGGTCGCTGCCGGACTGGCCCTGGCGATCGGACTGCTGCGTGGCTGGCCTGGTTTTCCGCCGGCCAATGTCCATTCCTGGCCCCTGTTCATCGCCTGTGCCGCAATTTTGCCCGCCGCCGTCGCCGAAGCCCGGTTGGGCTGGCTGCTTACTCTATCCTCTTTGCTGATCGTTGCCGCACTGCCAATGCTGCTGACTGTGCCGCTGCGCACCTGGAATATGCAGCAGGCAGCGATGTGGTTCGCCGTCTTCGGCATCAGCTGGATCGCCATCATCCTCGCCTCGCGCAGCACGGCAGCGCGTTTGCCGCTGGCTACCATGCCGGCGTGGGCCGGAGCCCTGGCCGTCACCGGCTACATCATTGCTGATCCGGTCACCGCCAAGCATCATGGCTTCATTCTGGTCGGTGCCGGCATGGCCGCCGGCATCGTCGGACTGGCCCGCCTGCGCTGGGGAGACCGCATCCGCGTCACCCCTGTCGCCATCGCCATAGCGGCGATCATTCCGGCCCTGCTGCTGCTTGCCCACGTCATGACCGACAACTTGCCAGCAATCGGCCTGCTCCCGTTGGTCGCAGCCCCATTCGCCCCCTGGCTGCTATGGCCATTGCGGCACCACCCGCGTACAGTTGCGATCGCCAGTTTCGTCCTGAGCGCGGCCGTCGCGGCCGTCGCGCTGGCCCTGGTCCATGCACCGGAACCATCTCCGGTCGGCTGGTAGGCGTTCAGCGACGGCGCTTGCGCCAGGAGCCCGGCGTTTCCCCGGTGGCGCCCGTGAAATCCCACGGCACCTGTACCGACGAGAGCGCCGGAAACACGCTGCGACAGGCGATCGCGTCGTCATCGGCTGGGGCGGCTGCTGCAATGAACTGGGCGCCGATGCCCTCGCCCTGCTGTCGACGCAGGATCGCGCCGAGATCATGCGCGGCCTGTTCCACCCGCAGGGCGAGTTACGCCTGACCATCGGTCGTCCCGATGGGCGCCAACGACTACATCCGTTCGTGGTACTCGCTCGACGAAAAAGACGGCGACTTGGTAACCTCCTGCCTGAGGGCATGGTTCACGACCGCCATTCGGATAGTACGCCGGCTGAGCATGCCGATCACCGAGACCAGCCGCGCGACGTTGGCTGGGGCTCCGCGGGGCTGGCATATTGGCGCGATCGCTGCGGCGAAGAACAACCCGGCCCGCCATTCCTGCGCCGATCGAGCGGCCGTGTCCGGCCGTGTCCTGACCGGGCTTGGCGCTGCCAACCACGATCTGCTCGTGGAACTTGGCCAGGTGGACAAGCAGCGCGACACGGGAACGGCGCAACCCCGTGGCAAGCCGCCGATCTTGACGGAAGAAGGCGCGAATACGCTGAATATCCCATGGATTCCACGCGAAGGTCCAGCGTGAGCATGGGGTGAACACCCCATCGTCGGGTCGCGCCTGGCGTTTACGCTTCCGGTCAGCTGCCCGAGCTTCCCTCCTGCAGCGGCAACAACCACGGAGCTACCATGAATACCCCAGACATCACCACCGATTACCAAGACGACCCGATCTCTGCTCATGCCCGCGGCCTGCTTGAGGCGACCTCGGATGCGGTCGGCGGCAAGGTAGGCGAAGCCCGCCACCGCTTGGCCGCCGCGCTCGAGAGTGGCAAGAAAGTCATCGGCCAGGTCAAGGACCAAGTCGTCTCAGGCGCCAAGGCCACCGACGATGTCGTGCGCAAGAACCCCTACCTCGCCATTGGCATCGCCGTCGGCGTGGGCGCCCTGGTCGGGTTCCTGATCTCGCGCCGGTGCTCGCGCTGCGAGAGCTGAGCGAAGCGATGGAGTCCCCACCCGTCAGCTGCCGCCAGATCGCAACCACCGGCCGACGGGTGGCCCAACGGCTGCTTACCATTGGCGGCAACCGCTTCGAGTTGCTGGCCTTGGAGGTGCAAGAGGAGCGCGACCGCATGCTTCGTGCGCTCGCGCTGGTCCTGGGTATCGCCGCCCTGGGCTTGCTCGCCGCCATGTCGATCACCGCAGCCATCGTCATGGCGTTGTGGGCGTCGTCGCCAATCATTGTTTTCCTGTCGCTGGCCTGTGTCTACGCTGTGGCCGGCTTGGTGTTGTATCTGCGGCTGACCTGCGTTTTGCGCAACCATCACGCCTTCTCTGCGACGATCGATCAGCTGCGCAAGGACCGCGCCTGCGCCGAGGACCTGATGTCATGAGCAACAACGTGTTGCGCAAACGCCTACTGATCGCCGAGAGCGAATTGAACCGGGCACATCTGACCGCCGAGGTGGTCATCTTGATTGCCGAGGTCCGAGCGTTTTCCAATCGCACCAGCACCCTCTCGGCCGTGGCGGTCTCGGGTGCAGCCGTCGTCGGCGATCTGCTGAAGGCTCCGGCGAAGGATGGCTCTGGTATGTCCTGGCTACGATCGGCGATCGACGGCGTGGAACTGGTCTCATCCCTGTGGGCGACCTTCCGTCCACGCAAGCATTGAACCGGATCGTCCTATGCGTCCTGCACTCTTCCGCGTCATCCAATCAGCGATCACCAAGCTCGGCGGCCGGTGGAAATCCCCCTACTTGGTCGTTGCCGATCCAGAAGCGCCATCAACGACCGTCGAGATGCCTACCCACACTGTGCCCGGGCATGTAGACCCCCACAAATTCGCGCTATGCGGGCGCATGCGCCTACGGCTACATGAGCGAGCGCTCGAACTTGACCGCCGTATCGCCCAATTCCACACCCTGCACAAACACGTAGCCAATATCAAGGCTAGGCTGGATCTGGCCCAGGCCACCCCGGACGCGACATGGCCCCAAGTCAAGCCGGCCATCATGCTCGCCTTCGACGAACTGACGGCGCTCCTTGTGCAGGCGCACCTCACCGACGAACCACTGTCGATGCAACGCACTCCCTCACCGACCGCCGTTCCACCAACCTGATAGGATCCCCATGCTCTACTGGGCCGTTATCTTCTTTATCATCGCCCTCATCGCCGCCATCTTCGGCTTCAGTGGGCTGGCGCATGACAGCGCCTATATAGCCCGCATTCTCGCCGTCATCGGCATCGTCCTGGCGATCGTCTCATTCCTGTTCCATCGCCGCGGCCGTCCGAGCTGATCGATAGCCGTCGCAACGTACGCCACCGCTGCGACCCGCAGCGGTGGCGTACGTCATTCTGCGTTCCGGGTCTCAGGCCGGAAAGCCCCAGTTCCATGCAAGCTTGATGTCGTTGTTGACCGTAGTCACGCCCGGGGCGGCCCAGGCGACCCGTTCGGCCTCGTCCTTCTCCGCGTGATTGCGCGCCGTGCCGCGGAGGGTCACAGTACTGCCAGCCGTCTCGACGGTAATCTTCTTTGAGTCCAGGAGAGCACTGCGCCCAAACGCAGCCGAGATCGACGCCTGGACGTCTGACGGCGCGATCAGCGTCTTGATGGTAATGCGGTTCTTCACGCCTTTCACACCAGCGAGATAGCGAACGACATCCTCGGCGCCATTCTTCTGGTACCACCACTCGACTTCGCCATCGAGAGTGATCCAACCGTCGCGGACTACGACTTTCACCGCGCCGCTCGGAATTGTCGTCGACCAGTCGATCTGGTTGGCGACGGCGTCTGCAATGTCACCATCGTTGCGCGCCCAGGAATCAGGTAGCTTTACTTCGATGTCGTCGGCAATGGCCTTGATGCCCTTGACCCGCTTTGCCGCTCGGACCGCATGCCACTTCTCTGCGAAACTGGTGGCAAAGCCGTTGAGCGTGACGACGCCGTGCTTAACCAGGACACCGATGTCGGTGAACTTGACCGACGGCTCGTACTTTAGTTCAGCGAGGACGTCCATCTTAAGTTCGGAATCGGTTTTGTCCGTCCCGGTGGTGGTGGATGGGGATTTCTGCATGTCGTTAGGTTTCATGCCTAAGACTACCGCAGCGCTGTCCTCGCCACCATGGGGCCATCACCCCATGGGGCGGCCAGCAGCCCTGCTACCGCGTCGTCTGGACATGGGCCTCGACGAACCACAGCCATTTGTCGATGCCACGCGAGACCTGCGTAAACAGGTCCGCCGTGTCGAAATCTTCGAGTTCATCGGCTTCGACGGCGGTCGAGCGGACTTCCTGCCCGAAGGTCGCAAGCGCCTTGGCCACTGCCTCGACATGCACGACGCCATCGGCGATGCTCAAGGGATAGTCGGCCAACCGCGAGCGCGCCGCCGAGACCCGGATGGTGCCCTCTGCCACCCCGCCCAGCTGGACGATGCGCTCGGCAATCAAGTCGACATACTCCCCAACCGCTTTGTGAATGCGATCGAACAGCTCGTGGAGGCCAATGAAGTTCGGGCCCTTCACGTTCCAATGTGCCTGTTTCATCTGCATGAACAGGTCGACGGCATCAGCTAGCCGCTGGTTCATCAGGACGTTCATTTCCGCACGCTTGTTGCGCGGAAGATCGTTGGCCGTTTCATGCATGATGGCCTCCTTCATCGGGAGTTCGTTGCTCATGCGATTTTCCCAATGTCAAAGGCTTCACTCAGACGCCTGTCGGTGCGTATCTCGGCTTCGGCATCCAGCCAATCCCTGTCGGCGTAGCCCGACTGCGATCCGTTGATCTTGTAGCGGTAGTAGGCCCGGGTAGCGATATCATCGCGGGAAACTGCACATCCGGGCTCGGAGGTTTCTCCCTCGATGTTTGGGGAGTGTTGGAATCGCGTGGCATGATTGCCCGCGTGACCGTTGAAGTCGTTAGTGTTCATGACCCCATTGTATGTTCCAGCCACGGATGTAGGCCATGGGGAGTAGTACCCATGGCCTCGGAAATCAGCCGCCTAAAGCGCTGCGCGGATCTTCGCCAGGCAGCTTGGCAAGCTCACGATACAGCGACTTGGCGGCGGCACTGGTCGATGCCGGCACGACCAGGCGCAGGGTCAAATAGAGATCGCCGGGTGGATCAGCTGGCAGGCCACTGCCCTTGAGACGCAGCTTCTGGCCAGCAACACTGTCGGGCGGAATGGTCACATCCACGCTTCCACCAAGCGTCGGCACGGTGATGCGCGCACCCAGCACCGCCTCCCAAGGCGCGATCGGCACCTCCAAAGAGAGGTCGCTGCCGGTCACCTGAAACAGGCGATGCGGCAGCAGTTCGATGTCGAGGATGAGGTCTCCGCTTCCTCCACCGCCGAAGCCAGCACCGCCCTGGCCGCGTAAACGCAGCCTTGTGCCCTGTACGACCCCACGGGGGATGGTGACGGTGATAGAGCGACGGAGCGGTTCACCGTTTGCGTCTGCGGTCGCAAGCCCTAACTCGCGCGTGCCTCCGATGTGTGCTTCCTCCAGGCTGACTGGCAATTCATGGACGAGATCCTGACCACGCTCTTGCGCCGGCTGGTAGGCATGACCGCCACGCCAGTTTCCGGTTGGCCGGCGGCCGCGGCCACCGCCGCCACCACCAAATGCGAACGAGAATGCGTCGGCGAATGCACCCGGGTCCACCTCTGCAGTCGACCTCGTCCGGTGAGCGGACTCCGTCCCAGCCATCTCCTGGCCCTCCTGCCAGCCGCTGGCGCGCATCGCGTCGTACTCCGCCCGGCGCGCAGGATCCTTGAGCACCGCGTAGGCGTCGCCGATTTCGACGAAGCGCCGACCGGCATCAGCCTTCTTGCTCACATCCGGATGATGCGTGCGCGCCAGCTTGCGATAAGCGGTCTTGATTGCATCGGATGATGCCTCCGGAGCGATCCCCAGAATGCGGTAGTGGTCCTGGAATTTCACCGTCGTCCCCAACAGGAGCGGATCGCCGCTGCCAGCGTTCGGGATAGCCGTGAAACGACGCTAGTTCACTGGGGTGATCACCCCATGGCGGCTGCCGGCACGTTCCGTCAGCCTGCCACCATGAAATCCAAAGCCTTCTCCATCGTTCTCGCCCCAGCTCTTCGTGATCTCAATACAGCCTACGCCAAATACATCGGTGAAATCCCCGGTGTCACCGGGGTCAAGAGCCAGATGACGTTCGATGCGACGGCCAAGTAGCCCTGCCATACACCCGAAACACGGAATCCTATCATGCCTCTCGGAACTATCGTGCTCATCGTCCTGGTCCTCATACTGCTGGGCACCATCCCGGCGTGGCCGTACAGCAAGGGTTGGGGCTACTACCCCAGCGGCGCGCTCGGCCTCGTCGTCATCGTAATGCTCGTGCTCGTGCTCAGCGGCCGAATGTGACACAGCCAATGCTATCGATTCTATACTCCCCAGTTGGGAACCCCACATGAATCACTACTCCAAACTCCGTTCTCTCGGACTGATTCTCGCTACCGGCGCCTGCGCCTACGCTCTTGATGCCGATGTGCGCCTGGTGCCCCAGTTAGAGATGGGGTCAAGCGGATTCGAGCCCGGCATCGCTGCCGAATGGCGCGATGCCGAGCGGCATGCATTCGTCATCCGCCCGGAACTGTTCCTCAACGAGGATGGTGGTCTCGGCGGCGGCGCGGCCATGCTCGGCGACTTCAGCCGGTCGATCGATCTGCCGAACCGCTATGCCGTCGCTGCCGGCCCACGCCTTGTCTACCATAATTCCGACGACAGCGGCTGGGAGGTGGATGCCATGCTGACCATGGGTTGCGACCTGAGCAACACCAACGATTCATGGCGCCACTCCGTCGGTCTGATCGGTGCGATCGGCGCCTTGGAGGACACCGAGCACGATGATGTCGATGTTGGCGTGACCGCCGGCATCTACTACGCCTACCGGCTCTGAACCCAGGCTCATTTTCGAGTTGTTGCTATGCCTCCGAATCGGATCTGGTCTCTGCTTTGCGATGGCATCCATGTCGCATCGTACACCGATCATTGCCAACGTACGTTCTTCGACGGCGACATCCTGCGCGACGACCGGGACAACCGGCGTCGCGTCCTGTCGGTCGGCTCGACCGACAGGCTGGAACTACACGTCGGTCCGCCCGACCTCGCTCCACCGTCCACCCCAGGTGTCCTTTGACAGACTGGATGTGGGAAACGCCCCTGAACCTAGCTGACTAAGCGGTTTGCGTTGTCGAAAACCACGGGATTCTTGCCCCCGCCGACCCGCACTAGCACCAGCCTAGTCTGCTGCTAGAAAGGCCTTTGCCGTACCATGCAGCAGCTTTACGAACTCAATGTACGGACATGGTCAAGTGAACGAGGGACCGAATTGGGTCGCCCCGCTACGCTAGACGACCTGCCGGATACCTGGCTTGCGCATCTGGCCGAGCATGGCTTCACCTGGCTGTATCTGATGGGCGTGTGGCCAACCGGCGAACTAGCCCGGTTGGCCTCATTGGCCGATGTTTCGCTCCGCCAGTACCTCGTCTCGGTGCTGCCAGGTGCCACCGAGGCGGACATCACTGGCAGTCCGTTGGCTCCGGCCTCCTACACCTGCGATCCGGCCCTGGGTGGCGACGCTGCGCTGGAGCGGCTGCGCGATCGCGCCCGCTCGTTCGGCATGGCGCTGATGCTCGACTACGTGCCGAACCACGTCGGTCTCGACCACCACTGGCTGACCGAGCACCCCGAGTGGTTTATCCGGGGCGACGAAGCAGCGCTGGCTCGCGAGCCGGAAACCTGGATCCGCCTGCCCACTGGCATCTTCGCTCACGGTCGGGACCCGTTCTTCGCTCCGTGGCGTGGCACCGTCCAGCTGGACTACGCCAATCCGGTCGTCCAGGACGCCTCCATCGCCCAGGCCGCGAATATCGCCGGCCGCTGCGACGGACTTCGCTGTGATGTCGCCATGTTGCTGCTGCCGGACGTCTTTGCTGGCACCTGGCGTCGACAGATCCCACCGTTTTGGAAGCGCTGCCTGGACGAGATCCGCGCCCTCCATCCTGGCACCCTGTTCATGGCCGAGGTGTACTGGAACCGCGAGTACGAGCTGCAGCAAGCGGGCTTCGACTTCACCTACGACAAAATCCTCTACGACCGCTTGCTCTCCGGCGAATCCGAGTCGATCCGCGTTCACCTGCGTGCTGGTCTCGACTACCAGGGCCACTGCGTGCGCTTCCTTGAGAATCATGAAGAGCAGCGCGCTGCCGCCCGATTCCCCAACGCCGACCATCATCGTGGGGCATTGTTCCTAACCGGGATGGCCCCCGGCATGCTGCTCTGCCACTTCGGCCAAGAGGATGGCCGCGCCCTGCACTCCTCGCTGCACGCCCGCCGCCGCCCACCGGAAGCCGGCAGCGATGCCCATCGCCGTGCCTACAAGGATCTGTTGCGCCTCCTTGGCGAACCGGCCCGTCAAGACGGCACCTGGTCGCTGTGCGAAAGCCGGTCCGGCGGACCGCTGATCGGCATGCTGTGGACCCTGCAGTCGCACCACAGCCTACTGGTGGTAGTCAACACCAGTTGGGGCCACGCCACCGGGCACCTCGACCTTGGCGTCCTGGCCTCACGCGATTGCCAGCTCCAGGATGTCTTCGGCCAGGCCGCACCCTGCGCGATCGAATCCGACGTCCTGCGTCGCGAAGGCCTACGCCTTGACCTGCCTCCCTGGGGAACCGTGGCATACAGGATCAGTACAGGGCGGTAGCCCTGCGTCTTTCCTTTTCACGTATATTTCCACGTTTGACTATCGCGCGTCATGTGCGTCATGTGCGTCTTGTTCATCGGTATGCGAGCGCCGGAACGCGCCGCGACTGAGCCGTGCTCGCATGTTGGTCCGGGGCGGCGCGTGACCAGCGAGCCACGAGCGAGTGCGTGGTCCCAATCGGCGAACGTCAGTGAGCCGGGCTGCCGGGTCCAGGGCAGAGCCCG
>JBBQCI010000046.1:0-31139 GCA_038318565.1 Planctomycetota bacterium
CGGGCGGCGGGCGGGCGTCCGTTGCTCATCGGCATGCGCATGCCGAAGAATCTGGGGCCGGCGTACGTGTCCGCGTTCGACGCGGTCTATCCGCGCCTGGCCACCGATCTGCAGGTTCCGCTGCTGCCCTTCCTGCTCGACGGCATCGCGTTGGATCCCGCCTTGAACCAGCCTGATCTCATCCACCCCAATGCCGCCGGACAGCAGGTGCTGGCGAAACGCATCACCACCTGGCTGATCCCGCTGCTGGTACAACCATGACCTTGCTCGCCCGTGGCCTCGGCCGCGACTATCCGACGCCGCACGGCCAGATCACGGTGCTTGATGGGGTCGACCTCGATCTGCAACCGGGTGACAGCCTGGCCATCGTCGGGCCAAGTGGATCCGGCAAGAGCACGCTGCTCGGACTGCTCGCCGGCCTTGACCAACCCAGCCGCGGATCGGTGACGATCGAGGGCCGCGATCTGGCCAGCATGTCCGACGCCGAGGCCAGTGCGTTCCGCGGTCGGCGCATGGGCTTCATCTTCCAAAGTCATCGTCTGCTGCCGGCCTTGTCGGCGCTGGAGAACGTGCGCGCCCCGCTGGATCTGGCCAACGTCCCCGACGCCAACGCTCGGGCCCTGGCCTGGCTGGCGCGTGTCGGCCTGGCCGATCGCCACGATCACCGGCCTCGTCAGCTGTCTGGTGGCGAGCAGCAGCGCGTCGCGGTGGCGCGCGCCCTGGTCAACGATCCGGCCATCGTGTTCGCCGACGAGCCGACCGGCTCGCTCGACCGGCGCACCGGCGGCACGGTCGCTGACATGCTCTTCGCGCTTACTTCCGGTGGTCGTGCCACGTTGGTACTGGTCACGCATGACGAGCAACTGGCCGCGCGTTGCGCCCGCGTCGTGCACATGGATGACGGACGGATCACCTCGTGCTGAGACTGGCCTGGCGACTGCTGGCCGGGCGACCCGCCCTGGCTTGGCTGGCCCTCGCTTGCATTGCGGTCGGGGTGGCGGCGCGCGGCGCGGTCAGCGGCTCGGTCGGTGCGGTTGAGGACCAGCTGTCCAGCCAGGCCCGCGATCTGATCGCCGCCGATCTCGAAATATCGTCGTCGCGTCCGCTGGAGGGCCCGGTGCGCGCGGCAGTCGCGTCCGCCATTCCGTCGGGTTCGCGCACCGCTGAGGCGCGCAGTCTGACCGCCATGGCAGTGGCCGGTGGCTCGGCGGTGCTGTGCGAAGTGCGCGCGGTCGGCCCAGGCTGGCCGTTGGCTGGGGACCTGCGCGGTGAGCCGGCTGGCAGTGCTGCGGCCTTGGCCGCCGATCCCCCGGCAGTGCTGGTTGATCCCGACCTGCTGCCCCGCCTGGGCGTGGCGGTGGGTGGAGAATTGCGACTAGGCAGTGCGGCCTTCCGCATCGCCGGAACGGTGGTCTCTGAACCAGGCTCAGGCGGCAATGCGTTCCGCATGGGGCCACGCATCTACGCCGGCCTGACCGCACTCGATCGTGCCGGACTCGCCGGCGAGGGGGTGCGCGCCAAGCACATCCTGCTCGTCGCCCTGGCGGATCCTGCCGCAGCGGATGCGCTTGCCGCACGCTTGCGCACCAGCCTGGATCTGCCGACCGACCAGGCCGAAGGCATGGGTGCCGGGCCTAGCCAGTCGCCGGTCACGGTGCGTTCGGCCGGCGAGGCGGCGCGGCAGGGGGCCCGCGCGGCCGGGCGAGCCGCCGATCTGCTGCGCGTGGTCGCGCTGTTCGCCCTGGCGCTGGGGACGCTGGGAGTCGCCGCGCTCGCTGCCGGCATGATGCGCGCCCAGGCCGAGGATCTTGCCGTCCTACGGGTGATTGGTGCGACGCGCAGTCGGTCGGCCGCGGTCTTCGCATTGCAGGCGACCATGGTCGGTGCCAGCGGTGGCCTGTTGGGCACGGTGATCGGCTGCACCTTGGCACTGTCGGCAGGGGCAGCGATGGGTCTTCCGCCTGCCTGGCCGCATCTGCGCGACCTCGTCATCGGGGTCGGCCTAGGAACCATTGCCGCACTCGCGGCTGCTGCCCTGCCAGCCCTGGCTCTGGCGCGCATGGAACCACTCGCCGTGCTGCGCGGCGAGGCGCCGGCGCCGGTGCCGCGCGGTCTCGGCCTGATCGTGCTGGCTGTGGTGGCGGCACTCGGCGTTTCCGCGGCGGCGTTTGAAGCACGTTCGTGGGTGGTCGGTCCGCTGGTGGCGTTAGGCGCTGGCGTTGTCGTCCTGTTGATGGCAGGCCTGGGTTGGCTGGTTCTGCCGCTGCTGTCGCGGCTGAAGCCACGGGCATTCGCGATCCGCCACGGGCTCGCCAATCTGGGCCGACCGGAACGTCGGCCGTTGGCGCTGATCGTCGCCCTCGGCTTGGCTGCCGCGCTGGGCGCCGCACTGCTGATCCTGCGCACCAGCTTTGAGGCGGAGTTGGCTCCGGGCCGCCTGACCGCCAAGCCGAGCTTCTTCGCCATCAGCCTGCAGGACGACCAGCGTGAAGGATTCACCGCCGCGCTAGCGCACCATGGCTTGGTGCCGAACCTCAAACCACAGGTGCGCGGTCGACTGACTGCCATTGACGGCGTCGACGCAGCGACCGTGGCGGTGGGTGCCACCCGCGAGGCCGAGCGCGCCGCGCATTTCCGCCGCCGCGAACAGAATCTGACCTGGGCTAGCCAACCTGGGCCGGGTGAAGTGCTGATCGCTGGCACCTGGCCGTCGCGCAGCGGCACCTGCGCCGTGGAAACGGGCTGGGCCTCAACGGTCGGTGTGCATATCGGTTCGCGTCTGACCTTCGACGTTCAAGGGGTGTCCGTCGCGGCCGAGGTGACCGGATTGCGTCGCATCGACTGGTGGACCTTCCAGCCGAACTTCTTCATCAGCTTGCATCCGGACACCATGGCCGGCTATCCGGCGGCCTGGCTGGGCACCATCCCGGCGATGCCGCGTGAGCAGCGTCGCGCCCTGGCCGGTTCGTTGGCCGGCGAGTTCCCCAATGTCTCGCTGATCGATGTAGCCGATGCGGCCGAGCAGGTGCGTAAGGGCATCGACCAGGCAGCAGCCGCCGTGGCGGCAATCGCGGCGGTGGCGTTGCTTGCTGGCTTGGCAGTGGTTGCAGGCACGGCTGCAGCGGGTGCCCGCGAACGGCGCAGCGAAGCGGCACTGATCCGCGCCATGGGTGGCACCTCGCGGACAGTGGCCGTCGCTGTCGCCGTCGAGTTCGCCGCCGCCGCGCTGCCGGCGGCTTTACTGGGATCATTGGCCGGGCTGGCCGGCGGAGCGATTCTCGCAGGTGGCGTGATCGACGCGCGAGTGGTGTGGCCGTGGTGGCAGATCGCTACGTTGATGACTGTGCTGATCCTCGCTGCGACCATCACGGCGCTGCTAGCTGCGCGCAGCGCCTGGCGGGTGCCGCCGTTGGCTGCGTTGCGCGATGAGTGACGGACGAAACGCTTGGCAGATCGCTCAACCATTTCTGGCGCATCAAATCACAGTCCGAGTTTGCCACCGCTGCCTGATTGCTTTCCTTCACCGTTTGTGGCCCTCACATGGGCGGCATGAACACGCGCATAGCTCTGATCACTGGCGCCAACCGTGGGCTGGGCTTGGAAACCGCCCGGCAGCTTGGCCGTGAGGGTATCGTGGTGGTGCTGGGATGCCGTGATCCGCAGCGCGGAGCGATCGCTGTCCAGCAACTGGACGCAGCTGGCATCTCAGCCAGCTGCGTCCAGTTGGATGTCACCGATGCAGCCAGCATCGCCGCTACCGCAGCCATGATTGGCGAGCGGCATGGTCGTCTAGACATTCTGGTCAACAATGCGGGCACCCTCGACTATGCCGGCGACAGCGGCGTTGAGACGACGCCAACCGCAGTGTTCCGTAGCGTTTTCGAGCTGAATTTCTTTGGCCAGGTCGCAGTCACCCAGGCTATGCTGCCGCTGATCAAACGTTCGGCGGCCGGTCGCATCGTCAATGTGACGAGTCGACTCGGGTCGATCAGCGAGCACGCTGACCCGAGGTCGTCCATTTATGGGCTGCGTTTCCCGGCTTATGACGCGTCCAAGGCGTCGTTGAACATGTACACCGTCGAGTTGGCCCAGCACCTCAAGAACACTGCGATCAAGGTGAACGCGGCGAATCCGGGCTGGGTGAAAACCGATCTCGGTGGGGATCAAGCGCCGTTGACGGTTGCCGACGGCGCGCTCACCATCGTGCGCTTGGCGACCCTGGCAGGTGACGGTCCGACCGGGGGCTGCTTCCACATGGACGAGGTGATGACGTGGTGACGCCGACGTTGGGGCAGGTGATCATCGTAACCGGTGGTACCTCCGGCATTGGCCAGGCCGTGTGCATGCATGCGGCCCGCGCCGGCTATCGGGTGGTCATTGCTGGGCGAAGGCAGGCTGAGGGCGATGCGGTCGCTGCCGCAATCCTAGGAGCTGGCGGCATCGCACGCTTCATCCGCACCGATGTTACGGACGAGACCCAGGTTGCCGCGCTGGTGGCGCAGACCCTGGCCAGTTACGGGCAGCTCGACGCGCTGTGCAATAATGCCGGGGCGGAACTGGTCGAGCCACTTACCGATGCCACCGCCGCATCGTTCCATCGCGTCATGGATACCAATGTGCTGGGTGTGCTGCTGGTCATGAAGCATGCCATCCCGGCAATGCAGCGCAGCGGTGGTGCGATCGTCAACGTGGCTTCGATTGCCGGACGTATCGGACTTCACGACGGGGCTATCTACACCGCCAGCAAACATGCGGTCATCGGCCTGACTCGCGCGGCGGCGTTGGATTACACGGCCAGCGGCATCCGGGTCAACGCGATCAGCCCGGGCGCGATCCAGACCGCCATGCTCGACCGCTCGTTCGGCGCTGGCGATACGGCGGTCAATCCGCAGAAGCTGGCGCTGGCGGCGCTGCATCCGCTGGGCCGGCTTGGCAGCGTCGACGAGGTCGCGGCAGCCGTGGTCTTTCTTTGTTCTCCGGCCGCCTCGTTTATCACCGGAGTCGACCTCGCCGTCGATGGCGGTTTTACTGCGGCGTGAGGGCGCGGGCCATCGCCAGCAAACGCACATCGCTGAACATCGGGCCCTGCAGCTGCATGCCGATTGGCAGACCCTGGGCATCCTGCGCCACGGGAATGCTGATTCCAGGCACCCCGGCGAGATTGGTGGCGATGGTGAAGATGTCGCTGAGGTACATTTGCAGCGGATCGGACAGTTTCTCGCCAAGCTTGAAGGCGGTGGTCGGGCTGACCGGGCCAAGGATGGCATCGCAGGTGGTGAACGCCTGCTCGTAGTCCTGGCAGATCAGCCGGCGGACCTGCTGGGCCTTCTTGTAATAGGCGTCGTAGTAGCCGGTGCTGAGCACGTAGGTGCCCAGCATGATCCGACGCTTGGCCTCGGCACCGAAGCCTTCGGCGCGGCTTTTGCCGTAGATTTGACGCAGGTCAGCAGCCTCGGCGCGGTGGCCGAAACGGATACCGTCCATGCGCGAGAGGTTCGACGAGGCTTCACCGGTGCCGATGATGTAGTAGGCCGAGACGGCGAAACGCTCATGGGGCAGGGTCACCGGCACCAAAGTGGCGCCAGCCGCTTGCAGTCTGGCTTTGGTCGCATCCAGCGCAGCCCGCACTTCGGCCTGCAAGCCTTCGGTATGTGCCTCGACCCAGCCAATGCGAGCCCCGCGCAGGGCATCGCCCGCTGGCGTCGGCTCCATCTGCTGCGCTGCCGAGGTCGAATCGAGTGGATCGGCGCCGGCCATCGCGCGCAACACCGCCTCGGCATCGGCTGCATTGTTGGCGAACGGACCGATCTGGTCGAGCGACGATCCGTAGGCGATCAGGCCATAGCGCGAGACGCGGCCATAGGTCGGCTTCAGGCCAACGCTGCCGCACAGGCTGGCCGGTTGACGGATCGAGCCGCCGGTGTCGCTGCCCAGGCTGACCGGGACATATCCGGCCGCGACCACGGCGGCGCTGCCGCCGGATGAACCGCCCGGGACTCGCGTTGGATCGACGGGATTGCGTGCCGGTCCGTAGCAACTGGTCTCGTTCGACGAGCCGAAGGCGAGCTCGTCCATGTTGGTCTGGGCCACCACCACGCAGCCGGCGGCTTCGAGCCGCGCCACCGCTGTCGCGGTGTAGGGCGCGATGTAGCCCTTGAGGATGCGCGAGCACGCGGTCGCCGGCAGGCCGGTGATGCAGATGTTGTCCTTCACCGCGATGGGCACGCCGGCCAGCGGTAGGCGTTCGCCGGCGCGGATACGGGCATCGACGGCGTCGGCAGCGGCCAGAGCGCGATCGCGATGTACCCGGATGACAGCGTTGAGCGTATCCGCTTCGCAGGCGGCGAGCGAGGCCTCGACCGCGACGCGGGCCGAGCTGCCGGCGTTGACCGCGGCGGCAATGGCGAGGGCAGTGGGACGGCTCATCGCTCGACTACTTTCGGGACGAGGAAGGCATGGTCGCTGTGGCTAGTGGCGTTGCCCAACGCCACGGCGGTCGGCAGCAACGCGGTGGGCGTGTCGGCCCGCATCACGTTGATCAGACCGGCGACGTTGGCGACCGGATCGATGCCGGTGGTGTCGACGGTGGTCAGTTGCTCCATGTAGCCGACAATCGCGTCGAGGTCGTGGGCATGGCTGGCGATCTCGGCGTCGGACAGATCGAGGCGCGCCAGATGCGCCAGGTGCCGGACGTGCTGCTCGCTGATGGGCATGAGCGAGGAGGCTAGACCCCGCCCGCCATCCGCAACAGCGCCTCGGCCAGCACGAAGTCACCGGGTTCAGTGATCTTCAGGTTCAGCGGATCGCCGGTGACCAACGCGACGCGATGGCCGGCTCGTTCCAGAACCTCGGCGTCGTCGGTGCACATCCAGCCTTCGACGGCGGCGCGGTCGAACGCCGCCAGACCTTCGGTCCGGCGGAAACCTTGCGGGGTTTGGGCCAGCCACAAGTCGGATCGTGGCACGGTCGCGGCAACGGTGCCGTCACCAGCGGCGCGTTTGACCGTCGCTGGACAGGGCAGGGCGACGACCGCGGCGATCTGTTCGGCCAGCGCCGCGATGCAGGCCGCGATGCAGCGGCGTGGGATCAGCGGACGCACGGCATCGTGGACCAGGCACAGCTGGCCCCGACTGGCCCGTAACGCGGCATGGACTGAGGATTGCCGGTCAGGCCCGCCCGCGACCACCACGACGGGAACTGCCGCGCCAGCGCAGGCTACCCGGACCTCGTCAAGCCGGTCCGCCGGGGCGGCGACCACTGCTTCGTCGACCAGTCCGGCAAAGGCATCGATCGACCGGCGGATCACCGGTACTCCGGCCAGCGGCAACAGCTGCTTGGGCACGGTGCCGCCAAAGCGTACCCCCGAGCCGCCAGCAGCCAACAGCAGCGAAATCATTCCGAGAACGGCGTCTTCGGTCCGCCTGGGCCAGGCGTCTTGGGCGACAGGGCCCGCGAGGGTGGCTTGGCGCCAGGGGGTCGGCGCTGCGCAGTGGCGGCGCCGGGCTTGCGCGCCCCGGCAGCGGCCGGCTTGGCGGCTGGGCGATTGGCCGGGCGCGGGGCGGGCTTGCCGCCGGTTTTGCCGCCTGCAGTGCCATAGAGTCCCTGCGGCATCAACCATCCCTTGAGGAACAGGCCGACCGGGATGATCGCGAGCAGCAGCCACAGCATGACATGGGGCAGGCCGTTCTTGAATGCGCCTGGTACGCCTTCACCGCGCGTGACCTTGTAGCCGTAATTGGCCACCAGCAGCTTCCAGGCCGGCGGATTCCACGCCCCATCCCACTTGATCGACTGACGGCCGGCGACGAAGGCGTGCAGCGGGCTGCGTGGCACCTGCACCGTCATGTACCAGTGGCGCGAGGCGAAATCGCCGTTGTCGCCGGCCTCTTTGTAGTAGTTCCCGGCCATCTCAAGGAACTCCTCGCGGCTGGTCGAGCTGGCCTCGGCCTGCGCGGCCTGTTCGCGGGCGCAGTGGCCGAGATAGCGGTAGGTCGACCAGCGCTGTGCTCCGGCAGGCAGACCCTCGGGGCCATCGATGCTGTCATGGAACAGCTTACTGGCCGCAGCCCAGTTGCCCTGGCCGAACGTGTTCATCGCCAGGGTCAGCCGCTCGTCGGTATTCTGCGCTTCGATGCCATCAAGCACCTTGGCCGCCTCCTCGGGCTTGCCGCTGCGGCTGAGCGCCAGCGACAGGTTAAACGGCAAGGCGCGGTCGATCGCGCCACCGGCGAGGGCCTGGCGCAGGAACGGGACGGCTTCGTCGAAGCGCTCAAGGCGCAGCAGGGCGTCGCCCTTCCACAGCTTGGCATCGCGGCTGTCAGGGCGCAGCTGCAGACCGTCGTCGAGGGCGGTCAGGGCTTGGCGCAGCATGGTGCCGGCCTCGTCGGACTTGCCTGCGGTCTGCAGCAACTTGGCACGCTCCAGCCGGGCATGACCCAGGCCGAAACGGCTGTCAGCGTCGCGGATATAGAGACGCGAGGCGCTGAAGAAGGCCACCTCGGCCTTCTCCAGCAGATCGGCAGCCTCTGCGGGGGTCTGCAGAGCCTGCACCATGCGCACCCGGCCGAGCTCGTAGAACGCATCACGGTAGTTCGCATTGCCGGCGACCGCGCGTTCGAGCGCAGCGACGGCACCAGGAAGGTCCTTGGCCCGCTGGGCCCGCTTGGCAGCGACGAACTCGAGCATGGCGATCCCGCTGGGGCCCGAGCGAGTCTTAGCCGTCTTCAGATAGACATCGACCCGTGCATCATTGCCGGCCTGCAGGGCGCAGATCGCCGCTTGGGAAGCCACCGTCCCGGTGGGGTCAGTGGCGTCGGTGAACAGATCGGCGACCTTGAAGGCATCATCATAGCGACCCAGTCCGGCCAGGGCCTGGATGCCCAGGGCGGCGGCATCGGCGTCATTTTTGTTCAGGGCGAGGGCACCCCGGGCGGCCGACCAGGCACCGCGGGTATCGTTGATGCGCAGCTTTGCGCTGGCCAGGGCGCGGAAGCCATCGGGCCATTTCGGGAACGATTTGGTAATCGCTTCGACGCTGTTAACCGCTTCGGCACCGCCGGCCTCCAGGGCCTGGGCCACAGGCGCCCATTCAGCATCGGTCGGCGCATCGGCGGCGACAGCCAGGGCGGCGGCAAGAAGCAGGGCGGGGATGCGGGCACGGTGCAGCATGGGGTGGTTCACTGGGCGTAGCCGTGGGCTCGAGCCTCGGCGGTGATGTCGTCAGCAGAGCGGGCGATGACAGGCAGCGGAACGACCGTCGCGGTGGTGGTCACTACCACGTCGGCCGGCCACAGATCGACAGCGAGATCGCATGGGAAACGCTGCCACCATGGCAGCGGGCTGACCGCAACGGCATGGCCGGCCAGCAGGTGGCCATCCGCACTGCGCAAGGTCCAACTCGCCGGGATCTCGAAGGGCAGCGGGCCGCGACGTACGACGGACGGTGCGCCATCGTGCACCGTGGTGCCGACCGCGCTGCGGCCACCAGTCAGGTTGGCTCCGTCGGCTTCAACACGTGCCTCGTGCACTAGGCAGCCGGTGCAGGGCAACGTCAGGATGGCGCACAAGAGGACCCGCATGGGGGGTAGAGCCTACCCCCCTGATCGGCCTGCGGAAGCGTTGGCGCTCCAGGGCTTGGTGGCGCGTCACTCGCTCCATCATGCCCCTGGTGCACCCCGAACAGCGCGAACTCCTCGACTGGTTTGCCCGGAACCGCCGGGATCTGCCCTGGCGGGCGACCACGGACACCTATCGCGTGCTGGTCAGCGAGACCATGCTGCAGCAGACCCAGGTGGCCCGGGTGGTGCCATTCTACCTGCGATTTCTCGAACTGTTCCCCGACGAGAAGGCTCTGGCAGCGGCCTCCGACGAGGCGATTCATCGGGCCTGGAAGGGGCTGGGCTATCCTAGCCGGGTCGAGCGCCTGCGGGCGGCCTGTGCCGCCGTGCTGGCGCGGGGAGGGGTGTGGCCAAGTGACATTGCCGGCCTGATGGAACTGCCCGGCATCGGGCCGTACACCGCCCGTGCGGTTGCCGCATTTGCCTCCGCCGCAGCGGTTGCCGTCCTCGACACCAATGTGGCGCGAGTGCTGTGCCGGCGCGATGGTCTGGATCCGTCAATTGGCCGTGACGCGTTGCAGCAGGCCGCTGACGACGCCCTGGCAGTGCGCGAACCGGTGGCGTGGAACAACGCCGTGATGGAACTCGGTGCCCTGGTGTGCACCGCCCGTACCCCGACCTGTGCGGTCTGTCCGTGGGCGGCCCGCTGTGTGGCTGCCCGCGACCCGGGTCGCTTGGCGGCGACCGCCGCTCCGCTCAAGGCCGCGACGACCAAGCAGGCTTATGGCGATTCAACTCCGCCGCGTGGAACGCCGGTGCTCAAGGTGGTGCTCGCCCTGATCCATCACGAGGGTCGCTATCTGGCGCAACGCCGCCCCATCGACAAGCACGCCGGCGGCGTGTGGGAGTTGCCCGGCGGCAAGGTCGAGCCGGGCGAGGACGAACGGCGCGCCCTGGCCCGTGAGGTGGCCGAGGAACTGGGTGCCGAGGTCCTGGCCGCCCGCCATCTGCTGACCTGGCATCATCAGTATCCCGACCGATGTGTCCGTCTGGCGTGCTATCGGGTCCGCTTATTTGAACCGCTGGCGGTCCGACCGCTGGCCAGTGATGGGGTGGCCTGGTTTTCTCCGGCCGACCTGATTAGTCAGGTTTTCCCAGCCGGGACGGCTCCGTTGGTAGCGCGCCTACGAAAATATCATCGTCTGGTCTAGCACGTTACAGTCCGCCCGGCGAAGGTCCGCCGAGGCCGGCCAGGCGCGCCAGCGTCAGCACACCTTTCGCCGCCGTCGTCAC
This sequence comes from Planctomycetota bacterium, assembly GCA_038318565.1. Taxonomy (GTDB): domain Bacteria; phylum Planctomycetota; class UBA11346; order UBA11346; family UBA11346; genus UBA11346. The sequence goes on from JBBQCI010000046.1 coordinate 10,851, forward strand.
CGCTGGTTCCCACGCTGCTTCGCCGCGGGCGATGCGGTCGAGTTCCTCCTCCATGCGTCTGGTGTAATCCAGCTCGATGAAGTTGCCGGCGTAGCGCTTGGTCAGGAAGGCGTTGACGGTCAGGCCGAGGTCGGTCGCGTGCAGCATCCGCTTGAGGTCTTCGACGTAGGTGCGCGCCAGCAAGGTGCCCATGATCGCCGCGTAGGTACTAGGACGGCCGATGCCTTCCTTTTCCAGGCGTTTGATCAACGAGGCCTGGGTAAAGCGCGCGGGCGGCCTGGTGGTGCGTTTGGCCGCGTCCAGCTCCAGCAGGACGAGGTCGTGGCCCGGATCAAGCAGCGGCAGCGCGACCGACTCGTCGGCTTCGCTGTCCTCACCTTTCTTGCGCCGCTTCTTCTGCTCTTCGGTGGCGTCGGCGGTCAGCTTGCGCCAGCCGTCGAACAGCACGACCACGCCCTTCGCCTGGAAGATGCCCATCGGCCTGCCGTTCCAGGTCCCCGGAGCCACTGCCACATCGATGGTGGTCTGTTGGTCGCGGCCGTTACTCATCTGACAAGCGATGAAGCGGTTCCAGATCAGTCGGTAGAGCGCCCCGGTCTCTCCGGCAACCCCGTCAGCACCGCCCTCGGCGTGGGTCGGCCGGATCGCTTCGTGCGCTTCTTGCGCATTGGAGCTCTTGGTCGCGTGCACGATTGGCGTTTTCGGCAGGTAGGCCGGCTTGTAGGCGGCGGCGATGATCGCGCGCGCTTCGGCAATCGCTTCAGGGGCCAACGCGACGCTGTCGGTGCGGTGATAGGTGATGTGGCCGTCTTCGAACAGCGACTGCAGCAGCTTCATCGTCGCGTCCGGGCGCAGGCCGAGCTGCACCGAAGCGGCCTGCTGTACCGTCGCGGTGGTGAACGGCGGCGGGGCCCGGCGTTCCACCTCGCGGCGGTCGCAGGCATGGACCTGCCAGCGCTGTTTGCGGCACCACGCGACCGAACGTTCGGCCACCGCGGCGTCAGTCAGACGGGTGCCGAGTGGCTCGCCCTTCCAGGTCACCAGCCGGGCGGTGAACGGTGGCGGCGAGCCGGTGCGCTCCAGCTTGGCAGCCAAGACGAAGTGATCGACAGCGTTGAACGTGCGGATCTCCATTTCGCGTTCAGCGACCAAGCGCAGCGCGACGCTCTGTACCCGGCCAGCGCTCTTGGCGTCGCGGCCGAGGCTGCGCAAAGTCGGTGAGACCAGCCAGCCGACCACGCGATCAAGCACGCGACGGGCCTGCTGGGCGTCGACTAGACCCCGATCCAGGCTACGCGGGTTGGATAAGGCCTGTTTGACCGCCGCGGCAGTGATCGCCTGGAAGGCGACGCGCTGGTAGCGGTGCTCACCGATGATCTGGGTGATGTGCCAGGCGATCGCCTCGCCCTCGCGGTCGGGGTCGGTGGCCAGCCAGACCTCGTCGCAGACCTTGGCCAGGCTGGTCAGCTCGGCGATGGCTCGGCCGCCCTTCTCGAGCGGCTCGTAGTGCGGCAGGACGCGCCCGTCGCGGAAGTCGATCGCCAGATCACCCTTCGCCGGCAGATCGCGGATGTGCCCGAACGATGCCGCAATGCGGAACCCAGGGCCGACCAGTGGGCGCAGCTTGGCGATCTTGTTGGGCGACTCGACGATCAGGAGCTTCATCTGTGGGACGAGCGTGGGGCGGCGGCGGGCAGATCCACTGTGGGGTGCTGGGCAGTGAGCGCTGGCCGCGGGCTGCTGCGTGGTCAACCTGGACGCGATGGCCGATGGCGACGACATCCCGGTTCCCGATCCATGGCGGCGTGGTCGCGGCGTTGCTGCCAATCCGGCCAATCACTTCGTTACGGTGGAGCAACATTGGGATGCCGACTTCGATCCGGCCCAAGATCCCGAGGACGCCGCAGCCGATTGGCATGTCTGGAGCGACCGATTGCTATCAACCGGTCGAACGACGCTTGCGACTCACACGCGGTTACCTGGAGGTGCTCGCCGAGTAGGTGCTTAGCAGGGTCGAATCAGCCGGCGAGGAATGCGCGCGCCTGACCTTCGGCCTGATCGACGAGATCCGCAGCGTCGCCGGGCAGCCAGCGGATGTCGCTGAACCGGCGGTACCAGGTCAGCTGGTGCTTGGCGAGATGACGGGTGCCCAAGGCAACGGCGTCGATGCAGGCGGCGAGGTCGAGGCGACCGTCGAGCAGCTCGACGACCTCCTTGTAGCCGACCGCTTGCAGGGCTTCGGGTGATAGGCGTGGGCGCAGCGCGCGGACTTCGTCGACCAGGCCGGCGGCGAAAATCGCTGCAGTCCGCGCTGCGATACGTTGATGCAGCACCGTCTTGTCCCAGGCCAGACCGAGCTGAAGAGCGCTGAGATCGGCTCGCCGACCTCCGTCGGTGGTGTGGAAACTGGAGTAGGGCTGGCCGGTCAGGCGATGCACTTCAAGGGCGCGGACGATGCGGCGCAGATCGTTGGGGTGGCGTAAGGCGGCGTAGGCCGGATCGACACGCTGCAGCTCGGCCCACAGCAGGGTCGGTTCGCTGGCGGCCAGCTCATCGCGTAGGCGCTCGTCGCGCGGCGGGCCGGCACTGATGCCTTCTACCAGCAGCTTGGTGTACAGGGGCGTGCCACCGGCGATCACCGGCACGCGGCCGCGCGCGGCGATCTCGGTGATCGCGGCTTCGGCGAGGCCGAGCCAGCGGTTGGCGTCGCAGCGATCGCCCGGCTCCAGCACATCGATGAGGTGATGCGGCACGCGGGCCCGCACCATCGCGTCGGGTTTGGCCGTGCCGATGTCCATGCCGCGGTAGACCGCGAAGGCGTCGGCGCTGACTACCTCGCCGCCGAGCCGCTCGGCCAGCGCTGCAGCCAGGGCGCTCTTGCCTGACGCCGTCGGGCCAAGGACCAGGACGACGCGGACCGGCGTCACCCCTTGGCTTTGAAGAAGGCCTGGTGGGCCTCGTTCAGCATCGACTTCAGCGGCACGCCGTGAGGCGCTTTGGTGTCATCAACCTTGGCTACCAGGTCCGGACTGGCGTAGTGGCCGGGGAACCAGTGGCCTTTCGCCTCCAGCATATTGTAGCGGTATTTGCCGAAATCCGTCATGTCCCAGCACTTCTGCATGCGGCGGAAGCGCAGGACTTCGGGGATGTTGATGCCCGATGGATCGGCCGCGCACTCGTAGCCGTCCCACGCTGACTGCGGATCCAGGGCGATGCGCGCATCGAGTTTCAACTGAATCGCCAGGTCGCGCGCCGACAGCGGGACGCTGGCCGGGAAGATGCCGTTCATCTCGGCAACGTGTGACGGCTCGGTCATGCCAAAGCTGAGTGTGCTGATCTCGGGATGCTTCAGGCACCAGCGGGCGTTGAATTGGATCGGCGTCAGTGGCGCGCACAGCTGGTGCAGCAACGGCGGCGAGTTGAACAACTGGCCACCCTTGTCGTTGGGCGAGATGATAAACACGCCCAGGCCTTTGGCCCCGGCATAATCAACGACGCCGCGCAGGCGCTGGAAAAAATAATAGTAGTGAAGATTGACGAATTCGAACAGGCCGGTCGCCACGCTATCCATGACGACGTCGAGCGGTCCGTGCGTACTGAAGCCGACCTTGCCGATGACGCCCTGCTCGCGGAAGCGGTGCAGTTGCTCGACCGGACCACCCTTGGCGGTCGCGGTGCGCATGATCTCGGCGGTGTTGATGCCGTGCCAGCCGTAGAAGTCGATGTGGTCGGTCTTCAGCCCCTTGAGTTGCTCGTCGACCACGCGCTTGCACTCGTCGGCAGTCTGCGGCCCGCCCTTGGTCATCAGCCAGTAGCGATCGCGCGGAATCTTCAGGTCGTCATTCAGGACCAGGCCGTAGCAGTGCTCGGATTTGCCATAGCCATGCGCGGTCTCGATGTGGTTGACGCCAGAGTCCAGGGCGAGTTGGGTCATCCGCGCACACTGCTCGCGCATGTCAGTGGGGACCTGGTCGCGTGGCTGCTCCCAGCCATGGTGGTAGCGCATGCCGCCGAGTGTGATCACCGAGATCTCGGGTCCGCTGCGTCCAAACGGGCGGTATTGCATCGGGGCTTTGTAATTGCGTATGGCCATGCGGTCAGGCTAGCGGGCCACCCGGGCGCGGCCAGTCTGGCTGTCCGGACGGCTCTACTGGCCGGCTGCCGCCTCGCGCAGCGGCAATTCGTCGCCCCACATAGGCACTGGTCCATCCACAATCAACACGGCATAACCATTCGGCAGCCGGCTGCGGATCACCAGCGACGGCATGGTCGCGCGCAGGACGCTGCCCTCGGGACCGGTCATCATGCGATGATCCCAGCGATAGGGCAGATCCAGGCCCAACGAGGCAAGAACGCGGTTCGATCGCGGATTGCCGATCAGCACTAGGTTGCGTCCGTCGAGGGTGGTGAGTTCCGCGCGATCATCGATCAGTTCGACCACCGCATGCGCGTGGGCGGCATAGGCCTTACGCAATCCTTCAGCGATGGCGCGGTTGGCCTGCACGGCGGCGGCATGCTCGGCAGTGCCGACGATGATGCTGAAGGGCGCATCGGCCCAGCCATTACCGGGGACGATCGGCTTGGCCGGACCCAGAATCGATCGGCACCACGCCGCATCCGGTTGCTCGGGCAGGTTGTGCACAACAAATGGTAGTCCGCCCGGCGCGGTCCGGCCGACGATCGCGCCGCGTGTAGCATCGAGCGGTGCGCATGCGGCGGCTGCCGCCACGTTCAGCGCGATGCGTCTGCGGGCCGCCCCATCCCACGCGCGATCACCTGCCGGATAGCAGACCACCACGGCGATGCTGGCGTCGAGGGCAGCGTCGATCAGCCGGGGGTCGGGATCGGGCCAGCGAGTCTTGCCTCGTTCGGGACTCGCTGCAGGCAGCAGGGCCAGGACCGGGAATGGTCCCGCACCGCTGGGTAGGTGCAGGCGAAAGGGTTGCACCGAGCCGTCGACCGGATCGCGCAGGGCGAGATCGTTGCGTCCGCTGTGGGCTTGCTGAGGTTGCACTGCGTCCAGCCAGGCGATCAAACGGAATCCCAGCAAACTGACCTCCCCGATGCTCGCCGCGCTCGCCCCGCTGGCGCTCAATTCGGAGATCTGCTCAGCCCACAGCCATGGCAGCGGATCCTGGCGGCCACTGGTCCGCAGTTTGGCGATGGCAGCGATGGTCGCGTTCAGCACTGAACCCGGGGTCGAGACGGCCGCCTCGGAGGCGATCATACGATTGGGCAGTCCGGGGCTCGACCACGACGCGGTGGCGCGGACCCGCAGCGGACCACTGGCAGAGCGGGACGGGAACAGCACCAGCACGGCAACGCTGGCGCCATCGCTACCCTGTGGCAGCTCAGCCTTTGCCGACGCCAGGCGGGCCGAGCCGTCGAGCAGTTCGGCTTCGAGATGTAGGGGGACAGCAGGCATGGCTACCAAGTGGACCGCTACCCGCAGCACGCCTCCGGGGCGCGCCGGGCCGAGCGGCTCGACACTCAGACCCGGGTCGGCGGCCAGCACGCAGGAGGTGATCAGTGCGGCAAGCATGCGGCGGTAATGTCCGGATACAGCTGCTGGTAGGCGACGTAGTCACCAGCGATGCGGCCGATGCGTTCGCGGATCTCCGGTCCCAGCGGCTTGATCACCCGGCCGGGAACGCCGGCGACTAGGTGTCCGGGCGGAACCTGCATGCCTTCGGGCACAACGCAGCCGGCGGCGATCAGGCAACCTTCGCCGACTAACGCCCCGTCGAGGACTTTGGCCCCCATGCCGACCAGGGTGCCACGGCCGATGGTGCAGGCGTGGCAAATCGCCAGATGACCCATGCTGACCTCGTCGTGGAGGACGCATGGCAGGCGCTTCGACACGTGCACAACGCAGTTGTCCTGCACGTTACAGCGGGCTCCGAGCGCGATGTGGTTGATGTCGCCGCGCAATACGGCGCCAAACCATACCGAGCACCCAGCTCCGAACCGCACGTCACCCAGCAGGGTGGCGTTGGGTGCGAGAAAGTCGGGCAGCTGCGGGGAGATACCGTTGACGGGAATGACGACAGGCATCGCGTCAGCGTGGAGGCCGGTTGCAGGCACGCCAGCGGCACGCGGTCACCCCAATGCAACGAGCCGCACCCGGAAGGGCGCGGCTCGTGGGCTTTCAGACAGAGCGAACCTACAGGCCGAAGCTGGCAGGTCTATCCTGGTATCAGGAAGCCTGAGCGGCGACGACGTCGACGAAGCGGTTGCGGAAGCGGACAACGCCGTCCTGCACCGCAAAGATCGTGTAGTCCTTGCCCAGACCGGTGCCAACGCCCGCCTTGAAGCGCGAGCCGCACTGGCGGACGATGATCGAACCGGCGGTAACCACCTCTCCGCCGTAGGCCTTGATGCCGCGACGCTTCGAGATCGAGTCGCGACCGTTCTGGGTCGAGCCGGTGCCCATCTTGTGTGCCATAGAGACCTCCAGCGCCCGACCGGGCGTGCTTTCGTGGGGAAGAGACACTAGAGGGCTGGGAACGCTTGGCAAGTACCAGGATCAACGACCGGCCGCCCGGTTCTTCGGTCATGAGGCTGAGGCCAGGGTAGCGGGGTTGGCGTGGCCCTGAAGTCCCATACGGTCGCCAGGATGCCGTCCCCACGTCTCCCTGCCTCCGTCAACGAGGACGCTCGGACGGACAGACGACTGGTCCCACGGACGAGATGATGAACCGACACCTCCAGCTCGCCCTGTCCGTCCTGCTCGCCATAGGAGGGTTCGCCCTGCTCCTTGCGCTGGTCGCCTACAAGGCCTCGCAGGTCGGAGTCGCCACGCCGACAGAATCGCATCCATTTGGGTCCTTCGGCGCGTGGACCGCTCATGCGCTGCTACGCGGATACGGCTTAGCCGCCATCCTGGTCCCGGCGGTTGCGCTTGGCTGGGCGGTAGCCCTGTGGCGTGATCGCGACCTGTCGCATCCCTCGCGTCGCATCGCCGGCGCGATCGTCCTGCTGCCGGCGTTGGCCGGATTGCTGCATTTGCTGCCGCGTGGCTCTGGCGACTGGATGCTGACCCGTTGGGACCAGAGCAATCTCGACGGCCTGGGTGGCGCGGTCGGCTATCTGCTGTGCGCCCTGCCTGGCGGCTGGGCCTCCAGCGGCGGGGGCGGTTTCCTGCGCGTATGGCTCGATACCAGTGGCGCTGCTGTGCTGCTATCGGGCGTCGCCATCTTCGCGATCTGGCTGATGGATCTCGGCCTCACCGCCTGGGTCCGCCGGCTGTGGTACCTGGTGGCGACCCGCCGGTCGGTCGAGTCCGGCTCTGGCAGTGCGGTCTATCCAAGCGGCATCTACACGGGTCCGGCCGATGGGGGAAAGAATAACAAGGCGCGTGCGACCACCAGTTTCCGCGAACTCCAGAAGCGGTTGACCGACAAGGGTGAGCTACCCGGCTCCAGCGATGCCGACGAGATCCTCGCGGCAATCCGCAAGCAGCGCGAGGCGCTTGACGAACCGGAGGCGGCCCTGCAGGCGCACCCGGCCGATCTCGAGTCCCCTGCCAGCCAGCCGCCCGAGCCCATCGCCCAGGCGACCGCGGCGAGCAATCCATCGCCGTTCTTGACCCAGACGGCTGCCATCGAGCAGGTCGCCATCAGCGACCCTGTCCCGTCCAAGCCGGTGCCCAAGCCCAGGGTGAAGCCAGCCGGGTCGACCAACTCGACCTATGCGCTGCCGTCGCCAGACCTGCTGCAGGTCCCCAAGGAGCGCAGCCTCGCCGCCCACGAGCAGGAGAAGGCGCAGACGGCCAAGGCGATCGAGGATGCCTTCGCGGCGTTCAATGTCGAAGTCAGTGTGGTCGGCGCGATGCGCGGACCGACCGTAACGCAGTACGAGCTGAAGCTGCTCGACCCGTCAATGCGGGTGAACAAGGTCGAGGGCTTCGAGCAGGATCTCTCCCTGAAGCTCGGCACCGAAGGCATCCGCATCGTCGCGCCGCTGCCCAATCGCACCACCGTCGGCGTCGAGGTACCGAACCGCACCAAGGAGCCGGTGGTGATGCGGGACCTGGTCGACGAGATCGATCCGAACATCATGGCCTTGCCGGTGGTGCTCGGCCGGGACGCGATCGGCAAGCCACTGATCATGGATCTGGCCAAGGCTCCGCACCTGCTGGTCGCCGGCTCGACCGGCATGGGCAAGTCGGTGTGCATGAACGCGATGATCTGTTCGATCCTGCTGTTCCGCACGCCCGACGAGGTGCGCTTCATCATGGTCGACCCGAAGATGGTCGAACTGAGCGGCTACGAGGACATCCCGCACCTGCTGACGCCGCCGATCACCGACATGACCAAGGCGCATGCCGCGCTCGATTGGGCCTGCCAGACCATGGACGAGCGCTACGAAGCGTTGCGTCTATCGGGTTGCCGCTCGATCGCCGATTTCAACGCCCTAGGTGAGCAGGAGCTGCGCTTCCGCCTGGCCAAGCGCGAGTTCCAACTTGAGGATCTCAGCGTCGGCGTGCACATGCCGTACATCGTCGTGCTGGTCGATGAATACGCCGATCTGATGATGGTGAACAAGGAAGTTGAAAAATCGATCGTTCGCTTGGCCGCCAAATCGCGCGCTTGCGGCATCCATGTCATCCTCACCACCCAGCGTCCGAGTGCCGACGTGGTGACCGGACTGATCAAGTCGAACCTGCCGTCGCGCGTGTGCTTCCGCGTCGTCGATCGCAACAACTCGCGCGTCGTGCTCGACAGCAGCGGGGCCGAGAACCTGCTCGGCAAGGGCGACATGCTGTTCCTGCAGCCGGGCACCTCGCTGCCGGTGCGTGGCCAGGGCGTATTCCTCAAGGACGCCGAGATCAACGCCATCGTCGAGCACGCGCGCAGCCAAGGCAAGCCGAGCTACGACGATTCCATCGCCAAGGCCGGCGCGGTGGCGATGAAGGGCGGCGACAAGGGCAGTGGCGAGGAGTCGAGTGACGCTTGGAAACTCGACCGCAAGTTCCACGAGGCGGTGCAGGCGATGTACCGCTACGACAAGACCGGCGCCGACTTCTTCCGCCGCAAACTGGGCGTCGGCTACAACAAGGCGACCGAGTACGTCGAGACGCTTGAAGACCTCGGCTTTGTCTCCCCCGCCGCCGGCACCGCCTCGCGCAAGATCCTGAAAAGCTGGGACGACTGGCTCGACCTGCTGCGCGAGAACAAGGTCGAATTCAGCGACGAGGACGAACTCTATCGTCCGCCGTTTAATACCTGAGGCCGGGGAAAGTGCGCTGGGTCTGCTGAGACCAGCGAAACCGGCTGATTTTTCACCCGCGAATGAATTTTCATTACGATTGCATTCACATGCCGACGGCACAATGCGCCTCTCCGTTGCGCATTTCATTTCTCCCTCCTCCTGGCCTCCCCGCCGACCCCGCCACCATTTCAGCCCTGTTCGCAGCGCTCGGAGCTACAGGCGCTGTGGTCGAAGCCTCGGCCTGGACGCTGTACGACACCCCGGACCACCGCCTGTGGCAGGCCGACTTCGCCCTGGTGCATCGCGGCCACATTCTTGCCCTGCACCGCCGCAGCCAGCTTTCATTCGGCAAGGCCGAGGCCAGCCAGGCCTGTCGTGGCGCACCGCCGCCGCGCCTGCTCGCGCAGTGGCCGAGCAGCGACCTGAAGACCGCCCTGCTGCCGCTGGTGCGCATCCGTGCCATCCGCGCTGTGCTCGCCTGTACCGTTGAGCGCCACACTGCCATCCTGCGCGATGACCTCGACAAGACCGTAGCCCGGGTCGAGGCTTGGCTGGTGCAGCCTGACCCTGCTTCCTGCCGGCTGTGGGTGACGGTCGAGGATCTGCGCGGCTACGAGCGCGGCTACGAGCGCGAGCGCGTGGCCGCCGCTGTCGCCTTGGTTGGGCGCGGCTGGTACGAGGCCGAAGACGATCCCTTCGCCTTGTTCGCCACCGAGATCCTCGACATCGGCCAGCCGGTCGAGTCCGGCTTCCCCGCCGGCCACAAGCCCGCCGGCCAAGCCCTGCGCGCCTGTTTGCGACAAGCGCTGCAGTCCCAACCCGATCTCGAAAAGGGCGTGGTAGATGACATCGACACGGAGTTCTTGCACCAGTACCGGGTCATCCTGCGCCGGGCGCGTTCGCTGGTGGCGCAGTTCCGCAGCGTGTTCCCGTCCAAGCGCGCCGAGCGCATCCGCGCCATCCTCGGCGGCTGGGCACGCTGCTCGAACAGCCAGCGTGACCTCGACGTCTGGCTGCTGGCGCGCAGCGAGCACGAGGCCCTGGTGCCAGAGCAGCTCCGCCCCGGGATGGAGGGCCTCAAGGCCAAGCGTTTCTGGTCAGGCAAGGCCGACATCGATGAGCTGATCCGCGCCTCCGACGTCGAGGGCCTCGATGTGCTGCCTGCCGCCATCCCCGTGGCCGAGGTGGTCGAGGAGTCGGCTGTGGCTGGGTCTTCGGTCGCGCTGCACGCACCGCGGGCGAGGGTGGCCCAGGCCTATCGCAGACTGCACGCCGAGGTCGAGGTCATCCTCGCGGGGCAGGACGCCGCATGAACCGAACCGAACGCATCGTAGCCTGCCCGCTGGTGCGGCGCCGAGGCCGGCTGCATGTGGTCCTGGTGACCGGTCGCCGCTATCACAACTGGCTGCTGCCCAAGGGTCGCCGCGAGGATGACCTCACCCGACGCGAAGTCGCCGAGCTAGAGGCCTGGGAGGAGGCCGGAGTGGTGGGGTCGGCCTTCGGCCAACCGAGCCGCTTCCGCATGGTCGCCCATGGCGGTGGCCACCGCGCCATGCTCGCCTACGGGATCCATGTCCGCCGCTTGGCTCGGACCTGGCCGGAGCAGCACCAGCGCCAGCGGGTGCTCGTGCAGGTCGACCAGCTCGATCGCATTCCGATCACAGAAAGCCTGCGTCGCTGCATCACCCGCCTCGTCGGTCAGGTCTAACCCCGAGGCCGCGCGCCGCCGGGGATTCAGCAGCGCGGCACAGTCGCCAACACGGCATCCCACCAGCGCGTTTCGCCTTTTTCGGCAGTCGGGATGGCGACCAGGTGGACATGCCCGCTGCCGCGTGGCTGCCAGGCGATCGGGAAGCCGGGGTCGCTCCAGCCGGTGAAGGCGATGCTGACCGGCACCGCCAGCGCGGCAGACAGGTGGTGGCCGACCGAGTCATAGGCCAGGGCGTGCCGGCAGGCGCTCAGCGCTGCGGCCCAGCCGCCGATCGAGCCGTGAAAACGGATGATTTCAGCAGCTGCCATTTCATCGCGGGCGAGCGCCGCGACGTCGCGACCCAGACCTTGGCCGCTATCGTCGAGGTCGCTGATCCGCCAGCCAAGAGCATCGACCAGCGCATCGCTGTTCTTCAGTTCGGCCTCGCCGAAGCCGCGGTCGAGTAACACGCGCCAACCCTTGGCACGCAGGCCGCGCAGCAGGTGCAGCTCGCCGTCGCGCGGCAGGGCCTTGGCCGGATTACCGCCATGGTCGAGTTTCACCGCGCAAATCGGGGCTGTTCCGAAAGCGGCGGTGAAACGACTGGCCAGGGCGCTGCGTTCGGTGTCGAAGGCCAGACGCGGGGTGCACGCGGGCCCGCCGCCAAGCAGCTGTGCGCACCAGCCGTCCAATTGGTCAGCCAGGCTCTGTGGGGGTGCGCCTTCCGGGCCGACGTTTTCCCATAGGCGGTAGCGTCCGGCGGTAATCACCGGCAGGATGCCAAGCTGGTCGAGTCGCGAATCCGGCGCGACCACCAGGTCCGGAGCCTCAGCGGCGATCGCGTCGGCGAGCAGCAGCCAACTAGCCAGGCGGTCGCGCAGGGGGCCGCGGCGGGCGTACGACAGCGGCCGCACGCGAACGCCGGGCATGCCGCCGATCAGGCCAGACAGCTTGCCGTCGCCGAGCACGACCAGCTCGGCCGTGGGGAAGCGTGCGCGCAGGCGCTGCAGCAGGACGGTGGTCAGCAGCACGTCGGCACCCAGGGTGACGCGCGATGGGATGATGATGCGGGCGACCTGGGCGGGCAACGGGTCGGCGCCAGCGCGGACGCGGGCATGATGCGCAATTAGATCCGCTTCGCTGGTAATGCCGAAAGTGGCCAGTCGCTTGGCCAGCTCGGGAACCCGGCTGCATACCCGCCAGGTGATGCGGCCGAAGAGGCGGTGGTACAGCCAGCGTCCGGCCGGAGTGAAGCCGTCGTTGAGCGGCTCAACTAGGCCGCCGAACAAGGCTCCAAGACCGTCACCGCGCACCGCTTCATCGTCGCTGTCGGCGGCATCGGCCAGAGCGTCGGCGTGCGTGCACAAGACGGATTCGAACTCGGGATAGGCAACCATGGTCGCGGCGAGGCTCCGAGTCCCAAGCCAGGAGATGATGGCGTCGGCGTGGCTGCGTACGGGCATGCGCCTATTCAATGCGATGTCCGGGGAAAGTCATCATGGATGGGGCTATCGCGGGGTTGATCCCCCTGACCTGGCTTCGACCTATCCCCCCTTGGCAGCCCTCATACCGGTCTACGCTTGCAGCAGATGCCCGACGAGCGCGACGACAGTCCCGACGACAAGCTGATGCACGAAGCCGAAGAGCTGATGCGCCAGAAGCGCTTCCGCGATGCGGCCAGGCGCTACCAGGACTTGCACGGCAAGCAGCCGACCGATCTGTGGACCTCGTTGGGTTTCGCCAGCGCGCTGGAATGCGCTGGCGAGGTCGAGACCGCCGAACGCGTGCTTGAGGACGCTGCCACCCGGCACGGGCTGTCCGCCTCGCTACATCGCTTCCGTCACCTCTTCTTCGTCCGTCGTGAAGACCTCAAGCGGGCGACCGCCAGCCAGCAGGCGCTGCGCCGCGACGCGCTGGAAGCCGGCGAAAGCGATCAGCTCGCCGACCTGTACTTCAACCAAGGCCGCTACCACGAGGCCTTGGCAGAACTGGAACGCCGGCTGGCCGAGGGTGATCGTGACGAGCGCGCCGGTCTGATGGCGCGCAGCGGTGCTTGCCTGCGCCAGACCGGCGACGCCGAGGCCGCCCGTGACCGTTTGTTGATGGCCCTAGCCCTCGATCCGGACGCTGCCTGGACTCTGGCCGAGCTGGCCGAGGCCGAGCGCGCCATCGGTCTCGCCGACCAGGCCCGCGTCCATTACCGTCAGGCCCTGGCTATCTCGCCAGAGGACCACTGGACGCGCGGACACCTCGCCCAGCTGGAGAGCGAGCAGGGCGACAAAAAGGCGGCGATCGCGTTATATGAGGAAATTCTGGTCGGCGATCCCGAGGCCGCTTGGGCCAAGGTCGAGCTCGCTCAGGTCCTGGCCGACAGCGATGGAGAACGCGCCGGCGAGCTGTGTCGCTCGGCCCTCGCTGACGATCCCGAGTATCCGTGGGCGCACGCTCAACTCGGCCAACTGGCGCGTAAGGCCGGGCGCTTCGAGGACGCGCTCAATTCCTACCAGCGTGGCCACATGGCGGCGCCCGAGGCCAACTGGATTCTGCACGAGGCCACCGAAGTGGCGCGGCAGATGGGCAAGGACGACATTGCCGAGCGTTTGCTGGAACGTGCCCGTGCCGCCGACCCCTACGATGCCACCACCCACGGCTACATCGCCGACCTGCGCCGCCATCAGGGCCGACTGCGCGATGCAGCGGCGCATCTCGAGCAGGCGGTGGCAATCGACACCGACTACACCTGGGCCTGGCGTGAACTGGCCGAGGTGCGCGCGATGCTTGGCGAGCACGACGCAGCCGAGGCTGCGTGCAAGCAGGCGCGTGACCTGGCGCCCGATGATGCGGTCAGCGATGGCCTGGTCGCCTTCCTGTTGAAGCATCGCGGACTGCGCGATCGCGGACTGCCGTGGCTAGAACGTGCGGTCGAACGCCAACAGGACTACCTATGGGCTTGGCGCGAGCTCATCGAACTGCACCTCGCCGCCGGTCGTGCCGCCGAAGCCGAGCAGGCTGCGCGTGCGGCCCTGATCAAGCTACCCGGCAACGCCCCGCTGCTCGGCCTGCTGGCCGAGTGTCTGCGCCGGCGTGGCGAGCTCGTCGCTGCCGAAAACGCGGTCGGTCAGGCCATCTCCCTGGCCAGCGACGTGCCGCAGCTGTGGGCCCTGCGTGCCGAAATCGCGTTGATGCACGAGGACGCTGCGGCCGCCGTGACCGCCGCCGCCCGCGCAGCCGCTCTCGATCGTGCCCCCGAATTCGCCACCCTGCATGCCCAGGCTCTGCTCGCCTCGGGCAATGAGCGGGCAGCCACCGTCGAACTGAACCGTGCCCTAGGTGCCAAGCAGCCACCCGCCGCGGCCTTCGAACTGTCAGCCGCGCTGGCCGAGCGGCAGGGCGACCGTCCGACCGCCCTGGCCCAGATCGATCTGGCCATCGCCCGCGGTGACGATCCACGGTTGCGCATCCGACGCGCCCGCCTGGCGGTCCAGGGCGGCGACCGCTCGGCGGCCGAAGCGCTGCTGCCGCTGGTCGAGCAGCCCACCGCCAGCCTGCCGTGGGCCGAACTCGCCCTGACCCTGGCCAACGCCGGCCACGTGACTGCGGCCCGTCGTGCGGCCTCGCGCTTCGCGGTCGAGGCGACGCCAGCCTCGGCCTTCCAGCATCTCGCCGAGGTCGAGTGGAACCTCGGCTTCATCGAGCTTGCCAGCGCCCATATTGCCGCCGCCATCGCAGCCGCCCCGCACGATCCTGGTATTCGCACCTTGGCCGCCGTCATCGCTGAGTCCTCGGGCGAGCCTGCTGCAGCGGCCGCTCATCTTGACGCTGCGCTCGCGGCACGCCCCGACGACCAGCATCTGATGCGGCAGATCGCGTTGCTGCGTGAACGCACCGGCCAGCAAGACGCGGCTGAAGCGATGTGGCGGCGACTTGCCGACGGCTCGCAGCCGGGCGAGGGACGTCATCTGGAACTGTGCGCGGCGCTGTGGCGGCTTGATCGGCATGACGAGGCCACCCGGCTCTCTGAGCCGCACCTCGCCGCCCCGGCCAGCGTCGACTTGGCGCGACTATGGCGCGACCGCGGCCTGCACCTGGCCCGGCGTAACGGCCCGGTCATCGGCCTGGCCGCGATGGCCGCGCGCGGCGAGTTGCTCGGTAATCCCGGCCGCGCCCTGGCGGTGCAGCTGGCTCTGGGCGGCAACGATGTGCGCGCCGCCCGCATGCATCTGGACGCGATGGCGCCGGACAACGACGTCGAGCGCCGGGCCCGCGATGTGCTGTCGGCCCGCACGCTGCTGGCCGAAGGCCGCGCCGACCAGGCCCTGGTGGTGGCGCGCGCCGCTGCCGAACGCTGGCCTGGTGACGAAGACCCGTTGATCGCCGCCGCCGATGCCCTG
This sequence comes from Planctomycetota bacterium, assembly GCA_038318565.1. Lineage (GTDB taxonomy): Bacteria > Planctomycetota > UBA11346 > UBA11346 > UBA11346 > UBA11346. The sequence goes on from JBBQCI010000046.1 coordinate 26,145, forward strand.
CTGGCCCTCGGCCGCACTGCCGCTGCGCTTGATCAGCTGGATGGCGATCCGGTGCTGTGGCCGCCGGAACGCGCGGCGGTCGCCGCGTGCATCGCCCTGGCCGTGCATGGGCCGGGCGCCGCCGCAGCGCGCCTGGTGCGCAGTAATCGTCCTGGCGAACATCCGCTCGGCCGGTTGATGGCCGCCGCCCTACCCGACGTTGCCAGCGAGGCTGCTGGTCGCGCTGCGGTGGCCGACGTCGCCACGCTGCCACCCGTGCTGGTTGCACCACTCGCCCAGGCCCTTGGCCGGGCAGGCCGACACGATCTCGCCGGCGCCCTGCGCCTGAACGCTGCCGGTGTTGCATTGCGCCGCGGCGACGACCGTCTGGCGATCCAGCACCGCCGCGCCGCTCGTCAGCACTTGCGGGCGCGCGCGGGTGCACTTGCCGCCCTGAGCGATGCGCTGACGGCCCGTGATCTGCCTAGCCTGCTGCGCCACCTTTTCCCATGACTCAGACCCTGCCCCTGTGGCCTGCCGGCGTTCCGCCGGTCGGCATCGATCCGTCCTGCAGCGACCGCGAGCGGCTTGATGCGCTGCCGACCCTGACCCCGGTGGTGACCAGCCAGCCGGGAGTCCCGCGGCCGGCCATCGTCGTGCTACCGGGAGGCGGCTACGCGAACCTCGCCCAGCACGAGGCCGAGCCGATCGCCGCGTGGCTCGGTTCGCTTGGACTGGCCAGCGTGGTGTGTCGCTACCGCGTATGGCCCAACCGTCATCCAGCCCCGCTGCAAGACGCCGAGCGCGCCATCCGCACGGTGCGCGCCCATGCCGAGGTCTGGAACATCGACGCCAGCCGCGTCGGCGTGCTGGGCTTTTCTGCGGGCGGCCACTGCGCCGCCAGCGTCAGCTGCCTGGGCCAGCCGGGCAAGCCCGACCATCCAGATCCGATCGAGCGCTTCAGCGGCCGGCCGGACGCCGCTGTGCTGTGCTACCCGGTGATCAGCTTCCAGAACTGGAGCCACACCGGCAGCCGTGACAACCTGCTGGGTGGTGTGGCTGATCCCGAATTGGTCCATCAGCTGTCCCTTGAGAACGCCGTCCACGACCATGTCCCACCGACGTTTCTGTGGTCGACCTCGGACGACAGTGCGGTCAGCGTGTTCAACAGCCTGCATTACGCCGGTGCCCTACGTCGCCACGGCGTGCCGTTTGCGATGAGCATCTATCCGACCGGCCGCCATGGTCTTGGGTTGGCAGACGACGTCCCGCACGTCGCCGACTGGTCTACCGCCTGCGCCGCCTGGCTGAGGTCGCTCGGCTGGATCTGACGCGCTCCGTGGTTGCGCCGCGGTGATGCAGCCTTCAATGTCACCCCTCACGGGCCATTAGCTCAACGGTTAGAGCAGGCGACTCATAATCGCTCGGTTCTGGGTTCGAATCCCGGATGGCCCACCACTCCACACCCCATGCTGACCGCCATCCTCCTCGCCCTCGGCCTGTCCATGGATGCGGTGGCGGTGTCGATCAGCTCAGGGATGTGCCGGCCCGAGGCTGGCACCTGGCGTCTATTGCGCATGCCGCTGGCCTTCGGTTTCTTCCAGGCGCTGATGCCATTCCTCGGCTGGTTGGGCGGCGCCAGCCTGGTCGCGCACGTCGCACGCTGGGATCATTGGCTGGCCTTCGCCCTGCTCACCGGCATTGGTGGCAAGATGCTGTGGGATGCGTGGCGGGGTGATGACGATGACTGCGATACGAGCGATCCATTCGCCTGGGGTCGTCTACTGGTGCTGTCCGTCGCCACCTCGATCGACGCCTTGGCTGCCGGCCTGACCATCGCCCTGATCGATCTGCCGGTGGGACTCAGCCTGACGATCATCGGCGGGACGACCACCATCCTATGCCTGCCCGCCGTTCTCCTGTCGCGTCGCCTGGGGGTCCGCTGGGCCGGTCGAGCCGAGGTGGTTGGAGGACTCGTGCTGATCGGGATCGGCAGCAAGATCCTGATGGACCACCTCGCTGGCTGAGCAACTCTGCGCAGCGTGGGACATGCCGACCTCACCGCCCTGCTCCTCGCCCTGGCCACCCTGCTGGTGGCGGCCCGCGTGTGCGGCGAGTTGGCGCGTCGACTCGGCCAGACCGAGGTGCTCGGCGAGATCCTCGCCGGAGTCCTGCTTGGTCCGACTATCCTGGGCCGTTTCGCCCCAGCCGTTCAAGCGGCCTTGTTCCCGGCGGCAGGTACCCAGGCGGCGGTGACCCTGGGAGGGATCGAGCAGCTGGCGGTCAGCCTGTTCCTCTTCGTCGCCGGCATGGAGGTCAGCCTGGCAGCGGTGCGCCGCGAAGGCGGCCGGGCCCTGGCCGTCTCGCTCGGCGGTTTGCTGGTACCCTTCGGACTCGGCTTGGCCGTGGCGATGGCGATGCCCGAAGCGGTCGGCGCGGTGGCTGGCGGTTCATGGGGTTTCGCCTTGTTCTTCGCCGTGGCGATGAGCGTGTCGGCGCTGCCGGTGATTGCGCGCACGCTGATCGACCTGGGCATCTACCGCACCGGCATCGGCGCCGTTGTCATCCCCTCGGCGATTATCATGGACCTGGTCGGCTGGCTCGCCTTCGCGGTGGTACTGTCGCTGGTCGATCGTCACACCGTCGGACAGACCTCGATTACCCAGACGGTGATGCTGACGTTGGGATTCTGCGCCGTCATGCTGACGTTTGGCCGCTGGCTGATTGATCGGGTACTGCCGTGGGTCCAGGCCTACCTCAGCTGGCCGGGCGGCGTGCTGGGCTTCGCCTTCGCCCTTGCCCTCGGCTGCGCCGCATTCACCGAGGCGATCGGCCTGCATGCCATCTTCGGCGCCTTCGTCGCCGGCGTCGCCCTCGGCGACAGCCCGCACCTGCGGCCACGCACCCGCCTGGTCCTTGAGGATTTCGTGCGTTCGTTCTTTGCACCGTTGTTCTTCGCCGGCATCGGCCTGAAGGCCGACCTGATCGGCAATTTCGCGCCGATGGTGGTGGGTCTGGTCTTCGCCGTGGCCTGCGCCGGCAAGCTGGTCGGCTGCGGCCTGGGCGCGCTGCTCAGCGGACTCGCCTGGCGCCAGTCCGCCGCTGTCGCCATGGCCCTGAATGCCCGCGGTGCGATGGAAATCGTCCTCGCCTCGATCGCGCTGCGCTTCAACCTGATCGGCCAGACCACCTTCGTCGCCCTGGTGATCACCGCGCTCGCCACCTCGCTGATCGCTGGGCCGGCGATCAAGCGCCTGCTGCAGCTGCGACCGGCCCGTGGGCTGGCTGCATGGCTGCCACCCAGGGCCTTTGTCAGGCGGCTGCAGTCGCCTGACCGGGTCGGCGCCGTGCGCGAACTGGTGGCGGCTGCGGCAATAGCGGGAACCGATGTCGAACAGGCGGTGCAGGCGGTGCTGGCGCGCGAGGACTCGGCTCCGACCGGCCTCGGCCGCGGCTTGGCGGTGCCGCATGCACGAATCCCCGGTCTGCCCGCCCCGCTGATGGCGTTGGGGGTCAGTGAACAGGGCTTGGCCTTCGAGGCCACCGATGGCCTGCCTGCCCAGATCATCGTCCTGCTGCTGACCCCTGGCGAAACCGAGAGCGAACATCTCGGGTTGCTTGCGCAGATCGTCAATGAACTGTCAGATCCGACCGTCCAGCGGCAGGTGGTGGCGGCAGGCACCTATACCGAACTGATCGCCTTGCTGCGTGCGGGCACCCGCGCCGAGACCCAGGACAGGTAGACCGGCAGGGCCGGTCAGGCCTTGGGCAGCGGTAGGTTCCAGTGTTGCAGTTCGCGAGCGGCGGAGACCCGCCAGGTTGCGTTCGGAGCGATCAGCTCCTTGTAGCGTTTGGCGTCGGCGGCCAGCCGGGTGACCTGGGCGTCGCTGGCGAGCGGGTCGTGGTGGAAGATTACCAGCTCGCCGATGGTCGCCTCGCGGAAGAAATCGATGAAATTGAAAATCGTCGAGTGGCCAAAGTTGATATGGTCGTGGTAGTCGAGGAAGCCGTACATCGCGTCGACGATGACCAGGTCGGCGCCTTCGACGAATTTGGCGTAGTGGCCGGCCACTTTGTCCGGGTGCTTGCTGACCTCGGTGTCGGTCAGATAGACCACCGACGAACCGTTGTGATCGATGCGGTAGCCGTAGGCCTTGTCCGGATGGATCAGCGGTAGAATGCGGATTTGGGCACCCTCGACCGTGGTCGTGGCGTCCTCGGGCAGCTGGGTGCAGGTGATCTTCGACGGCAGGTTGTGCCACTTCACCGGGAAGTGCGCATCATTCATTTGCAGTGACAGCAGTCGCTCCGAGTCGCTGCGTCCGCTCCACACGCCGATCTCACGGCCGGGCTGGTAGATCGGCAGAAAGAAGGGGAAGCCGCAGATGTGATCCCAGTGAAAATGGCTGAAGAAGAGGTGCGTCTTGGTCGACGGCGAACGGCCTTCGGCTTTCAGCGCGCTGCCCAGGGCGCGAATGCCGGTGCCGGCATCGAGCACGAAGAGGACGTCACCGAAGGAGACCTCGACGCATGAGGTGTTGCCGCCGTAGGTCCAGGCGTGCTCAGAGCGGTCCAGGTAGGCGTCTACCGCACCTGGAGAGGCCAAGTCTTCAGGTCGCGCCTCGAGGAGGAGCGCCCGCGACTTCTCGCGCAGTCCGGCACTGGTGATGGGGGACGCGATCGAGCCGCGCACACCCCACAAACGCACCTGCATGAACCCTCCTCCGCCTGACGGCGGCCTATTCGCTCAGAATAGGCCCATCGCCAGCGCGGTGCAAGCTCGCTTCTTCCCAACCTGTGCCTCGCGGTCACTGCGTGTGGAGGTAGAGGCCGGGCGAGCTGCATGGGCGCGCCCGGCAGTTCGTCAGGCTATCGCTTATCGGCTATCGGCTATCGCTTATCGGCTATCGGCTATCGGCTATCGGCTATCGGCTATCGGCTATCGGCTATCGGCTATCGCCTAAGCATCTCTGAGCCGATTTTGTCGACGAGTCCCTTGCGCTGGTCGTGCTCCAG
>JBBQCI010000047.1:0-30757 GCA_038318565.1 Planctomycetota bacterium
TCCTTGATCGCCGGCAGCTCGATCAGTTCGGCTTCGGGGGCGACCTTCAGCAGCGAGGCGGCCGTGCTTGAACCCTTGGCCACACCCAGGCGCTTGCCGCCGAGCTGAATGTAGCTGGAGATCAGACTGCCGGTCTTGACCAGCACGGCTGGGCCGTCCTCGAAGTACGGAATCGAAAAATCGATCTGTCGCTCACGGGCTCGGGTCTGGGTCATCGAGGCGACGATCAGGTCGACTTCACCAGCCTCAATCTTGGGGATGCGCTCGGCCGAGGTGACATTGACGAACACCGGGTCGACACCGATGCGACGCGCGATCGCCTCAGCGATCTCGACATCAAAACCGAGATGGACGCCATTGCGGACCACGCCGAACGGCGGCGAGTCGGCCTTGACGCCGATCCGGATCTGCCCGGCGGCGATGATGGCGGCCAGACGATCGGCCTGCGCGCTGTCGCGCGCGCCACCACAGCCGACCAGCACCAGGATGAGGGCGGACAGGATCAGGATTGGACGCATGGGGGCCTCATCAGTGGAGTCGCTTGCTCTTCATCGCGCCATAGCGCATCTGCATGCACTGGCGCATTTCCTCGCCCAGCTTCTCGTCATCGGGCTTGGCCTCGGCGAGCCGGCTGTAGACCTGCATGGCCGAGGATAGTTCCAGGAAAGCACGCTCGTAGAGCTTGTCGCGTTCCGGCGTCGGCTCCTGACCGGAAGCCTGGGTGACCAGCGCCTTGCCGCGTTCGAATCCGGCGCGCGCATCCGTGATGGTGGTGCCGCCGGCGCTGGGCGCTGCCGGCTGCCACAGTGCCTTGCCGGCCTTCTTGGCGGCCGCTTCGCTGGTGTAATAGACTAGCCGCTTGGGATTCAGGCGGGCCGCCTCGGGAGCATCGCTGGGGTAGAAATTCTTGCCGTCCACTTCAGCACAGAACGGGGCCTTGGCCTTCGCTGCTGTCCCTTGCGGGGCTGCTGTCGCTGGCGGGGCTGCTGTCGCTGGCGGCGCCGCGGCGGTTGCTGGGGTTGGCGCAGCAGCAACAGCCGCGCCGGCTGCCCACATGCCTAGTTTGGATTTCTGTGCCTTGGCCTGCGCTGCGGCCAGACGGTCGCGGTTACGCCCACCCTGACCGATCGGCTTGGCCTTGGCCAGCCCGGCGGCGACCAGCGACTCGTTCACGGAAGCCGTATCCGCACCGATAGTCACGTAGACACGCGGTACGCCGGCATCATCAGCCCCAAGATCCGCGGCCCAGGCGATGGTCGACTTCTTTCCCGTCACCTCGCCAAGCTTGGCTTGCGCCGCATCCGCACTGTCAGCCGGAATCTCAATCTCGGCCAGACGGACCGTGACCGGCAGCTGGTAGTACTGAATGGCCAAACGGTCGGGGCCAAGGACGGCGAGGACTTCGCCGTGATCGGCAGCCGACAGGACTGCGCAGACAATGAGGGCAAGGGTGAAACGCATGGGGCAAAGTGATGGCGGTCAGGCGGCATGAAACAACCGACCCGCGTGCAGTTGCACACGGGTCGGTGATACGCGCATACCTGCTGAAACGTCTGCAGACTCAGTCGATCGACTCTTCGTCAGCCGATCCCCAGCACCCGATGCAATTGTTTCTTGTCGACCGCGCCACCAGCGAAGTCGTCAAACGCCTTGGCCGCCGGCTTGATGATGTGTTTCTTGACGAAGGGTACGCCTTCGGCGGCGCCCTGCACGTTGTCCTTCAGGCAGCACTCCCACTCGACCACCGCCCAGCCGTCGTAACCATACTGGGTGAGCTTCGAGAAGATGGCGCCGAAGTCGACCTGACCATCACCGAGCGAACGGAAGCGCCCCGCACGCTCCTTCCAACCCTGGTAGCCACCGTACACACCGACCCGGCCGTTGGGACGGAACTCTGCATCCTTGACGTGGAACGCCTTGATGCGGTCGTGGTACAAGTCGATGTACTGCAAGTAGTCGAGGCATTGCAGGACGAAGTGACTGGGATCGAACAACAGGTTGGCGGCGCTGTGGCCCTTCACCGCATCGAGGAACATCTCGAAGCTGGCGCCGTCGTGCAGATCCTCGCCGGGATGCACTTCATAGCAGGCCGCCACACCGCAGTCCTTGAACACATCCAGAATTGGAGTCCAACGACGGGCCAGTTCGGCAAAGCCTTCTTCGACCAGGCCAGCAGGACGCTGCGGCCACGGATAGACGGTGTGCCACATCAGCGCACCGCTGAAGGTCGCATGCGCCTTCAGGCCGAGCTTCTGCGACGCACGCGCAGCCAGCTTGACCTGCTCGATCGCCCAGGCGGTGCGTGCCTTGGGATTACCCTTCACGCTGGCGGGCGCAAAGCCATCGAACTGCTCGTCGAAGGCCGGATGGACGGCGACCAGCTGACCCTGCAGATGGGTGCTCAGCTCGGTGATCGACAGGCCGTGCTTGGCAATCTTCCCCTTGAGGTCGTCGCAGTAGGCCTGGCTTTCGGCGGCCTTGGCCAGGTCAATGATGCGGGGATCCCAACTGGGCAATTGCACACCAACGTAGCCGAGCGAAGCAACCCAGGCGCAGATCGCGTCCAGACTGTCGAACGGGGGCTTGTCGCCCATGAATTGCGCGAGGAAGAGGCCGGGGCCTTTGATCATGGTAGCACCTGTGCGGGGTTGGACGGAAAGACTGGAGTGAAAGGCCTAGAGTCCAGCGTTGCGCTCGGCGGCCGCTGGGACGCGTACCGGTGACGGGCCGGCAAATTTCTGGCTGCGCACGATCTTGACCCACTGCTTCGTCTTCGCCGAGTCGAGGGCGGCGTCGACCACCTCCTGCACCGCAACGCCATCAGCGAAGTCGGGACGGAACGGTTTGCCAGCTGCGAGCGCCTGCAGGTAGTCGTAGAGCATGTTGGTGAAGCAGTGCTCGTAGCCGACGTGGTGGCCGTTGGGCCACCAGCTGCCAGCGTAGGGATGCGCGGCGCTGTCCATGCACATGATGTTGTGCCAGCCCTGGACATGGGCGTCATCGTCGAAACTGAAGAACTGCAGCTCGTTCATGCGATGGAAATCCCAGCGCAGCGAGCCCTTTGAGCCGTTCACCTCGATGAAATTGGTATTCTTGTGACCGGGTGCGAAACGCGTCGCCTCGAAGCTGCCCACCGCTCCGCCCTGCAGCTGGGCAAGGAACAGGAAGGCGTCATCGACGTCGACCTTGACCATGCCGTCGCCGCTCGGCCGCTTGTCGACAAAGGTGCGCGCCAGGCCGTTGACCGACTCAAACTCCAGACCGGTGATGAAGCGGGTCATGTCGATCAGATGCGCATTGAGATCGCCGTGCGAACCCGAACCGCAGATGCGCTTCTGAGTGCGCCAGCCGGCCCCGACCGTGGGGTCGTTAAGCCAGTCCTGCAGGTACAGGCCGCGGACATGGCGGATCTCGCCAATGCGCCCTTCGCGGCAGAGTCGCGCGGCCGTGCTAGCGGCCGGACAGAAACGGTAGGCATGCCAGACGCCACAGGTGCGCTTCATCTTCTTGGCCAGCGCAGCCAACTCTTTGGCTTCACCGACACTCATCGCCAGCGGCTTCTCGCACAGCACATGCTTGCCGGCGAGGAGCGCCTTCTTGGCCAGGGCGTAATGGCCGTTAGGCGGCGTGGTAATGTCGACCACATCGATGTCATCCCGGGCGATGACCGCGTCGAAATCGGTGCTGTGCTCCTCCCAGCCCCAGGTCTCGGCAGCCGCGGCCAGCTTGTCGGCGGTACGTGCGATCATCACCTTCTTACGAACCTCGAAGGGGCAGTCGGCGAAGAAACGCCCGACCTGCTGGTACGCATTGGAGTGCGCGCGACCCATGAAGGCATAACCGACCAGGGCGACATTAAGGATAGGTTTGGCTGTCATGGAAACTCCGGTTCGTGGGCGTCTCTATGCGTTGGAAGCGCTTTCAGGCAAGAGAAAACGCAGCCTTGTCGGATGGTCCGCGTCAGTTTGCTGGAGCGTCCAGCGGCTCCGGGGTAGGATTGCACATCGCGCCCGTGCCGACAACCTCCCACGCCACGGAAGCGTGGCAGAGTGGTCTAATGCACCGGTTTTGAAAACCGGCGTGCCCTAACGGGTACCGGGGGTTCGAATCCCTCCGCTTCCGCCAAACGCAATGACCCCGGCCACAGCGCCTGGGTCATTGCGTTTGGCGGAAGCGGAGGGATGGCGTGTAATCCCGCCCGGCCAGGGACGGCCGGGCGTCGCGCCTCTGGCTCCACGCAGGTGGAGCCAGCCAGCCTGTGCGGCTGGCCCGGCGAGAGGTTCGAATCCCTCCGCTTCCGCCATTTTTTACCGTCGTTTGCGAACGCGGCGGATAGCCAGTCAGGGAGTTTCGTAACTCGTATGTCACAACTAAGGTCGCATAGCGCAAAGCGCTCTACCGATAACATCCTCGTACTAGTCCGCCAGGGATAGCGGGGGCTCCGTCGACTTCGCCGACATCGCTCAGCCCAGGGCTGAATTTGGACAGTTCGAACTTGACCAGAAATCATGGTTGACTACGGTTGAATAGTCCGACCACCGGTTGACCCAAAGAGGTTCCCATGCTCCGTGCCGTCGCAGCCGTGCTATTTACCACCATGTTGGCCTGGGCCGGGGATGCACCCGCTGGCGAGGCCAAACCGGGAACGCTGGCCTGGAGCCTCGCGCAGGCAAAAAGCCTGCCCGATTGGCGCATGCCCGAGCCCAACGCGCCGATCATCGGCGATCCGGGGCAGCCGGCCTTTGACGATGCGGCCTGGAAGCCGCGCACCCTGCCGTGGGACTGGACCGCGCAGCAGTTCTCCAACGACCCCTCGAAACCACCCTCGGGCAGCTACGACGCAGTCAACTGGGGCGGCGAGATCACTGGCCTGCGCGCGTTGTGGTTCCGCACCACCTTCGACCTGCCGGCGGGATGGAAGGGGAAGGAACTGGTACTCAGTCTCGGTGTGGTCGGCGAGCAGGACGAGACCTGGGTGAACGGGAAGAAGGTCGGCGGCCGCTGCGATCCGCTCGCCGACCGCAGCTACCGCCTGCCTGCCAGCCTGCTCAAGGATCAGGGCAACGTCGTCGCGGTCTTCGTGCGACACGAGGCGCCGGGCGTCCAGCAGGCGCACGTGTGGTGGTTCTGGGGCCACAACGAGCTCGGCGGCAATCCATTCTGGCCGGCCGGCATCCACGAACGCGCACCGAGCATCCGTCCACTCTCCGTGCGTGAGGCCAACGAGCCGGTCGTCGTTGCCGGCCTGCCCTGCCTGCCCGACCTGGCGGTGCCGCCCAAGCTCAAGCCGGGCGAGGCGGCGCCGGTCTACGACCTGACGCTGGAGATCACGCGTCCGGGCGACCTGCCTTTCTTCCAGGCTGGCGCGACGCGTTTCGAGTTGCTGCTTACCCTCAGTCCGGCGGCTGAGCTGGCGGCGGAGCAACTGCCCGACCTCGTCCGGCTTGAGGTGCTTGGCGTCGACGGGCGCAAGCTGCTCACCCGCGACCTGCCGGCGAAGTTGGAAGCGGGCAAACCGCTGGAACTGAAGACCGCCATCGAGCTGCCTTCGCCCGGCTGGTTCCGCATCACCGCCCAGCCCTGCCGCAAGGGCAAGCCGCTCGCCTTCCCCGAAGGTCGCTTGGGCGGCCGTCGCGCAGTCGACGTGGCGGTGCTGCCGCCGCAGAAGGCCGAGCTGCTGACCGCCAGCAGATTCGGCATCTGCACCGAGCTGACACCCGCGACCATGCCAGCCATCCTCGCTGTCGGCGCCCGCTGGGTCCGCTGGGATCTGCCGTGGGACCGTTTTGAGCACGAGCAGGGCAAATACGTTTTCTCCAAAGATCACCCGCAGCTGTGGGGCGGCGTGAAGCTCTGCCAAGAGAACAAACTAGCAATGATGCCAGTCTTCGGCTACTGCGCGCAGTGGAACGTGCATCCCGAAGTCAAAGCGAATAAGGACCTCTACTGGCTCTTCTCACCGCCGGCCGACCCCGAGGCTTTTGGGCGTGCCAGCCAGCGCCTGGCCGAGGAGTTCAAGGGCGTCATCCAGGCCTACGAGATCTGGAACGAGCCCTCGCTCGGCCACTTCCTCATCGGGGTGGAGAAGATGACCGCCATCCAGACCTACATCCACAGGATCTTCCCCTACGCCGCCAAGGGCATCCGCGCCGGCGACCCGGCGGCGAAAATCATCTTCGCCGCGCAGTGGGCCGAGCCCTTCGGCGAGGGCATGAGGCACATCCCCGACTTCGACAAGCTGACCGACGGCTCCGGTATCCATCCCTACTGCAACGATGAGCCTGAGCTGGGTTCTTTCGCCCGCGTCAGTACCCTCACCATGCGGTCCGCGCAGGTCAAGGAGACTGGGAAGTGGAAACGGGATCCGGAGGACACGGTCGGCTGGTTCAGCCCGGCGAAGCCAGGAAAATACGCGATCTGGAACACCGAGTCCGGCTGGTTCCCCGCTGATGTGAAGGGTGAGCTGGCCGTGCTCTCGCAGGCCTTCAACCGCCGGCATGTCGCCAGCTTCATCCCGCGCGCCTACTGCGCGGCGACCTGGCGCGGAGCGGAGCGCTTCTTCTTCTTCGCCCTGCACGAGATCTTCGACCCGAGCTCCAGCCAGCCGCGGCCGGGGGCGGTCGCCTATAGTGTCACCAGCTCAATGCTCGAACGCTGCGACCCGCTGTCGCTGGTCTACCTGCGCCGCGGCCTGCCCTGCTACGTCTGGCAGCGCAACGATGATCCGACGCGCTTCGTCGGCGTCCTCTGGTCGCAGGGGCTCGACTACCTCTGCATCCTGCCCGAGGGAGTCACCGGGCGTGACCTGCAGGGCCGCGTCCTGGCGCCGAAGGACGGCGCGGTACGCGTCGGCGAAGAGGCGATCTTCCTCGAGGTGAAGGCCGCAACCCCAGTGGCGGCGCGCAACCTCATTGCCGGTATCCAAGCCGTCGGCCTCGGCAACGGCAGCACGCTCAACCTGTGGCTGAAGGCGGGCGAGAGCGAGAGCTGGCGCAAGCGCATCGGCGAGGTGGTCGACGCGGTGAAGAAGTGAAGCCAACAGCACCTTGCCCAGATAAGCCATGACTGAAACCATCACCCCACGCCGCACCACCCGCCAGGCGATCAGCGAGCTGCGCCGGCTGATCGCCGAGGGCGATTTTGCCGACCAGGAACTGCCAGCCGAGCGCGAACTGGCCGAACGGCTCAGCGTCACCCGCCACGCCGTGCGCGTCGCCCTGGGCGCCCTGGCCGGGGACGGCACGGTGACGCAGCAGGGCCAGTTGTGGCGCGTCGGCGCCACGCCGCGCGCCCTGGCCGATGGCGCGCTGGTGGTGCTCACCGACACCATCCGCCATCCCGACAGCACACCTGGCGGGCACCTCGAACGCATCGTCGCTGGCGCCCTCGACACCGCCCAGACCTGGGCTATCGCCCGCGGCGCCCCGTTGCTGTGTCTACCGGTGCCGGTGATCAACCAGGCGACGGCGGCGCGAGTGCTGGCGGAACGGCCGCGCGGCGTGCTGGTGGTGACGACGCATATGGACGGTGCGGCGCTGTCGACCGCCATCGCCCCGCTGATCGCCAGCGGGATCCCGCTGGCGGCGCACGGCCTGACCGAGGATCTGCCCGACATCGACTCGGTCTCCTCCGACCATGCCGCCGGCGCCGCCGCCCTGGTCGGCTGGCTGGCCGGCCGCGGCTGCCGCCGCGTGCTGCGCGGCTGGCAGCCCGATGGCCGCGCCTGGCTGGCCAACCGCGACCGCGGCGCCCGCGAAGCCTGCCGCCACCATGGCATGGAACTGCTGCCGACGCCGCCGCGCCTGCCGGGCGTACTCGCGGAAGAAGCGGCCGACGCTGCCGCGTTCGAGCGCCAGGTCGACGCGCTGGCCGGGGTGCTCGCGCCGGTGCTGACCGGGGCCGAGCCGCCCGAGGCCATCCTCGCCACCTCCGACCGCCACGCTTTCCGCTTCATCGCCGCCCTGCGCCGCTTCCGCCTCGCCGGTCCGACGCCACTGGTGTGCGGCTATGACAACTTCTGGCGCGACGATCCGGAACTGGCCGCGGCTGGCGGCCCGCTCGATGCCACCATCGACAAGCTGAACCGCGACACCGGCAAGGCGGTCTTCGCGCTGCTCGCCGAGCGCCTCGCCGGGCATACCGGACCGCCACGCCATATCCTCCTCGAACCGCGCCTGGTGGTCACGAGCGAATCCGGAGATGCCCATGTCCTCTGATCTGGCACGCATCAACGCCCACACCCGGGAGAAGGTCACACTGCTGCTCGCGGCGCAGTGCACCGAGGCGGGCAGCCGCAACTGCGGCGGCTTCGTCTGGGACGACAGCGGTTATGCCGACAGCCGCAATGCCATCTACGCATTTCCCAATCTGTTCGCTGCCTATCTCTATCCCGACTTCCCAGAGTGGCACGGCCAGCCGGCGATGCTGGAGCGCTTGCGCTTAGCGCTCGGCTTCATGCAACGGCGGCAGCGCCACGACGGCACCGTCATGCTCGGCATCTCGGCGGCTCCTGGCTGTGCAGAGGTCGGCTTCACTCTGCCCGGCATCTGCGCCACCTACGAGCGCGTTGCCGCCTCGACCCTGCCCGGACGTGACGAAATCCTGCCGGTGCTGGAGCAGTACCTGCGACGCGGTGCCGCTGCCTGTCGCACGCTGCGCCCGCACACCGCCAACCACCGCTGGACGGCCTGTGCTGGGCCACTGGCCTGCGTCGACCGGCTGTTCCCCGAGCCCGGTAACCGCGAGCGCATCGCCGACCTACTCGACGACGGGCTCGACTGTGACAGCGACGGATTCTGGTTCGAGGAGCGCAGCCCCGGCTACAACAACGTCGCCAACTGGGGCATGCTGTACCTCGCGGATCATTTTGGCGCCCGCCATTGTCTGGACGCAGCCTATCGCAATTACCGCAATATCCTGCGCTTCATCCAACCCAATGGAGAAGCCGACTCGACTTTCAGCCACCGCCAAGACCGCGGCGCGATTGCCTGTCGTTGGGGCGATTGGTGGCTGGCCAAGCGTTTGGCGGTGGAGTACCAGGACGGAGAATTGGCGACGGCGGCAGACCTGCTGCTTGAGCATTTGGAGCCATCGCACTCGACGTTTGTCCCGCTGCGCTTCCTGATGGACGACGCGCGTTTCCGCGACGAAGCCGTGCCGCGCAAGCCACTGCCGACGCGCGTCGAGTTACGCGCTGCAACAGAACCGATCTGGCGCTGGCGCGATGGCGCAATCGCCGCCACTGTCGTGGCCGACCACGGTGGCCACTTCTGGGATGTCACCTACGGACGCTGGGGCGCCCCGCCGCGCAGCAACACGGTGATGAGCCTGCATCACGGCCAGGCGGTGATCGACGGCATCAAGCTGACCTGGGGGGCCGGCTCCGGCGGCTTCCGGCCTGAGCACCTCGTCTACGAAGCTGACGGCGCGATGCTGCTGACCTACCGTGACCACGGTCAAGACCATGTCGCGCATTACCGACCACGACAAAAGTGGGACTGGGCCAACCTGCCGTATGACCAGCAGGTGCAGCTGCGCATCGAACGCCTGCCCGGTGGTGGATTTCGCCTACACATCGCGGTCGATGGTGAGGTTGACGTGCCGGTGAATTTGCAATTCCTACTGCGAGAAGGCGGAAGATTGACCGACGCCAGCGGCACCTGCTCACTCACTGAAGGTGGTCGCACCTTTAGTGCCGGCGGTGATCACCTAGCTATCGCCACCGATGGCAGCGCGTGGCGCCTGTGCGGCCTACCGCCGAGCGCACACCGCATCTTCACCGGTGACGGCAGCCACATCGGTGGTATCGCCGAGCGCCGTTGCCACCGCCTGCTGGTCGGCGCCTTTACGCCATTCCACGCCTCCATCGACCTGCTCCCAGAGCGTTGTGATCCACCGACCACTATTCAGAAATCGGAGTCCTGATGTACCGTCTCGTCCCACTTATCCTCGTCGGCAGCCTGCTTGCCGCGGTCGAGACCCCACTGCGCGTCACCAACTTGGAGTGGTCGCATCCGTCCGGCATCTCGTACGATCCGGCCGTCGAGCTGTCGATCACTGCGCGCGTTGCCAACGGCACCGCTGCGCCGATCGACCTGGGCAAAGCCCGCTGGAGCCTGCGCCGCACGCGCGAGGTGCTCGGCGATCCCAATGACATCTGGAAGGCCAAGTGGGCTGACTATGAAGAACTCGCCGCCGGCGCCTTGCCCGAGGGCACCGTGCTGGCGCCGAAAGCCGAGCTGCCCCTGCGTGCTGCCGCTGTGCCGGGGCGCTATGGGTGCTTCTCGCTGCTGCTCGACCCTGATGGCGATGGGCCGCAGCCGGCACTGCGCCTAGCCACCGCCGCGGTGGTGCGGACGCCGGCCGAGGGTGTCAAGCCACAGTCGCCATTCCAGGTCGGTCTGCCATGCGAAGCATGGCGCGTCAACGCCGAGCTGGTCGGCTTCATCGGCCGCTATGGCTTCAAGTGGGCGCGCTGGGGCGACGGCGGCCCGGCGGTGTGGCCTAAAAATGGGGCCACGGATTACGACTGGGAGCGCAACCGCGCCGGCTACGAGGCAGCGCGCGCCAATCATCTGCTCATTCAAGGCGAGCTGATGACCTACGGTATGGGCGACGTGCCGCGGATCGGTAACAAGGCGATCACCTACACTGACGGGGGAAAGGCGCACATCGTCACCAAGCCCGAGGATTTCGGCGAAATCGGGAAGTTCCCCAGCCTGGCCGACCACACCTTCCGCCTGGTCGAGCGCTACAAGGACGTGCTGCGCCAGGGCTACGTGCGCAACGAGCCGTGGGAGGGCGGCGGCATCACCAACTGGCACTCTACGGCCGCCTACATGCGCGACGTGCTGCGCGTGGTGCGCCCAGCGGCCAAGCGCGCCGATCCGACATTCATGATCGTCGGCCAGGATTCGATCGACAACTTCGTCGACCAGCTGCAGATCAGTGGCGACCAGGACCTCGTCGATGCCACCACCCACCACCAGTACGGCGCCGCCTTCACTGACAACCGCGGCATGGTGCACAGCCAGGCGCTCGGCAAGCCGGCGCTGGAGAACGAGAATTGGGCCAGCCCGGCCGACTTCTTCGTCATCGCCAACATTACCCTGAAGATGGCCGCCGGACTGCAGATGGTCCATCCATTGAGCGAGGCCTATGCGTGGAGCGTGCCCGGAAACAACAAGCTGCACGCGCCGCGTCCGGTCGGGCAGGCCTGCTCGACCTGGCTGTCCTTCGTCGAAGATAGCGACTGCCTGGGCAACCTGCGCCCAGAAGCGCTGCCGCACATCGTCCTGTTCCAGGGCCGCGAGGACAAGACCCGCCACTGCGCCGTGGTTATCGGCTCGGTGAAGCTCTACGGCAGCGGCTGGAAGCCGGGCGAGGGTGATGCCTTTTTTCCACAGGTCCTCGCCAACGGCACCATGCGCTTGGCTGATCCGCAGAACCAGTTGTCGGCTTTCAACCTTGAGGGCAACGAGCTGCTGAACATCCGCAAGGATGGTGAGCTGATCGTGCCACTGACCGAAGAGCCAATCTATCTACGCAGCAGCAAGGGTCTCGACGACCTGCGCCAGCGTCTGAAGGTGGCACCGATCGACTACAACGGCTGCGGCCTGCAGGCTGGACTGCTCGACATCACCAGCCCGCTGGATGCCGGGGCCGAAGTGCGCGCGGTGGTCGAAAATCGCACCGGCGCAACCCGGCCGGTGACCGTTAAGCTAACCGCACCCGAAGGCTGGACGTTAGAACCGGCCGAGTTTTCGACCCCGGCACTCGCCCCTGGTGAATCCAAGGAGTTCGCCTTCCGCGTGGTGAAATCCACGCCGTCAGCACGCAATGCCTGGCCGATGCGGCTGAGCGTCAGTGATGGCAAGGGCAGCCTGGAGCTGACCGAAGACGTGCACCTCGCGCTGATCCGCCGCGGCACTCCGACCATCGACGGCGAGCTTAAAGAATGGGAGAAGCTCGGCGCCGTGCCGACGCTGATGACCGGTGGCAAGGCTGAGATTTCAGTGACCGAGAAGCTGTGGTTCCCGATGTACGCCCTGGGTGGCAAGGGCGCCGAGGTCTCGGCGGCGCGCGTCGCGCTGCTGTGGGATGACAGCTTCCTCTACCTCATGGCCGAGGTTGCTGACCCGAGCGCCGACTGGCGGCCGACCCACGACGCCATCCACAGCCTGGTGCACGAGGACCTCCCCTACCTCTACTGGTCAAGCTCCATGCCGATCTTCCGCGGCAGCGCCGGCGATGCCTTGCGGCTGGCCATCGACATCTTCGACGTCGCCGACAAGCAGGATCCGTTCCTCGACGCCAAGGCCCGGGCGCGCATCGACACGCGGCGCAACCGCCTGCATCCCGACTACGAGTACGACCTCTACGCCGGCAAGGCCAACCGCCTGGCCGAGCCGTACGCGGTGGTGCGCGACCGCCATCTCGCGCGCCTCGCCAACCCGCCCGACGACAAGTACCGCCAGGATTGGCCGCCCTTCGAGGCGCCGCGCCTGGAGTCGATCGGCGAGCCGATCTCCGAGGTCTGGCGCTTCATGGCCCCGGGCGTGCCGCTGCACAACGCCTATCCGTACTCGCCGAAGCTGCCGCGCGACCAAGGCCTGGTCGGCAACGCCCGCCTGGCAGTGGTACGCGGCGAAGGCGTGTGGCGTTACGAGGCGGCGATCCCGTGGAGCGAACTGGCCGAGGTGAAGCCGGTAGTCGGGCGCGAGATCCGCCTCGGCTGGGCGGTGGTCGACAAGGGCCGGCGCGTCCTGGAGTGGGCCGCCAACCGCAGCGCCGCCTTCGCCCGCACCCAGCAGTACCACCCGACGTGGAGCGGCGGCCCCTGGCTGTCGACGCGTTGGCGCTTCCTGGGAGCGACCAAATGACCCGTCCCATCGCGGCACCGCTTGCTCCGTACCACGCCGACCAACCGGACGGACTGCGCCTCGCCGCCGCCGATAGCGGCGCGGTGGCCGACGGCGCGACCCTGAACACGACTGCGTTGCAGGCCGTCCTCGACCGCATCGCCGCTGCCGGCGGCGGCGAACTGCGCTTTGGCCCCGGACGCTGGTGCTGCGGGACGCTGCGCCTGGGCAGCCACACCACCATCCGCCTGGACGAGGGCGCCGTACTGCTCGGTTCGACCGACCACCGCGACTTCTCCGACGAGGCGCAGCTGGTCGCCCGCGATGCGGTCGGCATCCGCATCCTCGGGCCGGGCACGGTCGATGGCGCTAACTGCTTCGACCCCAACGGTGAAGGCGGTCAGCGCGGACGGCACGGCATCTGGCTGGAACGCTGCCGCGACGTGATCCTGCGCGACGTGCTGTTCCAGGACATCGGCAACTGGGGCGTCGCCGCCTGGCACTGCACCGACCTCACCTTCGAGCGCTTCCGTGTGCACGGCGGCTGGGATGGCATCGACCTGGGTGACTGCGCCCGTGCGCGCATCGCCGATTGCCTGTTCGAGACCGGCGACGACTGCCTGGCCGGGGCCGGCAACCGCGACGTGCTGATCGAGGACACGGTGCTGAACACCGCCTGCAACTGCATCCGTTTCTCCGCCCTGCGCCTGACCGTGCGGCGCTGCCGTTTCGAAGGGCCGAGCCGGGTCGAGCATCGCTTCACCGGCGGGCGCACCAACACCCTCGCCGCGCTGGTCCACTTCTCGCCGCACGACCGCGCCTACCGCGGTCCCGCCCCGCACAGCGACGACTGGCTGATCGAGGACTGCACCGTCTCCGGCATTGACTGCCTGTACGAGTATGACGGCAGCCACTTCTGGCAGGATGGTCGACCCGCCGGCCGCACCGTGTTCCGCCGCCTCGACGTGCGCGGCGTCATCCAGCCGGTGACCGTCTACGGCCGCTGCCACGGCGGTGACGGCCTGATCCGGCATTGCTCTCTGGAGTTCGAGGACGCCGTGCTGGAACCGCGCGTCGGCTGGGAGGACTGCGGCCTCTTCGACCTGCGTCGGCACGGCGGCCTGTCTCTGGTGCGCACCCAGTTGCTGCGCAACCGCTCGTCGGTGCCGATCCGCGCCCTCGATGGTGGCCGCGTCACCACCGAGGGTCTGCACGTCGACCTCCTGCGCGGCGCCAACGCCTGGGTCGTCGCCACGGCACCGCCGCCAACCGATCCGCCACCGCCGGACCTCTCTGCCTTCGCCAACCAGCTCGCCGGCTGCCAGCCAGCCGGCGACTACGCCGACGGCGCCCTGCGCGGCCGCTGGTTCCTGCGCCCCGGCGTCGAGGACCTGCTGCTGGTGTGGAGCGTGCGCGGCACGGTCGACGCAGCCCTACGCGGCGCGGTCACCGCCGCCGACGCCACCGGCCGGCCGCCCGAAGCGGCCCCGGCGCAGCCCTGGCACCAGCGCAGCGGCCCCAACGGCCTCGCCTGCGCGGTGCGCATCGGCGCGGCGGCGCTGCTCCTGCGCGGCACAGGCGTCGAGATCGTTGCAGGTTGAACCACCCAGCGGCAATAAGGATTCTGTCATGGCCATCCGTCACGCCTTCACCCTGATCGAGTTGCTCGTCGTCATCTCGATCATCGCCATCCTGGCGGCTTTGCTGCTGCCCGCGGTGTCCATCGCCCGGGACATGGCCAAGACGACCATCTGCGGCAACCAGCTCCGCCAGCTCGGAGTAGCAGGCCTCGGGTGGGCCGGGGACAACAACGGCATCCTCCCGATCAATGCCATCTATAATGACCAGCATTGGACCAGGGCGATGGCCGACCCGCTTGATCTGGAGTGGGCGTGGAACCTTCCTGCGAACGCCAGCATCCGCACCTACCGCTGCCCGGTCGACGGCGGGGCGCAGAGCCCCTATGTTCCGTGGAATGCTGCCACCACCGGCTACTACGTTACCTATGGGTTGGCCCAGGAATCCTCGGCGCTGAACAACTGGTACCACAACAATTTGCCCTATACGCTGCTAAGCTTCTCGCGCGTCCACAGTTCCTCGGTGTTCTTCCTCTTCCAGGACAACAACTCCGGCTGGCCTGATGCCGCCAACTGGTCGACGGTGGCCTATCGCCATCGCGGCAAGGCCAACTTCGTGTTCCTTGATGGGCATGTCGCCACCCTTGATCCGCGGGGCTACAACGCCGCCTTCGCGCAGAATCAGACGGTGAACCGCCAGCCGCTGGGCTACTGACATGAAGCCATGGAAGGCCGGCGTGTTGATCGCGATTGCCACGGTGCTGCTGGCCGCCGGCATCTGGTCATCGACGCGGACGTATCCAGATCCGTCCTTGGGCGGCCCCTGGCCACCCGGCATGGGCGGGCAGATCGCGTTCGGCGCCAGGGTCGTAGTTGCCCCGCCGCTGGAAGCCACGGCGCGGCAGCGGCGGCCGCTGGCCGAGATCTCCAGGCATGGAACCAAGCGAGCCGATCTCGTCGCCCTACTCGGCGAACCCGACGTTGTGGCGCCGGTCGACCAGGCGGCAGGCTGGACCGCCTTCTGGTGGAACGCCTGCGCACCAGGCGAGCCGGACGTCGCCGCCGCGCACCTGCGAGTCGACGGCCGGCCTGACGGCTCCGTCACGCGGTTGACGGCGATCGGATCGCAGGTCAAGGAGCTGGAGTCGCAATCGCCGGCCGGACCGTAGTCCCGCGCTGCCGCCGACCGCATCGCCTGGGCAAGCCTAGTTAGGTAGCGAAGCATCGCATCTCGGCGACCAAGCGGCAGGGATCGGTGCCTCAGCCCTCGCGCGACTGCTCGGCCACCAGCCGGCTGAACAGGCCGCCACGCGCGAGCAGGGCCTCGTACGGGCCGGTCTCAGCGATGCGGCCGCGCTCAAGTACGACGATCTCATCGACATCCTTGATCGTCGACAGGCGATGGGCGATGACCACAACGGTGCGCGTGCCGCGCAGGCCGTCGACCACTTGCTTGATCGCGCGCTCGGTGACCGCGTCGAGGGCGCTGGTCGCCTCGTCGAGGATGAGCAGCTTCGGCTCGCGCAGCAGGGCCCGCGCGATGGCGATGCGCTGGCGCTGACCGCCCGACAGCGACACGCCGCGCTCGCCGAGACGCGTGTCGTAGCCCTCGGGCAGGGCGGCGATGAAGTCATGCGCCTGGGCGGCGCGGGCGGCGGCCTCAATCCGCTCGCGGCCGGCCCCATCGCGCGCGAAATCGATGTTGTCGGCCACCGAGGTCGAGAACAGGATCGGATCCTGCAGCACGATGGCGACGTGGTTGCGCCACCATTGCTGGCGCAGGTCGCGCAGGTCGTGGCCATCGGCCAGCACTGCACCGCCGTCGGGATCGTAGAAGCGCAGCATAAGCTGGGCGAGCGTGCTCTTGCCGCTGCCCGACGGCCCGACCAGGGCGTAGCTGCGGCCGCGCTTGAATGTGAACGAGAAGCCGTCGAGCACCGCAGGCTTGCCCGGGTAGGCGAAATGCACCTCACGAAAGGTCAGTTCGCCGGCAATCGGCGGCTCGCCAGCGTCCGGCTTGTCAGCCGGCGACGGCAGGACGTGGAGGTAATCGTTGATGCGTTCCAGCGCGGCAAAGCTTTCCTGCAATTGGAGGATGTTGTCAATCATGCGCTGCACCGCGCCGGTGACGTTGCCCAAATACATCAGGAATGCGACCAGCGTACCGATGGTCAGGGTGGACGAACCGTTGCTGATCAGCCAGGCGCCGATCAGAGCGACGGCGGCGCCGTTCACCGTCACCATGGCGTGGGTCACGCTGGTGAAGCGGGCCTGCATGCGCGCGGTCTGGCCTTGCAGGCTGCGCACCAGCTTCGAGCGCTCACTGAACTCCTCGACTGCCTCGTCCTCGCCAGCGCTGGCCTTCACCAGGGTGATGCCGGCGAACATCTCGGCGGCGATGCCGGTGATGTGGCTCTGGCCCTCCTGCACCGCTTTTTGCTGGCGGCGCAGAGTCGGCGTCACCCGCCACATGAAGAAGGCGGTGACCGCCAGCGGCGCATAGGCCACCACGGTGAGCTGCCACGACACCGTCGCCAGCCACACCGACATCACCGCGAACAGTGCGATGTCCATGGCGTAGTTGACCACGCCCTTGTCAAACATGGCGCCAGCCGCCGAGATGTCCGAGCTGACCCGAGCACCGAGCGCTCCGGCGTGATGGCGCTGGAAGAACGCCATGCTCAGTCGCTGGAGATGATGAAAAAGCCGTTTGCGCAGACGGTGCTGCACTTCGCTTTGGATGAGCTGAGCAAGCAGGTGCCGCCAGTAGGTCGCGATCGCGGCGATGGCCACCGCAACCAACGCTATGCCGGCGTAACGCAGCAGCAGCGGTGAGGCCTGTTCTGGGGGTAACCCTGGTTTCAGCACCTGGTCGATGACCTGACCGATGACCCAAGGAATGGCCAGCGGGAGGAAGAACTTGCCCCAGCCGCAGACCACGGTCAGGGCGAGGCGGCCGCGCACGCGGCGGAACGGATCGCGCAGGGGTTCGAGGAGCTGGCCGAGCGACGGTTCGCCGCCCGGCCTCGTAGTGCCATCTGGTTCAGACATAATGGGATCGTGGCAGAAAGGTGGGCGGGAAGGCGCAACCAGACAAAAGCCTCGTGATTACGGCTCGGCGCGCAGGGCCTCGAACAGGGCCGGCCGTTCGCCATCAGCATAGAGTACGACGGCGACCGGCGGAGCAGGCAATTCAATCTGCAATGGAGCAGCGACCGCTGCGCCTGGCAAGGTGGCCTGCATGCGGCCGGCGGCGAAGCGCAACGTGAAGGCGACGCGGCGATCCTGCTGGGTCGCGCTGCCCTGGCTGTCCGTCTGCGTGCCGTCCGCAGAAGACGCAATGAGGCTGACGATGAGCGGATCGAATGGCAGCAGAAGCAGGCTGGTGGTGCGGCCTGTCGCATCGCGGACGCCAACCAGGACGCGCTTGGTCTGCTGGGGCATCACGACGACACCGCTCAGGCTGCCCGGAGCGCCTGGTAAGGGACGGACAATCTCGCCACTGGTGCCGGCAATCGGGAAGCCCTCAACGTCCTCACTGACCGCCCAGGCGAGCGGATCGGCGATGTTCCAGTCAGCCAAGCGCTTGGTGAATTCGCTGCGAAACAGGTCGGTCGGTTGGAGCAATGGCGGCAGGCCAAGCGGAGTCGCCTTGGCCGGAACCGGCACCGGCACTACCACCGAAGTTGCCGCGACGGGGGCTACGGGGGCAATGTGGGCCACTGCGGCCGGTTGCGCCGGGGCAGTCGGCATCGTCGGTGCTGACCCAGCGCGTAAGACCAACACCGCTGCAATCACCACGGCAGCGACCAGGGCCCCGACAATCGGCAGCAGCATGGGCGAGCGGCGCGCTTGCATCTGCGGCGCTCGCAAGGCAGCGATGATCTCCTCGTAGGTCGGGCGCTGGTCGCGATCGCGGGCGAGCATACGGCGGCACAGCGCGCTGAGTTCGCGCGGTAGGTCGGCGCGCACGCTAGACGGATCGGGAGCCGGCCCGTGCACCTTGCTGGCGACCAAGGCAGCAAAGCTGGCGCCGGAGAACGCCGCGGCCCCAGTGAGCGCATTATGTAGCACGCAGCCCAAGCCATATATGTCGGCCCGATGGTCGACCGCATCAGGATTGTCGAACTGTTCCGGGGCCATGGTCGCTGGCGTGCCGATGACCTGGCCGGCGGCGGTCAGGTCATGCGCCTGACCCTGCACGCCCTGACTGGTGCGAGCCAGGCCGAGGTCGGCGAGCTTTGCGGTCCAAGCACCATCAGGGCGCTTGGCCAGGAGGATGTTCTCGGGCTTCACGTCGCGATGAATGATGCCTTGAGCATGGGCGTGGCGCAGACCGTCAGCCACTTCGGCGACCAGTCGGGCGGCCTCGGCCGGAACGAGCGGCCCATGCGCTGCTAGATGGCGTTTGAGGTCGGGGCCGTCGACGAATTCCATGACCAGAAATGGCCGACCATCCGGGGCCATTCCTGCCTGGTGGCAGGCGACGATGTGCGGATGCGACAATCCGGCAAGGATGCGCGCCTCGCGGCGGAAACGTGCAGCGAACTTCTCGTCGCCCTGCAGGGTCAGCGCCTTCACCGCAACCTGGCGGTCGAGATAGGTCTGGCGTCCCAGCCACACTGCTCCCATGCCGCCGCGTCCCAGCTCGCGCTCGATGGTCACGCCATCGATCGCCGGAGCCCGGGTTTCGCCGTCGAGCGCTTCGCCCAGCCGAGTCGCTGTGACCATGCGATCGCTGATCCTGGTCGGATCGGTCGAACTCACTTGACCCCCTCCAGAGCCTTCTCGATATCAACCACTGAGGGACGATCGGCGATCGACGTGCCGACATACGTCCAGCGCACGATGCCATCGCGATCCATGATAAAGGTTGCCGGCAACGACAGGTTGCCAGCGATCTGCAGGCCACGTACCAGGGTCAGGCCAGCATCAAGGGCGACCGGCAGCGGCGGCAGAGATCCGCGCAGGCTGGCGACCGCCTTCAGGAACGCCGGCACAGCGGCGGGCGGGCCCGGATAGACGACCAGCGTCTCGACGCCCTGATCGCGCAGGCGGGCGGCGGCATCGGCCAGCGCGGCAGTCTGGGTCGCACAGTAGACGCAGACTTGGCCGCTGAATCCGCGCATCACCACCATGACCACGCGCTTGCCCTTCCAGGCAGCGAGGTCGAGGACGGTGCCATCCGAACTGAGATAGCGCGTCTGTGGCAGCGGCTTTCCGTGCCACACCGGACGGGATCGGCTGGTGCTGGCCGGTGGTTCATTGTAGTCGGCGCTGGGATCGGATGCGGTGTCACCCTTGTAGCGCTTCAGCAGCTTAGCCGCGCCGGCCTCCTGGTCTGCCGTCCACCAGCCGGGCAGGGTGGCGATCGGCGACAGCTCGGCGGCGGCGGGCGGCAGGCGCGGATCCTCTACCGGGGCGGGCAGGGGCGGTGGCAATTCGCTGGCCGGAACAGTGAGGCTCATGTTGGTGAGCGGCACGGCCGGCGGCGGCTCGGGTGCCGGGGACGGGCCAACCTGGGCGATGCGTCCATCGCCATCGAGGGTCAGCCACGCCCCATCCAGGCCGATGCGGGTCGCTCCATCGCTGCCGCGGACAGCGGTAGCCCCGGGGTTTCCGGCTTCGACGGTGCCCGACGGGGCCTGCTCGCCCTGGTCCAGCCACAGCGCACGAGTACCGGCGATCATGACGCCAGCCTCGATCCGGCAGCTATCGGTGCCGAAGGTCGCGTAGGGTCCGTTCCACAGTCCCCGGCGGAACCAGGCGATGGCGGCAATGGTGGTGCCATCTGCATGGTATGAGGTCCACTGGCCTTCCTGGCGATCGGCGCGATAGGACCCGGTCGCCTGACGGCTGCCGTCAGGGCGGTAGTAAGTCCACACGCCGTCCTTCAGACCCGCGGCGTAGGTACCCTCGGCAGATTTCTGCCCATTGGGGTGCCACTGCACCCAAGGACCGTCCTGCATGCTGCCGACGAAGACCCCGGTCGCCGCCTTCGCGCCGCCTGGATGGTTGTAGGTCCACACGCCGATCTGCTTCGGACCCTTCAGAGAACCGGCGCGTTTCGGCGTGCCGTCGCTCCAGGTGTCGGTTACCTGACGCGGGGCACCGCACGAAGCCAACAGGAGGGAGGTGGTGATGGCAGCGACGGTCAGAGCGAGACGCATGCCAGGTAATACATGACCAGGCCCCTGACGGGAAGCGTCACTTGGCCAGCATGATGCGTGGGCACCAGGCCGAAACGGCACAGCTGTCGCACCGTGGATTCCTGGCCGTGCAGACATAGCGGCCATGCAGGACGAGATAGGCGTGGGCATGGCGACGATGCTGCGCCGGCACGCGGGATTCGAGGGCTAGTTCGGTCTGCTCGGGGGTAGTGGTGCGGCAGATGCCAAGACGATTCGACAGCCGCTGGGCATGGGTGTCGACCGCCATAGTCTCGTGCCCAAACCACACATTCAGGACCACGTTCGCCGTTTTGCGGCCGACTCCTGGCAGGGCGGTGAGTTGATCGCGCGTGGCGGGCACCTCACCGCCATGGTGGAGCAGGATCAGGCGCGACATTTCGACTAGGTTCTTCGCCTTGGCGTTGAACAGGCCAATGGTGCGGATCAGCGGAACGAGCTCATCGACACCCAGGTCGAGAATCGCCCGCGGCGTGCGCGCAACCGCGAACAGTTTCGCCGTCGCCTTGTTGACGTTGGTGTCAGTACACTGCGCCGACAACACCACTGCGACTAACAGTTCGAAGGCACTGGCATGGACCAACTCGCAACGTGGGACGATGGTCGCGGCGAAGGTGTCGAAGATGCGCCCGAGCTGAGCGTCGCTGGTCAGCGCCGATCGCTTGGCCCGGCCTGGACGTCTCATGCCCAGCCGTCCATCTGGCCGCACGAGCGATGCGCCTCGGCGGCGACCACCGCGGCGGCACATGACAGGTTGAACGAGCGGACCGGGCCGCGCATCGGGATGTGGACGATCCGATCGGGCCAGCGGGCATGCCAGTCGCGCGGGATGCCACGCACCTCGTTGCCGAGGATGATGACGTCATCGGCTGCGTACGTGGCGCGGTCATAGCGCAGCTTACCGCCACCACTGACCAGCCACGGCTGGCGACCATCCAGCCACGCGAGGAAGGCCTCGGGAGTCGGATGCAGCGACAGGCGCAGCATCGTCCAGTAATCGACTCCCGCGCGCCGCACGGCCCGCGCTGAGAGATCGACCGCGATCGGTCCGATCAGATGCAGCTCGGCGCCAAGCCCAATACAGGTGCGGCCGACCGCCCCGATATTGCCAGGCACCTGCGGCTGGTAGAGCGCGAGATGCATGGCTCAGTCACGAAGCACAGGTGGGAAAACCGCCGCAGCCTGGGACGCGACATCGGGGATGCCGACGCCGTCGAAACCATTGCCGACCAGATGCAGACCATCCGGCGTCAGCGCTCGGATGCGCGCCACGCGCTGCTGGTGGCCGACGACGTACTGGGCCATCGCCTTGGGCCAGCGGTGCACGCGGGCAAGGCGTGGCTCGGACAGGTTCCCGAGATAGCTGCGCAGATCGACCAGGGTCTGGCGGATCAGGGTCGTGTCATCGAGCGCCAGCCGGTCTTCGTGCATGGCGCCGCCGACGAACGCGCGCAGCAACACAGTGCCCTGGGGCGCACGCCCCGGATACTTGGCGTGGGCGAAGGTGCAGGCGATGGTACCGCGGCCCTCGACTGCCGGGATGACGAAGCCAGCAGCCATCGGTAGGGTAAAGCTGCCGCTGAAGGCCAGATTCACTGTCGCCACCCCGGCGTAGGGGATGGCGGCCAACTCACTCGACAGCTCGCCATCAAGCACACGCGCTGCGACATGCGCCGGAGTCGCCAGCACCACGCGCTGCGCTCGCAATGACTGGCCTCCAGCCTCAACCTGCCAAGCGTCTCCGTTGCGATGCACGCGCGTGACGGCGCAGCCGAGTCTGATGTCTGCGCCAGCCAGCCGCTGCTCCAGCGTGTCGATCAGAACCTGCAGGCCACCGACGAGAGAGAGGAACAACCCATAGCGCGGGCCACTGGTCCCCTGCGCCATCTGCTTCTGCTGTCGCATGCGCGCCATCATGCCGCGGATGAGCGAACCGTGTACGCGCTCCAGCTCCAGGAACTGCGGCATGGTGGCGGCCAGCGAAAGACGTTCGGGATCGGCGGTATAGATACCGCTGACCATCGGCTGAGCGATTGCCTCAAGCGCCTCTCGTCCGAGGCGCCGGCGGACGAAGTCGGCGAGGCTTTCTTCGGGCGCTCCGGCAGCACGGCGCGGCAGCACCAGGTCCGCACCCATGCGCAACTTGCCTGCCCAACTGAGCAGCGGTGAACGCAGGAATGGCAGGATGCGGCCGGGAGCCAGCAAGTAGAGCCCGTCGGGCACCGGCACCAGTCGGCCCTGACGGGCGATCAGCGATCGGCGAGCCGCCTCGGGGACGCCGATCAGGCGATCTTCCAGGCCGAGTTCGCGGACCAGATCCAAGCCGCCCGGCTTGATCGAGACCAGCGAATCTGGCCCATGTTCCAGGGTGAATCCGTCCTCAACGGTGGTACGGATGACGCCGCCAAGGCGTTCGGCCGACTCTAGCAGGATCACTGATAGGCCGCGTTTGCGCGCATGATACGCGGCGACTAGGCCGCCGATCCCGCCGCCTATGACGATGACATCCACCGCCTGGTAGCTGCCGGTCATCGGGTCGACCGTTCGTGGACCCGGCGAACGAGTTCTCGCGCCATCTCGGGCGGCGTCTCTTTGATGATGCCGTGGCCGAGGTTGGCGATGTGACCTGGACGGCCTGCGGTGCGCGCCATCAAGGCATCGATGCGCCGGTACAGTACGGTCTCGGTGCCGAGCAGCAGCGCCGGATCGAGATTGCCCTGCACGGCAACCCGCGACGGACCACCGAGGCTATCCCAGGCATCGACCAAATCCGGGCCGGTATCGATGCCGACCACATCCGCCCCGGTCTGAGCGAACAGGTCGAGCAGGTGGCCAGTGCCGGCGCCGAACACGATCACCGGCACGCCTGGCGTCACCGCCTGGACCGCGACACGCAGGTGCGGCAGGGCGTAGTCGCGGAAATCCTCGCGCGAGAGACAGCCGGACCACGAATCGAAGAACTGTACCGCGGTGGCGCCCGCCGCGATCTGACGGTTGACGTGGGCGGCGCTGCACGTTGCGATGGTAGCACAGAGACGATGCCAGGCCTCTGGCTCGGTATACATGAAGCGTTTGGCGCGGGCGAACTGCCGGCTGCCGCCCCCCTCAATGGCGTAGGCGGCAAGCGTAAACGGCGCGCCAGCGAAACCTATGCAGGGGATGTCAGCCGGACTGCCGGCGACAGTCAGACGTACGGCGTCAGCGACATAGCCGAGATCCGCAGCCGCGGCGATCGGATCGCGCAGCCGGCCCACTGCAGCAGCATCAGCCAGTGGCGTCAGCTTGGGCCCATCGCCATCGAAGCGCAAGCCGACCCCGAGGGCCTCCAACACGATCAGGATGTCGCTGAACACGATGCTGGCGTCGACGCCCAGATACTCGCGGGCGAACAGCGCCGCCTCGGCGCTGGCCGACGGATTGCGGCACAGGTCGAGGAACGACAGCTTGGCGCGCAGACCACGGTAATGCTCCATGTAGCGGCCTGCCTGACGCATCATCCAGACCGGGGTGCGATCGACGGCTTCGCCGCGACACGCACGCAAGAATCTGCTATTCCAGGCCGCCGCTGGCACCGAGGCGCTATTACCGGAGGTGCGAACAGACGGACGATCTACAGCGGGCATGGGGCAGAGCATGGACCGGTGAGCGGATCCGCCAGCGCCGACGCATCCCGGCACCCTGAAGCCCAGCCTGTGAATCAGCCCTTCTTGACGCGCGCCAGTTCGGCCTGGACAGCGTCGAAGGTGGCGGTGGCACGCTTGGCGTCCTCGACCGCTCCACGGGCCTGTTTCAGCAGGGCGATAGCATCGGCGAAGCGCTTCTTCTCCAGCGCCACCGTATCGCCGAGCCGCTTGACCTCGTTGATCGCCATTGCCAGCTGGCTGTCGCGTTCGGCCAGAGCTCCCTGGATGCGGCGCTCGGATTCGACAACGCGGTTCTCGGCAGCGGTGGCTCGGGTTTCAGCCTCTTCAAGGCGGCGCCGGTCGAGGGCTGCCGCCTCGGCACGGCGGGCCATCTCGGCGACATCAGTCTTACCGCGCTCGCTGGCCTTGCGTAGCAGCTCGTTCTCGTTGGTCAGGCGATCGTTCTCACCAGCCAGACGGGCCTGGACCTGCTTCATCTCGCCCAGCTGACGGCTGCTCTCGGTGAGTCGCAGGGTGAACTGCGCGTGCTGTTCTTCCTTGCTCCGCAGCAGGTTGGTGCGCTCTGCTTGGGCCGATTCCAAGGCGGCTCGAAAACGGTCGCGTTCGGCACCAGCGTTGGCGACCTGGCCGCGTGCCTGGTCGCGTTCGCGCATCGCCGCTTCAGCGGTACCGTCGGCGGCGGTGACGCGACTGCGCAAACCGTCTCGCTCGCTGGCGGTGCGTTCCGCCAGCGCCCGGGAGGCCTCCAATTCTTTACGTGCCTGGGCCAGCTCGATCGCGGTCCGCTCACGCTCGCCGGCAGCGCGATCGCGGTCCAGCGAGACTGTCTCGACCTGCTTGGCAGCGACAGTGATGCGTTCGGCCAGAGCGTCGCGCTCACTGCGCAACTGGTCGAGATCCCGCTTGAGCGTGCCGACCTCGGCCAAGGCCCGTTCGCGTTCGGAGACCAGCTTGTCCCGCTCGCCCTGCAAGCGTTCTGCCCGTTCGGCGGCGGCGCGCTCGCGGGCGACCGCAGACTCGCCTTCGGAACGGACCGCTGCACTGTCCTTTTTAAGCGCAGTAAGGGAGGTCTGCAGGCCGTCGCGCTCGGCAGTGACGGCGCTAACGGACTGCTGGGCCAGCTGCGCCGCCTCGAGGGACTGCTGCTGGGCGACCCGCAGGGTCTCCAGCTCTTTGCGCAGGACGACAAGCTCGCTGTTGGCGCGCGCGCGTTCGGCATCCTGGCGATCGAGCCGTTCCTGGGCATTGACCAGGCGACCCTGGATCTGATCCCGTTCACCAACTGCAGCGGTGGCGAGCTGGGTAGCGGTAGCGACCTCTCCGAGGGCCTTGGCCACTGCATGTTCGGCATCGCTGCGCGCGGTGGCGCGGAAGACCTCGGTCTCCTCGCGATCGCGGGTCCGCGCCATGTTGGCCTCGTGGGCGGCGCGACGCTGCTCGCCCAGTTCGACCTGCAGGCGCTCGACATCGCGCACCAGCGTCTCGCGTTCACTCTGCAGCTTGGTGATCTCGCGCTCGATGATGCCGCTGCGCTCGCTGGTCGAGCGCGCCTCGGCGGTTGCCTTGGCTGACTCGGCGGCCGCCTTGGTGGCTTCGTTGCGCGTACGGTCCAGATCGGCCTTCAGCTGGGCCGACTGCCGCTGCCATTCACCGGCGGTGGCGCGCAGACCGTCCAACCCGGCGGTCGCGGCCTTGGCCTCGCCCAGCGCATGCATCAGGGCCTCGGCCCAGGACACCAGGGCCGACTCGGCGGCCTGGCAGACCGTGCCAAGTCCACCCTCCTCCTTGAGACAGTCCTGCAGGACCCCCAGGGTGATCTGCACATCATCGCCACCAGCCGGGGCGGACTGGATCACCCGTAGCAGTTCAGAACACAGTCCGAGGGCTTCGGCTCGCTCGGCACGCAGCTCGGCCGCGCTGTCGGCAGAGGACGTACTCAGACCCCCGCTGCTTTCCTCGGCCTGTTCGACGCGGGTCATCAGACCTGCTACGACCGCAGCATGCTCCTCCTGCAAGGCAACGGTCTGCCGTCGCATCTCGGCCAGTTCGCCCTCCCGGGCGACCAGCTCGGAACGCAGCACCTCGGTCATCGCTGTGCCGGCAACCGGGCCGGTCCCACGCTTGTCGAGTTCGGCCCCCGCCGCGGCGAGAATGTCGGCGGCGATACCGATCTCTTCCTGTGGATTCGGCTGGCGGTCGGAGAGGAAGCGGCCCTGGAAAAACTTGGTGTCGAGCGCCAGCGCCTGCTGCACGAGGCGCCCGGTGGCAGTCAGTTGCTGGACCATGCCGCGACGGAGGTTCGCGACATCGGCCTCAAGCGAGGTGATGCGTTTGGCGGCGGCGAGTTCTGGCGTGGGATCTGGCATCGGCCTGCTGGGTGTACGGCGGGGCATCAGCGGTGCAAAGGGCCAGATAGCCCTTCGACCCGGGGTGGGTCAAGGAGGGGTGAGATCGACCGGGTCGCCCGGCTGCAGGCCGATCGCCCGGGCCCGCTCGTGCCACAAACGAACGCCGTCGCCGCACATCTCGACCGGAGCCTGGACGGAGCGGCCATTGGCCGGATTGACCACCTGCCAGAGCGGGGCGGCAGCCAGATTGGCGGTCGGAGGCAAATCGAGTTTGATCTTGCGGACGGACGTGTTCATACGGAGTCGTTCGGCAGCTTCCGAGACAGCAAGGCACTACGCAATGCGGCGAAAGCCCGGGAGATGTCCCGGCTGTTCTTCAGCGTCCCAGTCATCTCGATGACCCGGGGATCATTGGTGGCCTGGCCAAGGTCTTTGAGGAAGCGGATCAAGCTCATCGGCCCATTCGGATCCTCGACAAACGAGAACAACCGGAAGATGTTGAACCGGGTGTCTGGCGGACGGGACAGCAGGGCGTTCGGCAACTTGACGGCAGCACGCACCGGGGCGAGCGAACGCGAGTAAGTCTTGGCGATCAGTTCCAGGGTGGTGCGGCTTTCGCCCTGGTCCTGGCCATCAAGGTCGGGCCATTCGGCGACCGCCCCCAAGCAGTCGAGGATGTGGCGCAAACCTTCGTCGGTTGCCGCCAGATCCTTGAACTTGACGTGGTTGTCGGTGATCCACTGGCGGGCCTGGGCATCAAGGATGCGCTGGCTTTTGACGAACTGGCGGAAGCGCTGGAATTCCCGCCAGTCGCCCAGCATAAAGAACTCCCGCGCCATCAGCAACTCAACCATCGCGGCTCGCGGATCATGCGGCGGCTGACGCAGCGACCGCTGGAGCCAGACCAACACCTTGTCACCCTTGCCATAATGGGCCCGGATGGACACTTGGTTGTCGAAGACGTACTTCCGTTCGAGGTAAACGGTTTCCTCGATCTCCGAGGTGCGGACATGGAACATCGGTTCCTGCAGTACCTCGTGGTGCTTGTTCTCGATCGCTCCTGACAGCGTCAGCAGCTGCTCGCTGAGTCCGGCGGCGGCGAGGAACGCCTCGTCAAGAACGGCACCTTTGCCCATGGCCGAAGACTATGGGCAGGGCTCCTGGTAATGCCACCATCGGCTTCGCTTTAGGCACACGGGCGGCCCCTGATGTATTACGCGACATTTCATTCACGCTTTACAATTCGTTTGTTTTTAGAAGGTGCCTGCCATGGATCTGCAACTGCTCAGCCACAATCTCCTGGCTCCCGCCTTCCTCGCCTTTGCCGTCGGTGTGCTGGCCCGCCTGTGCCGTAGCGATCTGTCGTTCCCAGAGCAGTTGACCCAGGCGCTGTCGATCTATCTGCTCTTCGCCATTGGCCTCAAGGGCGGCGCCGCCCTGTCAAGTGTCAGCTTTGCTGAACTCCTGCTGCCCGCCGCCGCCACCCTGGTGATCGGCTGTGCCATCCCGTTGATCGCCTATCCAGTGGCCCGGCGGCTGTTGTCTCTGGGTCGCATCGACGCTGCTGCCCTGGCTGCACATTACGGTTCGACCTCGGCTGTCACCTTCCTGGCCGCCTGCGCCTACCTCACCCATCTGGGCGAGCACTACGAAGGCTACATGCCTGGGCTGCTCGCCCTGATGGAAGTGCCTGGCATCGCAGTCGCCCTGTGGCTGGCCCGGCGTGGGGCGGGAGATGGCGCCGAAGATCGTCCGGCCCTACTGCCCGCCATCGGCCGGGTACTCTCCGGCAAGTCGATCGTGCTGCTACTGGGTGGCATGGCGGTAGGCTGGGTCGCAGATCCGGCGGGTCTGGCCAAGATCAACGTCTTCTTCGTCGAGCCGTTCGTCGGCATCCTCTGCCTCTTCCTCCTCGACCTGGGCACGGTCGCGGCTGAACGGCTGAAGGGCCTGCGCGCCGGGTGGTGGCGCCTGGTGGTGTTCGGTATCTCCCTGCCGCTGATCAACGGTCTGATCGGGGTCACAGCCGGCCACCTCGCGGGGCTATCCGTCGGTGGTGCAACCCTGATGGGAGTGCTTGCCGCCAGTGCCAGCTACATCGCTGCACCGGCGGCAGTGCGTGTGGCCTTGCCGCACGCCGACCTTGGCACCTGTTTGGCCTGCGCCCTGGGGGTAACCTTTCCGTTTAATTTGGCGATCGGAGTGCCGCTATACCATGCCTGTGCGGGGTGGATGGCGCGCTGATCAGCTCCGCCAGTTCAATCGCGGACGGCGCAGGGCCAGTAACGAAAGCAGGCCGATCAAGCCCAGCGCTGTTCCAGAGCCCGCGCCACAACCGCCGCCACCGCCACCGCCGCCACCACTTTTACCTGACGTGCCTGCCGGGGCCGCGCTGACAGCGTACGTAATCAAGACATCGGCGGCATCATCCATGCCATCGCTCGCAGAGACCACGACCTCCTGGTTGCCGGATATCGATCCGGCTGTCGGGGTGAATGCCACCTGGCCAGTGAGGGGATCGACCGTCACGCTGCTGCCAGTCGGCTGTGAGCGGAGCAGATAGCGCAGGGCGTCACCATCAGCATCAGTGAAACTCGCCGAGCCGCTGGTCGTAGGCTGCCCGGCGGTAGCGGTGCCACCCACCGCACTGCCGACCGGCGCATTATTGCTGCCACGAACCGGGATCGTCAGGGCAGCTGAATCCTGATTGCTGCCGGTCGTGCCGTCCGGCCCACGCACGGCAGGGCTGCGCAGCAGGAGACTGCGCGAGCCGACCGTCCAGCCTCTGACGTCGAACGACGCAGCTGCCCATCCAGCCGCATCGCGAGTCGCCGGCTTGTCGACCCCATCAGCGACGATTCTTGTGACCTTGTCCCCGCCCTGGCTGAGTGGTTCGCCGGTGGCCAGCACCGATAACTGGACGGTGGTCTGACCGACCCGCACCGCGGACGGGAAGTGTTGCGTCACCACCGGAGCGAACCGGTACGGTCGATAACCGTAGAGGCCTAGACTGCAGGTGCCGAGACTGCCTGTGACGCCACTGGTCTGGTCGAGGGCGGTCAGGCTCCAGCTGCCCTGTCCGCCTTCCCCCATCGTCCAAACGCTGGTGCATGACAGGTTGGAATAGTTGTCGTTGGCGTCAGTGCTTCTGCCTTCTACCAACACAGTGGTCCCGCCTGGTGAGACGAGCCTGAAGGACAATTGCCCACGCGTTACGTGTGTCGCGTTAATCGTCAGCACGGCCCGTTCGACCACGAAGTCTGAGGGTACCGCCGATAAGTTGAATGACACCGTCAGACCGGTCGCGCTGTTGTCTGGAATGCTCCCACCAGAGTAACTGGCCGAATAAGACTCGACCGGCGGTAGGGGCACCCAGGTCGCGGCGGCAACGACGGCCGTCGAAACATCGATCAGCCCAGCTCCACTCGAATCATTGAACCGCAGACCCGCGGCATTGAGAGTCGTCGTTCCGATAGGTCTGGCGGTAAGTGCCAACAACCAAGGTACATCGCGCCACGACAACTGCGGATTGGCCTCGATCAGCAAGGCGGCTGTTCCCGACACCAGCGGGGCTGAGAAGCTGGTGCCGTTAGCAACCGCAGGGGCGGACGATGCCGGCGTGACGGAGGTGTAGTTCCCCGCCTCAAAGCCACGTGTGGGCGACCCAGCATCGGACCGGTCGCAACTGACCATCGCGGAAGCATCACCGCCTCCACCTGGTGCGGCCACCAGCACAGCTAGACCGTGCTCACTGTAGCTCGCAGGATTGCCATCCGGACCCAAGGCGCCGACAGCGATAACCCGACGGTCATTGGCGAACTCGTTGTAGTCCATTCGGTCGAGGCCGTTCCCGTTGCCCGCAGAGAAGACAAACACGGTTCCCCGACTGCCACGCCCTTTGATGACGCCATTCTGCAGGGCCAGGTCAATGGTCGACCCGATCGCCTCGGTGCCGGTGCCGTCCAGTTCCGGCCCCCAGGAATTGTTGCTGACGGCGATGACCGAGGAGGTCGACGCGGATCGATGTCCTAGCGCGCCGGCGACTTGGGCATCCGTGATAAACGTCCCACTGTTCGTCGGAATCAGCCGCAATGGCACCAACGTGCTGGCATAGGCCACCCCGACCCCACCCACGCTGTT
>JBBQCI010000048.1:0-30593 GCA_038318565.1 Planctomycetota bacterium
CTCGTTGAAGGGCATTCATGCCGCTCGCGCCGCCGCGAATTTTGATTTGGCCGGACGTCCGGTCCATCCTGAGTTGATGCGGTCGATGGGCGCGGTGAAGCTCGCCGCAGTGCGGGCGGCCCACCATGCTGGGACCCTCGACGCGGTACGCCTGGAAGCGATCAGCCAGGCGGCCAGCGAAGTCATCGAAGGTCGTTGGGACGCCGCATTGCAGACCGACGCCTTGCAGGGTGGCGCTGGCACTTCGACCAATATGGTGGTTAACGAACTGATCGCCAACCGCGCCTGCCAATTGATGGGTGGGCAGCCGGGTGACCGCTCTCTGGTCAGTCCGCACGACCACATCAACATCCATCAGTCGACTAACGATGCCGTGCCGACCGCGATCCGCATCGCGGCCATTCGTGGCGTGCGCGCCCTGGAAGACGCGGTGGTGCGGCTGCAGGAATCCTGCCAGGCCCGCGAACGTGACTTCAATGGCGTAGTCTGTCTCGGCCGCACCGAGATGATGGACGCGGTGTTGATGACCATGGGCCGCCGTTTCGGCGCCTGGGCCGACGCCCTCGGTCGCGACCGCTGGCGGATCAGCAAGTGCGAAGAACGTCTGCGCGTCGTCAACCTGGGTGGAACCGCTATTGGCACAGCGCTGGGCGCACCGCGCGCCTACGTCTTCAAAGCGACTGATGAGCTGCGTGCGATCACCGGACTGCCGTTGGCCCGCGCTGAGAACCTCATCGATGGCACCGCCAACACGGACGCTTTCGCTGAAGTCGCCGGCATCGTTGGTGCACTCGCCGTCACCCTGGTGAAGATGAGTGACGACCTGCGGCTGCTCGCCAGCGGTCCGCAGGGGGGCATCGGTGAATTGATCCTGCCAGCGCGGCAGGAGGGCAGTTCGATCATGCCTGGCAAGATCAACCCGGTTATCCCCGAATCGGTGGTCCAGGCCGGTCTGGCGTGGATGGGCGACCAGCAGGTCATCCTGCAAGCCTGCGCGCGTGGCTGTCTGGAGATCAACCCGTACCTGCCGTTGGTCGCCGACCGCCTGCTGTACGGCCTGGACATGCTCAACCGTGCCTGTGTCGCCCTCGCCACCAAGTGCATTGACGGCATCGCCATCGATGCCAACCGCTGTGCTGTCCATGCCAGTGCGATCACTGCACAGGCGACCGCGATTGCCGGCAAGCTCGGCCACCACCGCGCCGGCGAACTGGCGCGGCAGGCTCTCGCTACCGGTCGGACGGTTCGCGATCTGGCGATCGATGCCGGGTTGCTGACCGGTTCCGACTTCGACGACCTGACCTCGCCTGCCGCGGTGATGCGTCTGGGTTCATCCGATCAGATCAGCCCGTCGCGAGGCAAGCCATGAACACCACTCCTAGAGGAGCCCGGCTGCACATTGCCGTCTTCGGCCGTCGTAATGCCGGCAAGAGTTCTCTGATCAATGCCCTGACCGGGCAGCAGGTGTCGATTGTCTCGCCGGTGGCGGGGACGACCACCGATCCGGTCGAGAAGGCGATGGAACTGCTGCCCATCGGGCCGGTCCTGCTGATCGACACGGCCGGGCTTGATGACACGGGCGAGCTCGGCGCCTTGCGCGTCGAAAAAACCCTGCGGGTCAAAGACCGCACCGACATCGCGCTGATTGTCGCCCCGGCAAATGGCTGGAGCGCCACCGAGGACACTCTCGCCGCCGAATTCCAGGCCGCTAAGGTCGCGGTCATCGCCGTGTTCAATCAATGTGATCGCGTATCGGCTGACCCCGCCGTCATCGCTGCCTTGCGGGCACGCCAGCTGTCGGTGGTGCAGACCAGTGCCGTGACTGGCTCAGGACTCGACTTGCTGCGCGCTGCGCTGGTGTCCGCGGTGCCCGACGGCTGGCTCGATCCGCCGGCCATCGTTAGCGATCTGCTGCCGCCCGGTGGGCTGTGCGTGCTGGTCGTGCCAATTGATAAGGAAGCCCCGAAAGGTCGTCTGATCCTGCCACAGGTGCAGACCATCCGCGATCTGCTTGATGGCGATCAGACTGCGATCGTGGTCAAGGAGCGCGAACTGGCGACCACGCTCAAGCGCCTCGGTCGCCCGCCAGATCTCGTCGTCACCGATTCGCAGGCCTTCCTCAAAGTCTGCGCCGATGTTCCAGAGGGCGTGCCGGTCACCTCGTTCAGCATCCTCTTCGCCCGCTACAAGGGTGACCTCGACGCCTTCGTCGCCGGGGCGCAGGCGATCGACCAGCTGAAGCCAGACGATCGCGTACTGATAGCCGAAAGCTGCACCCATCACCCTATCGGCGAGGACATCGGTAGGGTGAAAATCCCCCGTTGGCTGGCCCAATATCTGGGCTTCGAGGTCCGGATATCCACATACAGCGGTCACGATTTCCCTGCGGATCTCGCGGATTTCCGCCTCGCCATCCACTGCGGTAGCTGCACCACCAACCGCAGAGAAGTGCTGGCGCGTATCCTGCGCTGCCGCGCGGCCGGCGTGCCGATCACCAACTACGGAGTCGCCATCGCCAAGGTCCAGGGCCTGCTGGAACGCGTCCTGCGACCGTTCCCGGGCGCGCTCGAAACTCTGCTTAACCAACGACGCCACCACGAATCACGGAGTGCATCATGACCACCATCTGGATCGACGATGGGTGCATTGCCTGCGGGGCCTGTGTCGATGTCGCCCCCGAGATATTCGCCATGGACGCCGGCGATGGATGCTTGGTGGTCTCGGCGGCCCGGGTCGACAACCGCGATTCGACCAATCGCGATGAGCGCAGCCCGCTGCGGCCCGAAGTTGCCGATTACAACCGCATCCCGCTGGAGGATGCCATTTCCGGCTGTCCGACCGAATGCATCAAGTCGGACGCATCATGAGACGTTCACCATCGTCACACCGGCCATGACGACGCTCCACACCGCTACGAATATCCCCTAGTCCTCTCTCCCCTCTTCGTTAACCTCCGAATCCGCATCCAAAGGACCCCTGACATGAGCGACAACATGATCTCCGTAGATGGCAACGAGGCCTGTGCCATGGTTGCCCACAAGCTTTCTGAAGTGGCGGCGATCTATCCGATCACGCCGTCCTCGAATATGGGCGAATGGGCCGACGAATGGTCAGTTCGCGGCCGGAAGAACATCTGGGGCCAGGTCCCGGACATCATGGAGATGCAGTCGGAAGCCGGAGCCATCGGAGCAGTGCACGGTGCCCTGCAGGCCGGCGCCCTGGCGACCACGTTCACGGCATCGCAGGGCCTTCTGCTGATGATCCCGAACATGTACAAGATCGCCGGTGAACTGACCGCCTTTACCATGCACGTGTCGGCCCGTTCCCTGGCCACCCATGCCCTTTCGATCTTCGGCGACCACAGCGACGTGATGGGCTGCCGGATGACCGGCTTCGCCATGCTCGCCTCGCAGAACGTCCAGGAGGCGCATGACTTTGCGGCGATCGCCCATGCGGCGACCCTGAAGACACGCATCCCGTTCATGCATTTCTTCGATGGCTTCCGCACCTCGCACGAGGTCAACAAGATCAGCCCGCTGAGCGACGAACAACTCAAGGAGATGGTCACCGACGAGATGGTCGCGACCCATCGCGCGCGCGCCCTCACCCCGGATAAGCCGGTGATGCGCGGCACGGCGCAGAACCCCGACACCTTCTTTCAGGCTCGTGAAGCGTGCAACGGCTATCACGACGCGGTGCCCGGCATTGTCGCCGAGATCATGGCGCAGTTCGCCAAGGTCAGCGGTCGCACCTACAAGATCGCCGAGTACGCCGGCGCCCCGGATGCTGACAAGGTTATCCTGCTGATGGGATCCGGCGCTGAGACCGCCGCCGAGACCGCCAAGTACCTTGCAGCCAAGGGCGAGAAGGTCGGTGTGCTGACCTTGCGCCTCTACCGGCCGTTCCCTATCGCCCAGCTGCTCGCCGTCATTCCACGTTCGGTGAAGAAGCTGGCCGTCCTCGACCGCACCAAAGAGCCAGGAGCCACTGG
Source organism: Planctomycetota bacterium (assembly GCA_038318565.1). Lineage (GTDB taxonomy): Bacteria > Planctomycetota > UBA11346 > UBA11346 > UBA11346 > UBA11346. The sequence goes on from JBBQCI010000048.1 coordinate 3,992, forward strand.
CGACCCGTTGTTCCAGGACGTCGCCATCGCCGTCGCCGAAGCTGGTCTGGGCATCCATGTGGTCGCCGGCCGTTACGGACTGTCGTCCAAAGAGTTCACCCCGGCGATGGTGCAGTCGGTCTTCCGCGAGTTGGCCCAGCCCTCGCCCAAGCGTCGGTTCACTATCGGCATCATCGATGACATCACCAAGCTCAGCCTGCCGCTGCTGCCAGATCTAGACGTCGAGCCGACCGACACGGTCAAGGCCCTGTTCTACGGCCTGGGTGCCGACGGCACCGTCGGTGCGAACAAGAACTCGATCAAGATCATCGGCCATATGCCCGGCATGCATAGTCAGGGCTACTTCGTCTACGACTCGAAGAAGTCCGGATCGATCACGGTCAGTCATCTGCGCTTCGGCAAGAGCCCAATCAAGGCACCGTACCTGATCTCCAAGGCGAGTTTTGTCGCCATCCATCAGTGGCGCTTCATCGAGCGCATGGATGTGCTCGACAACGCCGGTGAGGGCGCCGTCGTCTTGATCAACGCGCCGTTCGCGATGGATCAGGTGTGGGGCAAGCTGCCCATCGAATTCCAGCAGATCGTCCTAGCCAAGAAGCTGAAGTTGTATGCGATCGATGCGATCGCGGTGGCCAAGCAAACCGGCATGGGAGGACGCATCAACACGATCATGCAGACCTGCTTCTTCGCCTTGTCGAAGGTGTTGCCGCGTGATGAAGCGATCAGCGAGATCAAGGCCGCGATCAAGAAGACCTACGGCAAGCGTGGCGACGAAGTGGTGCAGAAGAACTGGGCCGCCGTTGATGCCACCCTGGCCAACCTGCACGAGATCGGCGGGACCAAGGCCGATTCGCGTATCCGCCAACTGCCCATCGTCCCGGACAACGCGCCGGAATTCACCAAACAGGTCCAGGCCGTCATGCTGGCCGGCAAGGGTGACGCCCTGCCGGTGTCCGCTTTCCCGATCGACGGCACCTGGCCGACCGGCACGACCCAGTGGGAGAAGCGCGGCATCGCGGTCGAGATCCCGGTGTGGGACAACGCGATCTGCATCCAATGCAACAAGTGCGTCTTCGTCTGTCCGCACGCGGCCATCCGCGTGAAAGCCTATGATGCCTCGAATCTCGCCTCGGCACCAAGCACCTTCAAGAGTCAGGACGCTAAGTCGCCCGAGCTTAAGGGCCAGAAGTTCACCATCCAGGTCGCCCCAGAGGACTGCACCGGCTGCGGCCTATGTGCCGTGGTCTGCCCGGCCAAGGACAAGAGCAATCCGAAGCACAAGGCGCTCGACATGACGCCGGCCATCGACCTGATGGCCCCCGAGCGCTCAAACTACGCCTTCTTCCTCGACCTGAAGGAGATGGACCGCACGGCCTATCCGAAGTTCGACGTCCGGACCAGCCAGTTCCTTCAGCCGTTGTTTGAATACAGCGGTGCGTGCGCCGGTTGCGGCGAGACACCCTATGTCAAACTGGTCACCCAGTTGTTTGGTGACCGCGCGATCATCGCGAATGCTACCGGCTGTTCGTCGATCTACGGCGGCAACCTGCCGACCACCCCGTACAGCCAGAACAAGGACGGACGTGGACCGGCCTGGGCCAACAGCCTATTCGAAGACAACGCCGAGTTCGGCCTGGGCATGCGCTTGGGTGTGGATGCTCTCAGCGAACAGGCGCGCATGCTGCTACTTACTCTAGCGCCGAAGATCGGCGGCGAATTGGCAGCGCAGATCCTCAGCTCTAGCCAGGTGTCCGAGGCCGACTTTACCGCACAACGCGGCAGGGTGACCGAACTGCGGCGCAAGCTGTCCACGCTGCAAGGTGAGGAAGCCAAGCGCCTGCTCGTCCTGGTCGACTATCTGGTCGACAAGAGCGTGTGGATCTTCGGTGGCGATGGCTGGGCCTATGACATCGGCTACGGCGGCCTCGACCACGTCCTCGCCAACCGGCGCAAGGTGCGCATTCTGGTGATGGACACCGAGGTCTACTCGAACACCGGCGGCCAGGCCTCGAAAGCCACGCCGATCGGCGCCTCTGCCAAGTTCGCAGTCGCAGGCAAGTCGATCCACAAGAAAGACCTCGGTCTGATGGCGATGAGCTACGGCCACGCCTATGTCGCCTCGGTCGCCTTCGGCGCCAAGGATGCTCACACCGTGCAGGCTTTCCAAGAGGCCGAGAGTTATCCAGGTCCGGCGATCATCATCGCCTACAGCCACTGCATCGCCCACGGCTATGATCTGCGCAACGGGCTCGAACAGCAGAAGCTCGCAGTCTCTAGCGGCGTCTGGCCGCTCTACCGCTTCGACCCCCGCCGTTCGTCCAATGGTGAATTGCCGCTCGTCCTCGACAGTCAGGGCGGCAAGACGCCAGTCCTCGACTACCTGCGCAACGAGACGCGCTTCCGCATGGTCGAGAAACTCGATCCGGTCCGCTTCAAGGCTTTGTCCGAGATGCAGGTCGAGCACTGCGCCCAGCGCGTCGCGCTCTATCAGAAGCTGGCTGAAATCCGCTTCCCTCTCGATCGCCAGGCACCGGCTGCCAAGCCAGCCGCCAGTTCTGGTTCTGACGAGTGACCTGGTAACCCCCAACAACCACTAAACGAACCAGGACATCTACCATGGACCTCTCAACGACCTACCTCGGCTTCAAGCTGCCCCATCCGTTCGTCCCAGGCGCCTCGCCGGTGGTCAACGACCTCGGTGCGGTGCGTGCCCTCGAGGACGCCGGCGCCCCGATGATCGTCATGCCGTCGCTCTTCGAGGAGCAGATCGCCGCCGAGGCGCAGGCCAACGCCCATGCCCACAGCCAGGGAGCTGAAAGCTTCGCTGAAGCGACCAGCTACCTGCCCAGTGCCGATGACTACCGCATCGGCACTGACGAGTACCTCGAACATATCCGCCGCATCAAGGTGGCGGTGCGCGTACCGGTGGTCGCCTCGCTCAATGGCGTCACCCCGGGCGGCTGGACCGACTATGCCCGCCTGGTCGAACAGGCCGGCGCAGACGCACTGGAGCTCAACCTCTACGAGGTGGCGATGGATCCCGAGGAGTCCGCCGCTCAGGTCGAGGACCGCCTACTGGCGATCGTCGGTGCGGTGCGCAAGTCGGTGAAGATCCCGCTAGCGGTGAAACTCAGCCCGTACTTCACCAGTTTCTCCAATCTGGCCAAGCGCATCGAGGGTGCAGGGGCGAATGGACTAGTCGTCTTCAACCGCTTCTTCCAGCCCGACATCGACATCGAAAACCTTGAAGTCAAGCGCACCTACCCGAGCCACCGCTCGGAAGTTCTATTACGTCTGCATTGGCTCGCCGTGCTGTCGGCACAGCGCAAGCTGAGCTTGGCCGCCACTGGCGGTGTGCACAGCGAGATCGAAGCGGTCAAAGCGATCATGTGCGGGGCTCACTGTGTGCAGGTGGTGTCTCGCATCATCAAGAGCGGTCCCGGTGTGATCCGCGAACTGCGTCTGCGTTTGGCTGATTGGCTTGCTGCGCACGAGTACGAGAGCCTGTCGCAGATGCGCGGCAGCCTTAACCTGGCGCGCTGCCCGAATCCCAAGCTGTACGAGCGCGGCAACTATATCCAGATCCTGCAGAGTTGGGACCTGGCGGCGAAGGAGACCTTCTAAGGCGACGCACGGCTCGCGGCTGCTGTTTCTACTGAACGCCAACAGCCCCGCAGCCAGCTGCGGGGCTGTTGGCGTTTTTGGGCCCCCCGTTAACGTCGCTGAGCGATGGCAGCTGAACGCATAGGGAAATACCAGGTGCGCGAGATGCTCGGCCAGGGCGGCATGGGCGCCGTCATGCTCGCCCACGACCCCGATCTCGATCGAGAGGTCGCGCTTAAACTGATCATGCCACATCGTCTGCGCCTGCCCCAGGCGCGTGAGCGCTTCCTGCGCGAGGCCCGCGCGATGGCCCGGCTGTCGGATCCGCATGTCGTCCAGGTGCATGCCTTCGAACCCGACGCCGATCCGCCCTATCTGGTCATGGAGCGGCTGAAGGGCGAGGATCTGAAGGCTCTGCTGCAGCGGACCGGTCCCTTGGCTCCGGCGATGGTACGGGACTGCGCCTGGCAATGCCTGCGGGGCCTAGCCGCCGCCCATGCCGCCGGCATCATTCATCGCGATATCAAGCCGTCGAACATCATGCTCTGCGATGGCGGTGTCTATAAGTTGCTCGATTTCGGCCTCGCCGCCTCGCATGACGGGGATATAACTGCATCCGGCGAGGTGGTGGGTACCCGGCGCTTCATCGCCCCGGAGCGCTTGGCTGGTGAAGCCGCAACCGCGGCCAGCGATCTGTGGGCCTTGGGCGTGGTGCTGTGCGAGATTGCCACAGGCCGGCACGTCTTCCCCAAGGGTCGCGAGCAACCTGATCCGCTGGCCGTTCCGCATGGCCAGCCGCCAGACTTTCAGAGTCTGGTCCTGCGGCTGCTCTCGAGCGATCCTGGACTGCGTCCAGCCGACGCGAGTCAGGCCCTGCGATTGCTGGGCAACGGAGCCGTGGCGACCGAAATCGTCCATAGCGCCAGGACTCTTCCGCCGAACCCGCCTGGCAAAATGAGGGCGTCTGGCGCAAGCCGGTCGGTTGTCGCCACCACCCATCGGCCACTCCAACAGGTGACCGGCTCGACTGCCATTTCCGTTTCTCGTCGTGCTGTCATACCGTTCTGGCTGAAGCTGACGGCATCGATCTGGCTGGTTGCCAGCCTGGGCGCGGTCATCGCCGGCTATGCCATCACGGAACGCGCGGTGGCGGGTCAATACCAGACGTTGCGGCGCAGCCTGCAGGGTATCGCCACCGGAGCCAGTCAGCTTGTCGACCCCCAGCAGCATGCTGGCATGGTCGCTGATCCGACGGCACATGTCGCCGAGATATCCGCGCTGCGTGCGCGCTTGGCCCGTTATGCCAGCGCATTTCCCGAAGTCCGCTTCATCTATACCATGGCGCCCCTGCCAGAGACGCCGACCACGGGCGTTGTGCGGTTTGTCTGCGACGCCTCTATCGAGCGCGATCTCGATGGTGACGGGGTGATCGGACCCGATGAGGCTCAGGCGATTCCAGGACAACGCTATCCGGCCAAGGATTCCCCCGCACTCATCGAGGGATTCAAAACGCCCAGTGTCGATTACGAACTGACCATTGACCAATGGGGTACCTGGACCAGCGGCTATGCTCCGCTGCTGCTGACCGATGGCAGTTCGGCGGGCCTTGTTGGCATAGACATACCAGCTGATCATCTTGCACGGTTGCGTCGCGATTTTCTCTGGCACAGCAGTATCCTGTTGGGCACCACGCTGATCGCGTTCCTGGCCGCCGGGCTGATCATCGCCTGGCGTATGCGTCGTCCGGTCGCCGAGCTCAGTCGAGGTATGCAGGCAGTGGCCGGCGGCGATCTGTCGGTCGAGATTGTGGTTAACAGCCGGGATGAATTCGGCCTGCTTGCGGAGTCGTTCCGCCGCATGCGCGATGAGCTGCGTCTGGCTGCCCAGCGCCGTGATGCCTTCGATGCCTTCGTCAGCCGAGCCTTCAGCGAGCGCGGCGTGCAACATGGTCGGGTCGACGTTGACGGTGCGCGGCTGGCGGTCGTTGTCGGATTAGGCAATCAGGCATCATTAACCGCCCTGTTTGATGCCGCGCGCGCACATGGCGGCGATCCCGAATTCGTAGAATCCGGCAGCGTCTGCCTATTATTTCCTTCTACCCATGCCGGCGACCTGCCGCAGGAACGTGCTGTACGCTGTGCGTTGGCGGCCTTGACCACGGTGCCCGGTTCTGGCCTTTCCTGCGGTGTAGCCGTTGGCGGGCCAGGGTCGCCCGCCCGAGCGCTGGCGCTGGCCCGGTCTGGCCAGCGCAGTGGATCTGACCTGCTGGTTGATTCTCCGGCCTACGCTGCCATCAGCGCCGGTTTCTTCGCCGACCACGTGCATGAGCGGGAGGACTTGTCTGGTCAGGTCCTGGAGCATGCCTGGGCGGTAAAGGGTTCGGCGAGCGTGGCGCCTTCGCGCTGATACAGAATCAGCGCAGCAGCCACCAGAGCAATCCGCCCAGACCGATCGCGGCGGCGGAAATCGCTCCGATGACAATCCAGAACCCTTCACGGCCACGGCGTAGACGGCGAATCTGGCTGACATCGTCAGGTGACTGGATCGCCTTGCGCAGTAGCAGGTTGAACTGCCCGGCATCCTTGGGGCGGTGGGTCGGCTCCTTGGCCATCGCCCACAGGATCAGTTCGGATACGGCAGGAGACAGATCAGGTGCCAAACTGCGTGGGTCCGGTGGCGCCACGCTAACCACCTTGCGCATCATCTCGGCGACCGTCTTGCCCGAGAACGGCGTCTGGCCAGTGACGGTGTGGAAGAGGGTTGCGCCGAGACTGTACACATCGGCCGCGTGGCTGACTGCGCTGGCGTCGCGGACCTGCTCGGGCGGCATGTAGGCTGGTGAACCCATCGATGTGCCAGCCATGGTCAGGCCTTCGTCGGGCAGGCCCTCGCCCGGCTTGGCAAAGCCGAGGTCGACGATCTTGGCGACTCCGCCAGGGGTAAGCAGGATGTTACCCGGCTTGAGATCGCGGTGGATGATGCCCATGGTGCCGAGATGGGCGAGAGCATCGCCGACCTGACTGATCAGATGGACGGCCTCGCGCCAGGGCAGGTGGCCACGGGCATCGATGACGCTTTCCAGGCTGGCGCCGCTGACCAGTTCCATGATCAAACCGTGGACACCGCCCTCATGTACGTCGCCATGGATGGCGGCCACGTTCTCGTGCTTGATGCGCTTGCCGAGATCTGCCTCACGCTGCAAACGTTTGATGTTCTCGGCGTCCTGGCTGGCAATGGTACTGAGGAGTTTGATCGCAACCTGCGCGCCATCGGACAGGCGGGTACCACGATAGACCACCGCCATGGCGCCGGAACCCAGCCGCTGATCAAGGCGGCAGCCACCAATGGTGCGGCCTACCAGAGGATCTGCTTTCAATGCAGGCGGGGGGGAGGGCATTGTGCAATAGCCTAGCTGGCCAGTACCGCGGTAGCCAGCGGCAAGGCGCAGTCGTCACTGTGGCTTGGTCGACGCGCGGTATGCAGATGGGCTGACTCGGCATCGGTCGGTGAACATCCTCGTGAACGAGAACGGGCTTGGATAACCGCACCGCTGAGCGATCTCCTGAATACTCAGCGTGGAGGTGCGCAGCAGGCGCTGAGCCTCGGCACAGCGCAATTCCAGTTGATAGGCATGGACGCTGGTGCCATGTACCAGCCGGAACAACTGGTGAAACCGCGAAGGCTTCATCCCGGCCATGGCGGCAAGCTGGGGCACTGAGAGTGTGTGGTCGAAACGGTATTCCAGAGCTCCCACAGCTGGAGCAAGCCGGCGACGTTCGGCGGCATGCGAATCGGGTACAGGATCGGGCAGGAGGGCGAGCATGCGCAGAACCAGCGCTGAGGCCTGCAACCGGCCAGTTATTCCTGAAGCGGCGCTGCTGATGACATCGGCCGGCGATCTGGCTTCGGTCAGCGGTATCGAGACGATCTCGTCCATGGCAGCGATGCGTTGAGCTACATCCTCGTCTTGTACCGTAAAATGGCACCAATGGAGAATAAATTCGGAGGCGCAGGCATTGATGTGGCGTCGGCCGCCAGGGATCAGATGGATGTGGCCAGGCCGCAACTGGCACCAACGCGGTGGTTCATCAGGCCGCGCAATGGCGTAGCGGGCTGCCCCGGACTCCACCAGGTACAACTTGGACCAGGGTTCGTGCTCAACGTCGTTGTTCCAGCGCGCCACCGTGCATCGGGTCGTTCCGCCTAGCCAGAATCGGATATCCATCGGAGGAAATGATATGCTGGGCGTAGTCACCGCCATGGGCAGTTGCTATGCCTAGCGCTAGCCTGGTTGCATGGACCTCCCCGATGTCATCTGGACCACACCCTCCACCGACGAGCATGGCTCGATGCCACTCGGTAACGGCGAGGTCGGCATCAACCTCTGGACCGAGCATGGTCGCGATCTGTGCCTCTACATCGCACGTACCGACGCCTACGACGGCGAAGGCCGGCTGTGCAAGCTCGGCCGGTTACGCGTGCGCTTGCCTGAGGGGACCTTCGCGCCAGAAGCGCCATTCGTGCAGCGGCTGGACCTAGCGAGTGCGACGGTGACGATCCGTGCCGACGGTTTAACGATCCGAGTGTGGGTCGATGCCCACGCCCCGGTCGTGAGGATTGCGATCAGTGCGCGAGAAGACTTGCCGATCGTGGTCAACGCTGAGTTATGGCGGCGAGACCGAGCGATCGATGACGGGGATGAGTTGTTCGCCTGCATGCGGCAGGCGGTTCCATTCGAGACGGTGCGCGAAACGGCGGACGAGGTGCTTGATCTGGGTTCGCTTGCGATCGCCTGGTGCCACCGCAACGCTCACTCGCATTATGCAGAAAACCTGTCGGTTCAGCATCTTGGGGCCTGGGCGAAGTCGCATGCAGCCGAGGATCCACTGCTCGGACGGACCTTCGGCTGCCTGGTTTCCGGCGATGGCCTGTCGCGCAGTGGGCCGTTGTCTCTGGTCGGTGCCGGTCGTCGATGCTGGGAAATGGCCATTACGACGGCTTGCGAGCACACAGCCGCGCCACACGAATTGCTACCGGCGCTATCTGCATCGCACGTCGCGTATGCCGCCGCCCGACCAGCCCATGAGGCATGGTGGTCATCGTTCTGGGAGCGTTCGTGGATCCGGATCACTGGCGATGCGGCGGCTGAAGCGGTCACCCGCGGTTACACCTTGCAGCGCTTCCTCTTCGCCTGCTCTGGGCGTGGCCGATTCCCGATCAAGTTCAATGGCTCACTGTTCACCGTCACAGGTCGTGACAAAGGCAAGACGTTCACGCCTGACTGGCGTCGCTGGGGTGGAGCCTACTGGTTCCAGAATACCCGCCTCGCCTATTGGCCGATGATCATGGCCGGCGATGCCGAGATGGTCCGGCCGCTGTTCCGCATGTACCAGGACTGCCTCCCCCTGGCCCGCGAGCGCACACGTCAGCATCATGGGATCGATGGTGTGATGATGCCGGAAACGACCACGCCCTGGGGTACCTGGGGAACCAGCGACTATGGCTATGCCGACGAGCGCGCGGCCGTCCTTGCCGGCAAGCCAGCTCGTGCGGATTATCATCCGCTGACTGGACCGGACGATCGTCATGCCCTGTGCGGCTACCTGCGCCGATATTTTCAAGGGCCGATCGAGTTGCTCGCGCTTGGCCTCGACGTCGCAGCGACCACTCCCGACTCCGCCTGGTTGCAAGCCACGCTCCTGCCGTTGGCTCGGGAGTACCTCGCCTTCTATGCCAACTACTGGCCGCGTCGTGATGCTGCGGGGAAGATGATCATGGCTCCGGCCATGGCCCTGGAGACTTGGCACGACGCCGAACAGCCATTACCCGAGATTGCCGGTCTTGGTTGGGTGATCGACCGGCTGCTCGCCCTGCAGGCCATCGCTTTGGCCGATCGTTTGGCCTGGACCGCCCTACGCGCCGCCCTGCCGCCACTACCGAGCCGCTATCACTCTAGCAACAATCTTCGCTATCTGATCCCGGCTGCACGCTACGACGCCAACTTTAACAGCGAGAATCCCGAGTTGTACGCGATCTTCCCTTATCGGCTCTTTGGGGTTGGCAAAGCCGACATCATAGTGGGTCGCGAGACGTGGAATCGGCGACTGAATCATCATGGGGCGATGGGCTGGTCACAGGATCCGATCCAGGCCGCGCTGCTCGGTCTCGGCCAGGAGGCCAAAGCACTGGTGTTGCAAGGCGCCACGAGCAGTGATCCCGGCAGCCGTTTCCCTGCCTTCTGGGGCCCCAACTTCGATTGGACTCCTGACCAGGACCACGGCGGTGTGCTGATGATCGCTCTCCAGCGCATGGTCCTTCAGGCCGAGCCAGGTCGGCTCGACGTGCTTCCGGCCTGGCCGGTGGGCTGGGATGTCTCATTCCGCCTGCATGTTCCTGGCGGTGTTGCCGAGGGGATCTATCGGGCGGGGGTCTGGCAGAACTTGCAGGCACCCACCGGCATAGTCGTGGAGCGACACGCACCGCAGGACTGAACCGTGCGTGCCGGTTGCTCAGCCTGCAGGCGTGCCGTATGATCTGACATGCGCTCCCTGACCCGCATCGAGTGGTCGCTGATCATTGCCGCCGTCCTTTTCGTTGCCGGCATCCTGGTGGTGATCATCTTCGGCGAGCAGCGCCGCAAGCTCTCGTCCGTATGCAGTAACTGCGGTGTCACCCAGTACGCCGTCTACCAAGTCGTCACCCTGTTCGGCGAGGAGTTCTGGCTGCCCAACGGTACGGTCACGTCGGGTGGCAGTCGTGCAGACTGCCCACATCGGATCCAGTACTTCGATCAGTGAGAGTCGGGTGTAGGCTGCACGGTGCCTGACGTGTCGCCACCTACACGATCACGGCTGCGGTTGAGCGCTGCACGCCGAGGTACTGTACACCCGCACTGCTGCGATCGCCGCCGGGGCCTCGCCTCGCGCCGTCACCTCGACGCGCAGGGTGTCGATACTGATCGGCTCGGCCAGGAGCAGCCGGATCACGCCATGATGGTTTCCGCGCACTTCGATGAGGATTCGTCCGGCGCCATCGCGCAGCACCACATCGCGCACAGCATAGGGGCTGACGCGTTCGTGGTGGCGATACAGGACGTGCTCCATTGGGTGTTCGTAATCGGGGTCGGTGAAGAGCACGACCTCGGCCACGGCAATCGGGGCAGGCCAGCGCAGGATGACCGTGGGCAGCGCATCGGCGGGATCGGCAAGCCACCAGTTGGCGGTGGCGGTCGGGCGGTGCCAGCCGCTGTTGAGCGTGGAAAAGACATCGAGCGGCGGGTTGAACGAGGCGGCCAGGGTCTGCGCCGCTGGTCGGCGTGCCGGGTGCCACCAGGCGAAGTCGTGGAAGCCGAACTTGGCCACGTCCTGTTGCACGTGGCCGCGGCGCACTGCCAGGAGTCCGCTGACCACGGTTGGGGAGGTGCGTACGGCCAGATCGGGGTTGGTCTCGATAGCCACCAGGACGTAGCGCGCCCGGTCCAGGGTGATGACGGCTTCGATCGCTAGGGCTTGATCGGCACCGGCTGCCACAGGCAGCTCAATGCGTGCCAGCACCTCGTCCGGCGTATGGAAGCCGTCGCGGCTGCAGGCGCGTAACTCGCAGACCGCGGTGGTGTCTCGGGTGGCGTCGACGCGTAGAGTGATGCGCGGAACTTGGCCAGCGGCCAATGGCAGCCACAGTCCGCGAGCACTGTCCAGTAGCAGGGTCGCACCATCGCCGTGAAGCTCGCCCAGCCGCAGTCGCGAGCTGCACGAGACGGCGGCATCACGGGCGAGGTTCGCTGAATCGTCATAACGAACTGAGGGCAGGTGGACTCCCGCGCGCAGCAGCCGCTGTTGCATCTGCCCGACCAGACCGCGAGGCCCCAGGTCACGTGGCAGGCAGCCGTGCTCGCGGCACAGAGCCGCGGCGGTTCCGGCGGCCTGGCCGCACAGCGCCAGGGTGCCCATAACGCGGGTGGTACCGAAAGCGACGTGGCTGACGCTGATCAACCGGCCGCCGAGCAGCAGGTTGGTGATATTCCGCGAATACAGGCTGCGGAAGGGGACGCCGTAGATGCCGTGGGTGCGGATATGGGTGCAGCCGCCGTGCTTAGAGTAGACCCCATCGGCGGGGTGCAGGTCGAAGGCCCAGCCGCCATGCGCGACCTCGTCGGCGAAGCGCTGCTGCGTCACCACCTCGCCCTGGGTGAGGATGTGCTCGCCCTCAAAGCGGCGGCTTTCGCGCTTGCCCGGAACGTGGCCGAACCATTCCAGGGTCATGGTTTTCGTCTCGGGGAAACGGCCGCTGTTCTTCATCCAGCCCCACACTCCGTAGGCAACCTTCCATAGCTCCCACTTGATGCGTTCGGAATCATGTACGGTGTCGAGACGGCCACCCCATTCGATCCACCACAGTCGGCATCCGTTGTCGGTTCCCTTGAAGTCGCGCCAGCGCGGGATGCTGCCTTCGATGTCGCTGAGGGCGAAGGCTGGAGCGACGAACGGCACCTCGTAGCCGACCTCCTTGGTATAAAAGTAGATGGAATGTCCGAGCAGGCTGCCGTACTCCTCGGCGGGCGCGAATGGCTCGCTGAATTCCTCAGCTGTTTCCGCGCCCATGCGGAAGGCGGCGCCGGCCTGAAAGCCGAGCACTCCGTCGCCCGAACTATCGAGGAACAGCGGCGCCTCGGCCCGGTAACGGGTCTGGCTCTGCGAGTTCCACGCCAGTACAGCGCTGATCGTGGCGTCATCGCGCTTCTCGCAGGCATGGACGGCGGTGTTCAGCAGCAGGATCAGGTTGGTCTCTCTCGTAACCCATTCGAGGAGTACTGTGTCGAAGATCAGCGGGTTGCTGTCCGGGTTGCGCCACAGGTTCTCGGTAAGGATCTCGTTGATAATCCCACCCTCGCGGGCCCAGCGGTTGTTCGAGCCCATGTGGCAGGTCGCGCCGAGCACCCACAGTCGGATTTCGCTGCTGGCGTTGCCGCCTAGTATCGGCCGGTCGTGCAGCAGCACCACCCGGCTGCCAGCACGGGCGGCGGCGATGGCGGCACAGCAGCCGGCCATGCCGCCTCCGACCACCACCAGGTCGGCGTGGAGCGTCTCGCTGCGGGGTTCTCGGGCGGCGGCAGCAGGTTCACGGATGAGCATGCCGCCAGGATGCCTGGACGGGCGGCGCCGGGCAGGGGCGCGGATGGCATTGTATCGCACCAGACCGGCGGTTAGGATCCTGCATGGATGCCGCGACGTGGTTGGCCGGGGCGGGGGCGGTCGGTGACGGCGGCATGGCCCGCCGCCGCTTCACTGCCCGGGCCGGCTGGGACACTCGCGAGCGGGTCCTGGACGAGCATCTCATCTATGCCATCCAGAGCGGTTCAGCCTGCCTGAATTGCGATCGAGGCGGGAGGATCCTCGGTCCCGGACGAGCCTGCCTGCTGCCGCCCGGGGTACGCTTCCGCGTGCGCGCGGGTGAGCCGCCGCCGCGGCTCACCCGCCTGCGCCTGTCGATGGCGGACCCATGGGGGTTCGAAGCGGTGGTTTTTGATGTAACGGCCGAGTTGCGTCGCGTGCTCGACCTGCTTGCTGACCGGCCTGACCCGGGGCTGGTCGAGGCATCGGCCTGGGACCGCGCCGGTGGTTTGCTACTGGCCACTGCCCTGGTGCGTGCAATCGCCGGACGCGGCGCGGTCGGTCTGCTCGCGCGCTGCACCGCCGCGGTCGAGCGCGATCCGCTGGTCACGCCGCGCGAACTGGCCGCCGCCTGCGCCCTCAGCCATGACTGGTTCACCCGCGCCTTCCGCGCCGCCGCCGGACGTCCTCCGCGCCGCTGGCTGGTCGAGGCGCGGGTGCGGCTGGCGGCAGGCCGGTTGGCCGATGGGCGCGAGGCGGCCTGGACGGTGGCTCAGCGTCTCGGTTGGCGCGATACCAAACTGTTCGGCAGGCAGTTCCGCGCCGTGATGGGCGCGCCGCCGGGCCGTTGGTGCCGGCTTGAACGCGCGACGTGAGGCGTGGCGCGATACTCGCTGCAAGGCGAGCGGGCTATCACGCCTTGCCCATACCCGGCTGGCGGCTTATCCTGGACGGCGGGGGATTGCCGTGTCCACGATCGCTTTCACCTGTTCCGCATGTGCGGCCCACCAAGTCGTCGATCGGGCGGTCAGCGGCGCCATCCCCGTCTGCGCAGCGTGTGGCGGGACCCTGAACCTGGCCCAGTCGGTGCTGTTCACCTGCCTGCCCTGCAAGGTGCAGAGCAAGCCATCGACCGCCGATCCGTCGCCGCTACGGCCGTGCCCGAAGTGCGGCAAGCCGCTGGCCCTTGCCGCCGCCGCCGAACTGGCGCAGACGGTGCAGGCCGGACCCACCACGGCGCAGCCCACCCTCGCCACCGCCGATCCCAGCCTGCCGCGGCTGAATTCCGGCGGTCTGCTGCCCGGCGACCGTTTTGGCAGCTACGAGATCGAACGCGAACTGGCGCGGGGGGGCATGGGCATCGTCTATGTGGCGCGCGACCCGACGCTGAAACGGCGCGTAGCGCTGAAGGTGCTGATCGCCGGCGAGAACGCCGACAGCGACGCGATCCGCCGCTTCGTGCGCGAGGCGCGCTCGGCTGGGCAGTTGCGCCACCCCAACATCATCGCCGTGCACGACGCCGGCGAGATCGACGGCAAGCACTACTTCACCATGGACTTGGTCGAGGGCCGCGAGCTGGGCAAGCTGCCCGACGAGGGCGTCAGCCTGCGCGACCTGGTGGCACTGATGCGCACGATCAGCCTGGCGCTGCATCATGCGCACCGCAGCGGCGTGGTGCACCGCGACCTCAAGCCAGCCAACATCATGGTCGAGAAGGACGGTCGGCCGCTGATCATGGATTTCGGCTTGGCCAAGGATGTCAGCGGCAATGCGTCGTTCCGCTCGATGTCCGGCATGGTTGCGGGCACCCCCGCCTACATGAGCCCCGAGCAGGCCAAAGGCCTGACCGCCGAGATCGACCACCGCACCGACGTCTACGCCTGCGGCGTTATACTCTACGAGCTGGCCACCGGGCGGCGGCCGTTCGGCGGCGCCAGCATGTTTGACACCATCCGCGCAGTGGTCTCCGACGATCCCGAGCCGCCAGCCAAGCTGTCGGTCGAATGCGATGCGGCGTTGGAGGCGGTGATTTTGCGTTGCCTGGAGAAGGACAAGTTGCGGCGCTACGCCGATGCCCAGGCCCTAGCCGACGATCTCGGCCACTGGCTGGATGGCGCGCCGGTGCAGGCGCGGTCGCACAGCCAGGCCCAACGCACGTGGCGCCGGTTGCGCCAGCGGCCGGCGTTGCTCGCGGGAATCAGTGTCGGCGTCGTGGTGGTGGTCGCCGGTCTGCTGGTTGGGCTGGCCTTCGCCCTTGGCGACGGCGAGATCGAGCGTGCCGAAAAAGCCTACGCCGGTGGCGGCGAACGTGCCCACGCCGCCCTCGTCCTGCTGTCCGGCCGTCTCGCCGACGGGCAGCTGCCTACGGTCGATCGTGCGCGCGCCCTTGTCCTGCTGCACCGGGCCGCCGGCGATGGCGACGCCGCACGCGAGCAGGTAGCCGGCGACGCTCTGATTGCGGCCGGAGACGGGTCGGTGGCCGGCGTCCTGGCCGAGGTGGCGGTGGACACATCGGCGGCTGATTTGCGCCGGCGTCAGGCGCTCAATGGACTGAATCGGCTCGGTGGGAAAGCGGACGGCAAAGCGGACGGCAGTGAGGCAATTGCGGCCCGGCTGGTCGCCGCCGTACCCGCGGCCAAGGCTGGGCTAGCCGAGGCGCTGTGCAGCACCGCGCTGCTCCTCGATCCGCCCGGCACGGTCGAGCCACTCAGCGCCCTGGCCGCCGACATCGCCCGACCGCGCGAACTCCGCTTGGCGGTTCTGCACGCCTTGGGCAAGGGTAACCCGGCGACGCATGGCGCGGCGATGCACCGGCTACTGCGCTTGGCTGGCAGTCAGGACGAGGAGATTGGTGCGGCTGCTGAGGCGGTGATGACGCAGATGCGCGGCCGCGAAGCGGTGTTCAGTTCGTTTGGACTGGCTGGCAAGGCGGGCAATGCAGCGGTGGCTGCGGCAGGCGCGCAGCGCGTCGTAGCCGCCAATCAGCGTAAGCTGATGGAGATGGCCGGCGAGGACGAGGATGGCAATCCGATCGGGGAGAAGACGAAGCCGCCGGCGAAGCCAGAGGATCCTGCGACTGTCGTTGCCAAGGGTCTAGCTGATGCCGATCCGGTGAAACGCGCCGCGGCGGCGTGGGATCTCGGCCGCGTCGGCGGCCCGGTCGCAGTCGCGGCCCTGGCGCAGGCCCTGGAGGACACCGACCCGGAAGTGCGCCGGCTTGCAGCGCGAGCCCTGACCACGCTAGCCAGCGAGGGCAGTGCCGAAGCGAAAGCAGCGTTACAGGCCAAAGCGCCGCAGCAGCAAAAAGCGCCGCAGCAGCAAAAAGCGCCGCAGCAGGAAAAACCAGCGAAGTAGGGCCACGACACCAGCCATGCTACGCCGTCTGCAGAATCTACCCGAGTCGCCCGTGACATTCCCCTCCCTGTGCGCTTATATGGACGCATGCCCAATCCTCTGATCGTCCGAGTGCTTGCCGGCGATCGCGAGTCCTATGCCGCGGTGGTTGAGGCATTTCAAGATATGCTGGTGGCTTTCGCCAGTTTCCTGGTGCCGGACCGCGGTACTGCCGAGGAGCTGGCCCACCTGACATTCATCCGCGCCTATGGCGGAGGGGACGGTGCAGGGCGATGCCTGCGGTACAAGGCGCGCATCCTCAGCGGCGAGGCCCACCGCGATCTCGAGCCCAGCTGCCGTCTGCGCATCCGCGGTTCGCCGCTCGCCGAGGTCCAGGTTGGCGACTACTATTGGTTCTTCGAGGTTCCGGCTGGTACAGGCTGGGTCGAGTTCCGGCTGCGTCAGCGCGGTGCCACCCTCAGCGCACATGCCGATGGCATCGCGCTTGTGCCCCAGCCCGGTGCTGACGCCGGCGCCGCGCCTCGGGCCGGTCCGCTCGCGTTCTACATGCGCTCTGGAAGTCTCGAGATCGTCGACGCCCGGATCCTGGAGTGACCATGCGCGCCCTACTCCTCCTTCTCACCCTGCTGCCGCTGACAGCTGCCGATCGCATCAACCACGCCGGCCGCCGTCTCGGGCCCCTGCCAGTGGTGAAGGAGCCGCTGCTGTTCAACACACCCCAGGCCGACGCGGTGCTGGCGGCAATGCAGATCATGCCGCTGGACAGTCCGTGGAACGAGAACATCAGTGGTCGCCCCCTACTGGCGACCTCGGCTGCGATCATCGCCCGCATGCGCGCCGACCTTGGTGGGCGCAACACTCTGCGGATCTTTCCAGAGATGAACTTCGTCCTGGTGCCCGACGCCCAGCCCCTGGTTCCTCTACGTTTCACTGGCTATCCTGACGAAAGCGATTTCAACGGCGGCAAGGCGCCGGTGGCAACTTGGCCGATCCCTGGCCTGATGCCGGTCGAGTGCTGGCCGCTTGGCCGGCCGGCGGGTGAGAAGCTTGAGCTGTGGCAGGTCGATCCCGGCAGGGTCGGAGGCGACCGCCACACCATCGTCGTCCAGCCCGGACGGATGCGGGTATACGAGACGTGGCAAGGCCGGCTGGGGGACCAAGGCTGGCAGGCCTCGAACGGCGCGATCTTCCCGCTCAACAGCAACACACTGCGCCCCGCCGGCTGGACCTCGGGTGATGCTGCCGGGCTGCCGATGTTCCCCGCACTCATCCGCTATGACGAGGTCGAGCGCGGCGCGATCGAGCACGCCTTGCGCATCGTGGTCAAGATCTCACGTCGCGAGTTCATCTACCCGGCGACTCATTCCGCCTCGCGGGTGAAGCCCGGCGATCCCGAGGCCGCCGACTACCCGGCGATGGGCCAGCGGGTGCGCCTCAAGGCCTCCTTCGCCATTCCGCAGAGCTGGAATAAGGCCTCGCAGGTGGTGGCCCAGGCGTTGAAGACCTACGGTGCTTTGGTTGCCGACAACGGCGGCTTCTTCTCGGTATCGGCCTGCCCCGATGACCGCTTCCCGACCAACTGCTTCCGCGATGCCGAGAGCATTTCGATCGACCAGTTCGAAGTGGTTGCGACCACGGGGCCGAAGCGCAGGTAAACCGTAGCAACCGCCTGTGACATGAACACGGCGCGGCGCTTATAGAGCCCAGACAAGGACTCTGCATGCACCCACTCCTGCTCCTACTCGCCGCCAGTGCCGTCCTGACCGCCGTAGAACGCATCCTCGGCCCGGTCCCGGTAGTGACCAGCGGAACCTCGCCGGTGGCGCGCTATCCGCTCCCGTCCAACTGGCCAGTCGAGGGCTGGCCGCTGAATGGTCTGACCTCAGTCGATGCCACCTTCACCACTGCGGCGGCCGGCGGCGGTTCATCGCCAACCTCGGGTGGTGGAACGGCCGGCGCCGGGCGCGGCGCCGGCGCTGTGGCGGGTTTGCTGTAGCTACCTAACGGCACGGTGAGGTCGGCAAGTGGCCGTGCAGACTGCTCACACCGCATCTATTTCGATGCTGGCGGCCAGACCTTACAGAGAACGCAGGGTGATTTTGCCTCCGTTAGGGAGGATCTTACGCTGATTACCGAGCCGGATGTCGGTGCGCATGCCTTTCGGGGCGCGCACCTCCAGAACAATGGCCTCGCCCATACGTTTCCACGACACCGCCAGGTCGCCCTGCGGGGTCGGGATCAGGGTTTCGGCGTGGTCGAGGCCGGTGACCGGCTGCGGCGCGATCAGCACGCGTTTCCACGCCGGGGACTCCTGACGAATACCGCAGAGGATGCGCGGCAGGTGCACCGACGGATGTGCCGTCCAGGCGTGGCTGGCGGTGCCGCCCATGTTCTCATGCCACTCAAACCCCTCCCAGGTCGTTCCGGTGGCCAGCATCGGCGTCCAGCCGCGCTTGATGAAGGCGACGCCGTCCGCGCCGTAGCCGCAGTCGCCGGCCGCCAGCAGGGCGTAGTGCGACCAGAAGGCCGAGGGCTTCGGACCAGGCACCGCTTCGCCGCGCAGGTAGGGCAGGACGAAGGTGTCGAGCTGCCGCTGGTGCGCCTTGGGCTTCAGTCCGAGCAGAATGCCGATGACCTGGTCGTGTACCGACTCCTTGCCCAGAGGGGCATCGAACCCAGCCAGCCAGCAGCCGCGCTTGGCGTCGAATAGCTTGCGCACGACCAGCTTCTCGTGCGCGTCGGCGCGGCGGGTTAATTCTTTGGCTTCCTTCGTCATGCGGGCTGCGGCGCAGGTCCCGGCCAGTTCCCGCAGGGCGTGCAGGTACCACAGATTGAGGAAGGTCGGGACGTCACCCTTCCACAGATCACTCCAGTCCTCGAACAGCCAGAAGCGCGTGTCATGACGGAGCAGACCGCTGGTGTGGCGGGCTTCGGGCGTGTCAAAGTAGTTCAGCACGTCCTGCACGCGCGGCCACATCTCGCGCACCATGGTGGTCTCGCCGGTCTGCCACCAGAGGTCCCGGATAGTCAGCAGCCAGGTCAGCGCGAAGTCGGGCAGGATACAGTTGTAAGCGATGGTCGGGGCGTGGCCGTAGGTCAGCCCGGCGGTGCCACGCTGGCCGGCGATCGAGCGGATGCCGCGCGCCAGCAGGCGGGCATCGCCATCAAGGTGGAAGGTGTTGGCGGCCTGCACCCGCGCGTCGCCCCACCACTGCGCCTGTTCGCGCCACGGCGTGTCGACGTAGGCGTCGCCAGCACAGACCTGTTGGGTGCGGCGACTGGCGGTATGAATGGCGTCGAGAGTCGTGTCGCTGCTGGTGAAACGGCCGCGCATGGCAAAGGGGTAGACTGCGGTGCGGACTTTCAGTCGCACAGTCAGCGGCTGGCGCGCGCCGCGCGCAACCACGGTCAGCACGCCAAAGCCCAAGAGATGGAAAAAGTCGTGAGTGCTGCGGCCGGGCTTCAGCTGCAGGCGCGAGGCCAGGGCGATGATGCAGGCGTCGCCAGGTCGGCGCAGATCGCCGCGCAGGCCCTGCATGCCCTCGTGGTAGTGCAGGTCGACGCATTCGCCGCCAAGCGCTCCGTCAACTTCGATCTGGACGCAGCCAGAGACGAATTCGCCGACGTCGATGGTCGCGGCGGTGAAGCCGTCGTTGCCACTGGCCGGCATTGGCACTTCCAGCCAGCCATCGGCCTGGTGCCCGTCATCGGCCGCGGCCCAGGTCGCCGTCTTGCCCTCGTCGACGAAGGGCCACGAGATATTTTCCCAACCGAGCCAGCCGGCGGCGCAGGCGCCAGCCGCACGCGAGACGACCCGGCGCAGCGGGCGTTCGGCCTCGGCCAACTGCGGGATGCCGCGCGGCTCGACGGTATCCCATGGCGGACGACTGAAGGCGACAGCCTCCATGCCGCTGCCCATGTAGTGCTTCAGGTCGTTGGTCCAGCCGGTCGGCGCGGTCGGGCTGGTGATCCAGCTGCGGTCATCGATGGTCGCGTCGACGTGTTCCTGAAAGTCAATCTGTAGCGAGAGGCGGGCGGTGTCGGCGCGCTGCGCCTTGCTGCGGCGCGCGAGCCAGGTGGTGTCGCTGAGCAAAGTGAACGTGCCCCACGTCGCCGCGACCAGCAGGCCGGCGGCGGTCTGGTGGATGTACTGGAAGGTCGAAATCCCCGGATTGTAGGCTTCAACCGCCAACCAGTTGGCGCCGGGTTGCAGATAGGATGCGACGTCGATCTCATCGAATGGCCACGAGGTCTGGTAGCCGCGCGCTGGGCCGCGCGTGACATAGCGGCCGTTGATCCACAGCCGGTAATGCTGGTCGGCAGTGATGAACAGCGGCGCCGCCTTCGGCACCTTGGTCAGGGTGAAATCTTTGCGGAATTGGGCGAAGCTGTTCACCAGATAAGTGAAGCCGCCCGGCCACAGCCAGCGCGCCTGGCGCAACGGGTGGTCTGTCGGCAGGGCGGGGGTTGCTGGCTTGGGCATAGTGCTATTGGCCACGGTCAGGCCATGGGGTCAATCGCACGATCCGCTGGCAGCACCAGCATGGAATTGATCCGGCAGGGTGACCAACCTACCCGGCGTACACCATCAACCGAGCCAGCACGGCTGGGGCTTGGCTTGCCAGGATGCGTAGACGGATCGCATCGCCGTGCATATTGCCGGTCTGCAGGATGCGCTGCGCGCCGATCGTCGTGCCGCGGGCCACTTCATACCAAGCACCGCAGGCTCGTACGTCGACGGCGAACGCTTGGACGCGCTGGCCGAAGCGGATCGCCTCTTCAAGACGAAGTCCGGCGATCTCCTTAGCGCCGCCCAGTTCGATCACCAGGTCAGCCGTGGCGGCAGGTGCCGCCCAGAAGGTGTCGCGATCGCCGTCGGTCAGCGGTGCGTGTTCTCCGGTTGCTCGGCCGCGGACGAGATCCACGGCAGTGAATCCTTCGACCAGACCATGGAATCGGGCCAACTCGACGACGTCGGATTCCGGAATCAGGCCACGTTTGTCGGGGGCAAGGTTGAGATTCAGTCCGGCCCCGCGTCCAACGCTGGCCAGCCACGTACGGAAGAGGTTCTCGCTGCTGCGGGCACGCTCATGCTGGTGCCAGAACCAACCTGGACGGATGCTGACGTCGACTTCGACTGGCCGCCAGATGCTGCCGTCCTCATCGCCCTCGACGAGGCGCTGCTGCGAATCCACCTTGCCGGGGGCGAAGCCCTCTGGTCGCACCTTCGACCAGCAGGTTGAACTGGTGAACCCGCCCTCGTTGCCGCACCAGCGCAGGTCGGGACCAGCGTCGCTAAACATGCAGGCTTCGGGCTGCAGGTGCCGACACATCGCCCAGAGGTCGTCGAGGCGGTAGTAGGTCAGATGGTCAATTGAGCGTTTTTCGCGTGCCCCGCCGTAGAATCCGTCGCCACCGTTGGCGCCGTCGAACCACAGCTCACAGAGCGGTCCATAATTACTGAGCAGTTCACGCCACTGGGCGTGAAACACCTCGACGTAGGCCGGAGTGCCGTAGGCGGGATGGTTGCGGTCCCACGGCGAGCAGTACAGGCCGCAGGCGATGCCACCAGCGCGGCAGGCATCGACGAACTCACGCACCAGGTCGCCCTTGCCGTCGCGGAACGGTGAGCGGGTTATATTGTGCGTGGTGGTCGCGGTCGGCCACAGGCAGAACCCGTCATGATGCTTGGCGGTTAGAATCAGACCCTTGAGGCCGCCGGCCTTGGCTGCCGCGACCCATTGCGTGCAGTCAAGCTGGTCAGGCGCGAAGGCTGATTCGGGTTCGTCGCCATAGCCCCACTCGCGGTCGGTGAAGGTGTTGACTGTTAAGTGGACGAAGCCGTACATCTCGCGGCGATGCCAGGCGAGCTGGCGGGGACTGGGGACGGGTCCGTGGGGGGTCGGGATCGACATGACGTTTCCTCTCGGTCTGCTCCATGATACATCAACTACCTGTGAACTATCTATGTCAAAGTTGATGCCGGATGTGTCATTTCCGCTCCAAGGTGGCGGATCAACGGTGCCAGTGCGCGACCGTCTCCCGCTTCGCCTGATTGAGCTGTCCGGTTGCACCATTGATCAGCGCTGGTGCGGAGAGGACATGACCGCGCCTACCTGGCGATTGTACCTCAATCTCGATGACGGGGCTGAAGTCTGGGTGCGCGGTAGTTGTACCCGGCTGCGCGCCGGGCACCTCTATTGCATACCCGCTTGGTTGCGTTGGCGGGCGCGCTGCCAGGGCGCGGTGCGGCACGTCAACGCGATGGTCGATCTGCCGTCGCTGCCGCGCGAACGGGTGATGTCGACCTGCCAGGAGGTCGTCGAGCTGACCCGTCCTGGAGATCCGCTCCAGCTGGCCTGGCTGGCGAGCGTTACCAGCCAGGCCGGTGCTGATCTGGCGGACGCGTCGCTGATCGCCCAGGGTCATGCGGTGGTGTGGGCAGCCTTCGCCCGGTTGTTCGAGTTGTTGGGCGAGCGTATCGCCGAGCTAGTGCCAGCAGATAGCGGCCAGCGCTTCGAAGCATTGCGCCATTTCGTTGAACAGCATCTCGACCAGCCGTTGCCGCGCGCTGCCTTGGCCCGTGCTTCAGGCTGCAGCGAAGCAGAGCTGGCGCGACGGTTCGCCCGTGGTCTGGGCACCTCGCCGGCCCGTTGGCTGCGTGACTTCCGTGTCGCGCGAGCAGCCGAGCTGCTGCGCACGACCGATCTCGCGGTCGAGGCTGTCGGTGATCGTTGCGGCCTGGGCGATCGCAGTCGTTTCAGCAAAGTCTTCGCTCGCGTGGTCGGCAGCGGCCCTGCCGCCTACCGTCGGCGTGCCAAGGGATAGACTGCCGCCATGGCCGTTTCGCTACCTCGGATCCGTACAGTGACCCGGCCGCAACCGGGTGTGGCGGCCTTGGCGACCTTTCTTGCGACCAGCTATGTCGAGGTGCAGCGCACGGTGGTGTGGGAACGACATCGCCATGTGGAACACGAGGTCATCGTCGTCAGTCGCGGATCCTATCGCTGCACGATCAATGGCGAAGTGGTGCGACTGGCCACCGGTCACGCCGTCGTCATCCAGCCGGGCGACTGGCACGAGGATGACCTAGCAGAAGGAACCGGTTATTTTGCGATCTGGTTCCGTTTGTCTGGTGGTTTGTTGGCTCCTGATGTGGCGCCAGCGCAGCGGGCAGTGCGGTTCGCGGACGAAGCCCTGATCCAGGCGGCTTCCCGCTTGCAGCAGTTGGCCGAGGAGGCCGCTCCGGCGGCTCGGCTCGATGTCGGACTGGCATCGTTGATCGGCCTGCTGGTCGATGGCCTGCCTCCCGCCGCCCGTTCGCCGGCATTTTCGCCAGCGGCAGATGGCTTTGTCACCCGGCTACACGCACAGTTCGCCCGCCTTCCCGCCGGTCGCGTCGACACCATTGTCCTGGCCAGTGCTTGCCGGCTGACCCGACGCACGTTGGAGCGGCATTGCCGGGACGAGCTTGGCTGCGGCCCGGCCGAGGCGCATATGCGGTGGCGGATCCAGCGCGCCGCCGAACTGCTGCGCAGTACCGACTGGCCGATCCGTGCGGTCAGTGAAACGCTTGGATTCACTAATCCGTTCCACTTCAGCCGGGCTTTCGCCCGGGTCCATGGCGCACCTCCGGCCAGCTGGCGCGGTGGCGCAATCGGATAGGTGGACGCAGCGCCAAGACATGGCGGAACGCGTGCGGGTGCGCCATGCTCGTGGCCATGCTCGACACCATCTCGCTCGACGGCACCTGGGACCTCCGCTGGAGCGACGCTCAGCGCGGACCGCGCACCACCAACAACGACCCCGCCTATGCCATGACCGCGCAGGTGCCGGGCGAGGTCCATCTGGATCTCGAACGCCATGGCATCCTGCCTGATCGCCACGTCGGTCTTGGGCACCTCGCCGGACGCTGGGTTGAACAGTGCCGCTGGCGCTATGACCGGACGTTCGAGGCGCCTGCCTCCGCCGTCGGAGCCAAGGCCTGGCTGATTTTCGAGGGTCTCGACCACCACGCGGTCATCCGCCTCAATGGCCAGGAGATCGGCCGACACGCCAACAGCTTCCGCCCCTGCCGCATCGAAGTTGGGTCCAAGCTCAAGGCCGGCGACAATTTGATCGCGGTCGACATCGAAAGCGGACTGCAGGGCACTGCCGATCTGCCTAGCACCGGCTACGTCAAAGAGGACCACCGCGACAGCAAGCGTCATTGGCTGCGCAAGCCGCAGAGCGAGGCCGGATGGGACTGGGCTCCGCGCCTGCTGAACGTCGGTTTACAGGGCGGCGTGCGTCTGGAATGGTCCCGCGATCTGGTGCGGCTCGACCAGGTCATGCCATTGGCCACGGTCGATGCTGATCTCGCCACCGGCCACTTGCGCGTGCGCGCTGCGGTCGAGGGGTTGGGCGACACGGCCGCGCCGGTGCGCCTGCGCGTGCGCTGTGATGGTGTCGAGGTAGTGACCGCCTGCGCGGTGAAGTCCGGTCCGCAGATCGTCGAGGCGCAACTCGCCATTGCCAAGCCGCGCTTGTGGTGGCCGATTGGTCATGGTGCCCAGGACCGCTACGAGGTCGTGACCGAGCTGCTTTCAGATGACACGGTGGTGGCCCGCAATGTGCAGCAGGTCGGTTTCCGCCGCGTCGAAGTCGACCAGTCCCCTTGCCCGGCCGGTGGCAGCTGGTTCTACCTGCTGATCAACAACCGCCGCATCTTCTGCAAAGGCGGCAACTACGTGCCCGCTGATACGGTGATTGCCGCGATTACTCCAGGCAAGACGCGCCGGCTGGTCGAACTGGCGGTCGAACAGCACTTCAACCTGCTGCGCGTGTGGGGCGGAGGTCGCTACGAAGACGAGGCCTTCTACGACGCTTGCGATGAACTCGGCATCCTAGTCTGGCAGGAGTTCATCTTCGCCTGCGCGCGCTATCCCGGCATCGACGAGCGCTTCTATCGCGAGATCGAAGCCGAAGCGACCTATCAGCTACGTCGACTGGCTGGACGGCCATCACTGATCGCCTGGTGTGGCAACAACGAGATTGAGTGGGGATACTGGGGCTGGGGCTTCGACAAGGACGTCGTGATGCCCTGCCATCAGATCTTCCATCATCTATTGCCGCGTCTGTTCGCCCGCGAAGATGCTACCCGCCACTGGCAGCCGAGTTCTCCGTGGTCGCCGGATGGCACCGACCCAAACAACGATACAATAGGAGACCAGCATCCATGGTCGTTGGGCTTCGGGGACACCGACTACCGCAAATACCGGAACATGGCCTGTCGCTTCCCCAACGAAGGCGGCGTTCTCGGGCCCAACAGTCTACCAACGGTGCGGGAATGTCTGCTCAAGGGCGAGGACAAGCCGTGGACCTTTGCTTGGCAGCAGCATGACAATTCGGTCGCCCACTGGAATGACGTCTGTTCGACCGACCTCCAGCTGAAGCAGTGGTTGGGTAAGGATCTGCGTGCGATGGACATCGCTTCATTCGTCTACTGGGGCGGATTGGTCCATGCCGAAGGTCTGAGCGAATACATCGCCAACTTCCGCCGACGCCGTTCGACAACTACCGGGGCTGCGATCTTCTGGATGTACAACGACGTGTGGCCGTGCGTACGCAGCTGGACCACGGTCGATCATCGTCTGCGCCGCACGCCGGCCTTTCATCCGGTGCGGCGCGCCTTCCAGCCGGTCAGCGTCGTGGTGCATGAGGAGGGCGACCGCATCGTCATCACCGGCGTCAATGACAGCATGGCCGAGGTGCGGGCCGATCTGCGCTGGGGTCTGTTCGCCATCGCTGGCGGCTACCCGCTGGACCAGCGGACGACGGTCGTGCTGGCAGCCAATGCCGCGACCGAACTGGCCTCGTTTCCACGCTCGGCCTGGAGCGATCCCAAGACCCAACTGGCGTTCGCCGAACTGGGTGCCGCGGGCAGCGTCATCGCCCGACATCGCCTGATGTTGCCGTTGCCGGTCGAGATGTCCTGGAAGTCGGCGCAGATCTCGGTGCGGGTCGAGAATGGTCGTGCCGTCTTCACTAGCGCGACCTTCGCCTGGGGCGTCTGTCTCGACCTCGATGGCGAGCGCGTCTTAGCCGATAATTACTTCGACCTCTACCCCAGCGTCGCCTACAGCATTCCGTGGCAGGGCGCCGAGCCGCCGCGCATCCTCGGAGTCGGCAACCTCGCCTGAACCCGGCCAGAGGATTGCGTTGGTACATCCCTGCGCTGGAATGCGCTGGTCATGCTGCAAGCCGGCCGTCGGCAACTGGCTCCGTGATTGCTGCTACGGAACAAGCCGACGGACTCGGCGGCATAGTGGACTGCGGCCGAGCGACCGGTCGAGCTGCGCGAGACCGTGGGCCGCCGCCTCCCGTCCAGGCAACCACACGAAAAAACCCTGGCGGTCGCCAACTCAGTTTCCGCGCATTCCCCGCAGTGCATTCGTCGCCTCGATCACAGCCAAACTCTCCGATTGCAGACTCTCCCACAGCTTCCGGAACTGACCGAGTTGCAATGAATCATCGAAATCCAGATTCGTCCAACC